>NZ_SMNY01000046.1:0-46838 GCF_004353535.1 Cupriavidus sp. L7L
AGATGGGAAGGTCGTTTGGGCGGGTGGGGCGGATCCGCGGAGGGAGGGGGTGGCGGTGGGGGATTAAGGGGGGCGGTTTTCAGCGTGCTATCGTGGTCGCTGTTTGTGACATGCTGTCGGCCGTTGAACCGCCTGGTTCCGCCCTCCTGGGCGGGTTACTTTTTGGCCGAGCGCCAAAAAGTAACCAAAAAACGCGTCGCCTGAGCGGCTGGCTATCAAGTTGGCGGCGTGGGTGGTTCAGGCGGTGGTGATTTCCGTTTGGGCTTCGTCGCCGTTCGAGCCTGCTAACGCCAGGTGAGTTAGGGATAGTGCCTGGCGTTAATCGACTATTGAACGATCCCCATGCAGGGCGTAGGCCGCCTGCTGCATGCCGTATCGGTGGGACGCCTTCGGCTGCGCTACGCGCGGGCCCAAGGTGGAAGGGCGGCAGGTCTCGCTCTGGCTACCGTCGCCGCCCAGCGAGCGCAGCGATGCGGGTTCGGGCCAGGACACCTCACCCGCGAGACTGAGCCGCGCGCAGCGCAGCCGTAGGCGATGATGCGATACCGCAGGTAGCAGGCGGCCTACACCCGTCCTGGGGATGGTTCAAAAGTCGGGATTCGTCAGGCACCCACACTCACTCACCTGGCGTAGCAGGCTGGAATTGCGACCACGCCTCACTGAGACCAAAATCGCCCATATAACCAGAAGCGCCAAATTGGCTCAGCCAGCCGCAGGCGACGCGCTTTTTGGTTACTTTTTGGCGCTCGGCCAAAAAGTGACCCGCCCAGCAGGGCGGAACCAGGCGGCTCAACGGCCGACAGCATGTCACAAGCAACGACAGCGGACGCCTAAACAGCCGATAGCATGTCACCATCAGCGACAGCGACGCATCAACGGCCGACAGCATGTCACCAACAGCGACAGCGACGCAGCAACGGCCGACAGCATGTCACCAACAGCGACAGCGACGCAGCAACGGCCGATAACATGTCACCATCAGCGACAACAGCGGTTCAACGGCTAGCGACCAAGATGCCCGAGCATAACTATTTCCTTACCCCCCAGCCTTCCTCGCATACTCCCACCCCATCTCCGCCATCGGCCGCGCCCGCTTACCCGCATCCGTAGCCTGCGCCGACGAAGCCGTTCCATCCACCACGCGCTTCATGATCCCCTGCAGAATCCCGGCAATACGGAACATGCTGAAGGCAAGATAGAAATTCCAGTCACCAGTGATCGCACGCCCGGTGCGCTGCTCGTACATGCGGCGATACGTCGCCTCGTCAGGAATCCCCAGCCCCGCATAGTCCAGCCCCGCAATCCCGCGGAACTGCCCCGGTGCGATATGCCAGCTCATGCAGTGGTAGCTGAAATCCGCCATCGGATGCCCCAGCGTGGACAGTTCCCAATCCAGCACCGCCAGCACGCGCGGCTCGGTGGGGTGGAACATCAGGTTGTCGAGCCGGTAGTCGCCATGCACGATCGACGTCAGGTCCGCGTCTTCCTGGGGAATATGCTGCGGCAGCCAGTCCATCAGCGCATCCATGGCCGGGATCGACTCGGTCTCCGACAGCTTGTATTGCTTGGTCCAGCGCTCGATCTGGCGCTGGAAGTAGTTGCCGGGCTTGCCGTAGTCCCCCAGCCCGATGGCGTTGTAGTCGACGGTATGCAGCGCGGCGATGACGCGATTCATCTCGTCATAGATGGCACTGCGCTCGGCATTGTCCATGCCGGGCAACGACTGGTCCCACAGCACCCGGCCGGCGACGAATTCCATGATGTAGAAGGCCCGGCCAATTACCGATTCGTCTTCGCACAGCGCGTACATGCGCGCCACCGGCACGTCGGTGCCGGCGAGGGCGGCCATCACGCGGTATTCGCGCTCGATGGCATGCGCCGACGGCAGCAGCTTGCTCTTGGGGCCGGGCTTGGCGCGCATCACATAGGTCTGGCCCGGCGTGACCAGCTTGAAGGTCGGGTTGGACTGTCCGCCCTTGAATTGCTCGACGGTCAGCGGGCCGGCAAAGCCCTCCACGTGCTGGCGCATCCAGGCTTCCAGCGCGCCGGTGTCGAAGCGTTGCTGGTCTGCCACCGGGCGCGTGCCCTCGAAGTGCGATACGTTGCTCGTCATGCTGTCTCCGTTGGTTTTCTGTTCGGGTTCGGTTGGATGGCTGGGGTGACTCAGGCGGCCGGCTGGCGTCCGCGCAAATACTGGTGCAGCAGCACTTCCATGGTGGTGTGGCGCGAGCCGCTGTGGACGGGCGTGGGCGGCGAGTAGTTGGTCATGCGGACCACCCAGTCGAGCGGGCCGTCGCCCATGTCGAGCACATTGATACAGCCCGCCGTCTGCAGCAGCGAGCCGAACAGCACGCGCCGCCCGCAGGTGATGGCCTGCGACAGGATGGCGCGGTTGGTGCCGCCGTGCAGCACCATCAGCACGGTATCCCATTCCGGGTCTTCGCGCAGGCGATCCAGCCCGGGCAGCACGCGGTCGAGAAAGGCGCCGATGGTCTCGCCGTTGAGGAAGCGCTTGTCTTCCGGCACCTCGCCTTCGAAGGCGCCGACGAAGGCGTCGCGCAGGTCGGCGTCGGCGATCGCGGACAGATCGCCGCCGCGGATCTCTTGGAATTCGGGCCAGACTTCGGGCACCACGCCGTCCATGTCGGGCAGTTCGGCCAGCACGCGCTCGGCAGTCTCCACGGTGCGCGGCAGGCCGCTGACGATGACGCGGTCGAAGCGGATGTGCTCCGCGGCAAAGGCGCGTCCGGCGGCCGTGGCCTGCATGCGGCCGGTTTCGTTGAGCGGCACCATCTCCGGCAGGGCAGGGCGCCCGGCTTCATCGAAATACGAGACGGCACCGTGCCGCATCAGGTAGATGCGGCGACGCGAGGACGGCGGCAATTCCATGCGTTGTCTCCTTGTGTTGTAGCTGGCCTGCCCGTCTGCCGCGGGATTGCCATGAAGACGGGCAGCCGCCCGTCCGGGTCCGTCAGCGGTACTGCGGCTTGCGCTTTTCAAGGAAGGCGCTGATGCCTTCGCCGCCATCCGGGTGATGCAGCGCGGCTACAAAGTTGTCGCGCTCGGCCAGCAAGTGTTCGTCGAGCGAAGCCGTGGCCGCATAGTTGATCAGGCCCTTGATGCGGCCGACCGCATGTGGCGATTGCCTGGCCAGCCCTGCGGCAAGGCGCAGCGACTCGGCCAGCGCCTCGCCCGGCGGCGTGACGCGGTTGACGAGACCGAACTGGGCCAGCCGCTCGCCGCTGACGGGCTTGCCTTCCATCATCATCTCGCTGGCGAGCTGGCGCGGCAGGGCGCGCGCCAGTTCGTACGAGCCGCCGCCGTCGGGCGTGAGGCCGACCGAGACGTAGGCCATCACGAACTTGGCGTCGCTGGCCGCGACCACGAAGTCGCACGCCAGCACCAGCGACAGGCCCGCGCCCGCGGCCGCGCCTTCCACCGCCGCGATGATCGGCTTGGGAAAGGCGTGCAGCGAGCGGATAAAGCCGTTCAGCACCTCGATGCTGGCGGCCTGCACCTCGGGCGGCTGGCTGCGGTTGCCCAGCAGCCGGTTCAGGTTGCCGCCGGCGCAGAACATGCCGTCGGCGCCGGTGAAGATCACCGCGCGGATCGTATCGTCGGCGGCGGCCGCGTCCAGCGCCGCCTTGGAGCCCGCATAAATGTCCGGGTGCAGCGCGTTGCGCGCCTCCGGGTTCGAGATGGTCAGGACCAGCGTCGAGTCGACGCGTTCGGATAGCAGTTGTGCGGGCATGGGGGCGGACTCTGGAAAACCGGGCTCTTAAAACGATAAGGAACGGGCTTACTGCTCTTCGGCCAGCAGCGACAGGCCGAGGCCGGCACGGCGCCACAGCCACGGGCTCGGGCGGTAACGCATGTCGCCGGTCAGCGCTTCCATGTTGCGCAGAGTCTCCAGCACCAGTTGCGGGCCGACCGCGTCGCCCAGGGCCAGCGGGCCCTTCGGGTAGCCGAGGCCGAGGTTCACGGCAAGGTCGATGTCCGCCGGCGTGGCGATGCGCTGCTGCGCGATATCGCTGGCGATATTGATGATGCAGCAGAGCACGCGCTGGGCAACAAAGCCGGCAGAATCGCGGATCAGCGTGACCGGCACGCCGTCGCTGCCAAAAAGGCCATGCGCGGCGTCACGCGCGGCGGCGCTGGTGGCGGGCGTGGTCATCAGCGTGCGGCGCCTGGTGGCCTCGAACGGCAGCAGCGTGTCGATGGCGACGGTGCGGGCCGGGTCCAGGCCCTGCTGCAGCGCGCTGGTGGTGGCATCCAGGCCCAGCGGCGTGACGATGATCAGCGCGTCGGCCGACGGCTTGTTGCCGCCTTCCGGGGTCACGCCCAGCGCGCCCAGCAGCTTGGTCACCATGGCGTGGCCGCGCTCGCTGTCATGGCTGACCCACACGCTCGACGGGCGCGCGCCCGGCACAGCGGCGGCCGCCGGCACCTGCTTCTGGCCATCGGCGTAGCGGTAGAAGCCGGCGCCGGCCTTGCGGCCGATCAGCCCGCCGACCGCGCGGATCGCGGTGATCGGCGACGGACGGTAGCGCGGCTCCTGGTAGAACTGGTTGTAGATCGACTCCATCACCGGGTGCGACACGTCCAGCCCGGTCAGGTCCATCAGCTCGAAGGGGCCCATGCGGAAGCCGGCCTGCTCGCGCATGATGTTGTCGATGTCGGCAAACTCGGCCACGCCTTCCTGCGCGACCTTCAGGCCTTCGATGTTCATGCCGCGGCCGGCATGGTTGACGATGAAGCCCGGCATGTCCTTGCAGCGCACCGGCGTATGGCCCATGCGGCGCGACAGCGCCATCAGCGCGTCGCCCACCGCGGGGTCGCCCGACAGGCCGTCGATGACTTCGACCACCTTCATCAGCGGCACCGGGTTGAAGAAGTGGTAGCCGGCGACGCGGCCCGGGTGCTTCGCGCCGACGGCAATCGCGGTGATCGACAGCGACGAGGTGTTAGAGGCGATGATGGCGTCCTCGCGCAGGATCGCTTCCAGCTTGGCGATCAGGTCGCGCTTGACTTCGAGCTTCTCGACAATGGCTTCCAGCACCATGTCGCAGCCGGCCAGGTCTTCCAGCGCGCCGCAGGGCTTGACGCGGGCCAGCGTGGCCTGGGCGTCGGCGGCGCTGATCTTGCCCTTGTCGGCGAGCTTGGCCAGCGTGTCCTGCAGGTACTGGCGGGCGGCGGCCACAGCTTGCGGGTTGGCGTCGTACAGGTTCACGGTCAGGCCAGCCTGGGCGGCGATCTGCGCAATGCCGCGTCCCATGGCGCCGGTGCCGACGACACCCAGCGTGTCGATGGTGAAAGTGCTCATCATTCGTCCCAAAAGTTGTGGTTAAATTAGCACGATCGTACGTTTTTTGCATCTTTCCGAACAGACCGGAAGGGCAGGCGGCGTGCGCTGATCGGCCAGGCCGGACACGGCAGGCTACGGATGGTCCACAATCCCCCTCAGACCCGTGCTCGCGCGGGCGATCATTCCAACAACGGAGAGAGACGACATGCTGAAGCTCTGCGGTTTTGCCGCCAGCAACTACTACAACAAAGTGAAGCTGGCGCTGCTGGAAAAGAACGTGCCGTTCGAAGAGGTGCTCGCCTGGATCGGCGAGACCGACCCGGCCGCTTCGCCCGCAGGCAAGGTGCCCTACATGATCACCGAATCCGGCTCGCTGTGCGAGTCGGAAGTCATCGTCGAATACCTGGAGGCGGCTTTCCCGCAGACGCCGCTGCTGCCGAAAGATCCGCTGCAGGCCGGCAAGGTGCGCGAGATCGTCACCTTCCTGGAGCTGTACCTGGAGCTGACGGCGCGCGAGCTGTATCCGGAAGCGTTCTTCGGCGGCAAGGTCAGCGACAACGTCAAGGAGCGCCAGCACAAGCTGCTGACGCGCTATATCCCGGCGTTTGCCAGGCTGGCGAAATTCTCGCCGTATATCGCGGGCGAGAGCTTCACGCTGGCCGATTGCGCGGCGGCGGTGCACCTGCCGCTGGTGTCGTCGTGCACCAAGATCATCTATGGCACGGACATGCTGGCTGACCTGCCGGTCAAGGATTACCTGAAGACGCTGTCGCAGCGCGAGTCGGTGCAGAAGGTCAATGCGGACCGGAAGGCGAATACGGAACTGATGATGAGCCGGAGCAAGTAAGCGTCGGCGCATCCTCGCGACAAAGCAAAACGCCCGCGATGACATCGTGGGCGTTTTTGTTTTGGGGGCAGGGTCCGCGGCCTGCTCAGAGCCTGGCGAGCCGTTCCAGCGCCAGCGCCAGCGTCTCTTCCTTCTTGGCAAAACAGAATCGCACCACGCCCGACTCGCGCGGCTGCGTATAGAACGCCGATACCGGAATCGCCGCCACGCCGATCTCGCGCGTCAGCCACATGGCGAAGTCCGCCTCGCTCAGGTCGGAAATGGCCGAATAATCGACGCACTGGAAGTAGGTGCCATCCGACGGCAGCAGCTTGAAGCGCGAGCTGGCCAGCCCCGCGCGGAAGAAATCGCGCTTGGCCTGGTAGAAGGCCGACAGCTGCAGGTACGGCGCCGGATCGGCCATGTAGTCGGCCAGCCCGTGCTGCACCGGCGTATTGACGGTGAACACGTTGAACTGGTGCACCTTGCGGAACTCGGCCATCAGCGCGGCCGGTGCGGCCACGTAGCCGATCTTCCAGCCGGTCACGTGATAAGTCTTGCCAAAGCTCGAGATCACGAAGCTGCGCCGCGCCAGTTCGGCATGGCGCGAGACCGATTCATGCCGCTGGCCGTCGTAGACCATGTGCTCGTAGACCTCGTCGGAGAGCAGCAGGATGTCGGTGCCGGCCAGGATCTGCGCCAGCTCGTCCATGTCGCCCGCGCGCCAGATCGTGCCGGTGGGGTTGTGCGGCGTGTTGATGAGGATCATGCGCGTGCGCGCCGTGATCGCGGCGGCGAGCTTGTCGAAGGGCACGCGGAACTCGGGCGCCTCCAGCGTGACCGGCACGGCGGTGGCGCCGGCCAGTTCGATCGCGGGCAGGTAGCTGTCGTAGCAGGGCTCGAGCACGATCACTTCGTCGCCCGGGTGCACGGCGCACAGGATCGCGGTCAGGATGCCCTGCGTGGCGCCGGCGGTGACGGTGATTTCCGACTCCCAGCTGTACTGGTGGCCGTACAGCGCGGCGATCTTGTCGGCGATGGCCTGGCGCAGGCGCGGCACGCCCGCCATCGGCGGGTACTGGTTATGACCGGCGCGCATGGCCCCTGCGACGGCATCGACGATCTTCGGGTCGCAATCGAAATCCGGGAAACCCTGGCCCAGGTTGACGGCGTTCTTCTCGATGGCCAGGGCCGACATCACGGTAAAGATGGTGGTGCCGACGCCGGGCAGGCGCGAGGGTGGCGGGGTCAGCGGGGCGAGCGTGGTGTCTGCGGACATGTTGCGGGCGTATCGATGCGGTAAGGGGAGGGCGCGCGTGCCGGACCGGCCGCGCGCGCGATCCGGCAATTCTAAAGCGGATCGGCCGTGGTGTTGGCTGTGATGTCGGCGGTGCTGGCGGCGGTGTCGACCCGCGCGGCCAGCCAGGCGCCGAAGCCCGGCGGCGTCAGCACCTCGACGCCGCTGGAGCGGCGCAGCCGGCTGCGCAGCTTGAGCACCGCCTTGTCCTTCGACACCAGGCACGCCGCGCCGGCAAAGTGGGCCAGTTCGACAAACTTCTGGTCGTCGGTGTCCTTGCAGCGGGGCAGCCTGATGGCGTCGGCCTCGTCCTGCGGCGGCAGCGGTTCGAGGCGGGCCAGGCGGTCGACGGTGGCCAGCGCGGCGTCGATATCCACCTCGAAGCGGGCAAATTGCGGATAAGCCAGCACCCGGCGCAGTTCTTCACGGCAATCGGCGCGGATCACCGGGGCGATGGCGCCGGCTTCGAGCGCGTGCCGGATCGGCTCGACATGCGGGTCGCGAAATACCAGCAGGTCGACCCAGATATTGGAGTCGAGCACCACGCAGGGTGCGCCCGCTGGCGCGGATGTGATGCCGGCGGGGCTGGCGGGATGGTCGGTTCCGGTACTGTCGAGGCGCATTCGCTACAATCTTGGCTGGTTTGTCCTTGGCTATAGCCGCGATTTTGCCATGCTCATCGTTTTGTCTCCCGCCAAGTCCCTGGACTACGAGACACCCCCGCGCATCAAGACCCATACGCTGCCGCGTTTCATCGACCGTTCCGCCACGCTGATCGAGCGCCTGCGCAAGCTCGCGCCGCAGGACGTGGGCACGCTGATGGACATCTCCGACAAGCTTGCCGTGCTCAACGTCACGCGCTATGCCGAGTGGTCGCCCGAGTTCACCGCCGCCAACAGCAAGCAGGCGGTGCTGGCCTTCAACGGCGACGTCTACGACGGTCTCGACGCGAAGACGCTGAGCGCCGAGGACCTCGGCTTCGCGCAGAAGCACCTGCGCATCCTGTCCGGCCTGTACGGCGTGCTGCGTCCGCTGGACTGGATGCAGCCCTACCGGCTGGAAATGGGGACGCGCCTCGACAACGCAGCCGGCAAGGACCTGTATGCATTCTGGGGCGACGAGGTCACGCAGACGATCAACGGCGACATGGCTGCGCTGAAGCAGGAAGGCTCGCCAGTGCTGGTCAACCTGGCCTCGGAAGAGTATTTCAAGGTGGTGCGGCCCAAGGTGCTGCAGGCACGCATCGTCACGCCGGTGTTCGAGGACTGGAAGGGCGGGCGCTACAAGATCATCTCGTTCCACGCCAAGCGCGCGCGCGGCACGATGGCGCGCTACGCGGTCACGCACCGCATCACCGAGCCGGAAAAGCTCAAGCGCTTCGCCGGGGACGGCTATGCCTTCGACGCCTCCGCTTCCGACGCCGGCCGCTGGGTGTTCCGCCGCCGCCTGGAAGACTGAACCCCGGAAGACCGAACCCTAACGAAACGAGACCGCCAGCCATGCCTTCCGCCCTGCATATTTCCTCGCATTTCGATTCGGGTGCCATCGAGGTCGAGGCGCTCGACCGTGCCGACGATATCCGCCTGCGCATCCGCGCCGATTCGCACGCCGACTTCCGGCAGTGGTTCCATTTCCGCCTGCAGGGCGCGGCGGGGCAGGCGTGCCGGATGCACTTCCTCAACGCGGGCGATTGCACTTATCCGGATGGCTGGCGCGACTACCGCGCGGTGGCCTCGTATGACCGCGCGCTCTGGTTCCGCGTGCCGACCAGCTTCGACGGCAAGGTGATGACGGTGGAGTTCACGCCGGAGCACGACAGCGTCTGGTTCGCGTATTTCGAGCCCTATCCCGACGAGCGCCACCTGTCGCTGCTGGCGAGCTGCCAGCGCTCGCCGCTGGCGCAGCTGTCGCACCTGGGCAGCACCGTCGACGGGCGCGACATGACCCGCGCCACGCTGGGCCAGCCCGGCCCCGGCAAGAAGACCATCTGGATGATCGCGCGCCAGCATCCGGGCGAGAGCATGGCCGAATGGTTTGTCGAAGGCGTGCTGCAGCGGCTGACCGGCACCGGCATCTGGGCCGGCGATCCGGTCGCGCGCAGGCTGCTCGAGCGCGCCGTGTTCCATATCGTGCCGAACATGAACCCGGATGGCTCGGCGCGCGGCAACCTGCGCACCAACGCCGCCGGCGCCAACCTGAACCGCGAATGGATGTCGCCCAGCGCGGATACCAGCCCGGAGGTCTACCACGTGCGCCGCGCCATCGAGGCCACGGGGTGCGACATGTTCTTCGATATCCACGGCGACGAGGGCCTGCCGTACAACTTCGTCGCCGGCAGCGAGATGCTGCCCGGCTTTACCGAAGCGCGCCGGCGCGAGCAGCAGCGCTTCATCGAAGCCTTCAAGCGTGCTTCGCCGGACTTCCAGGACGTGCACGGCTATGCCGCCAGCAAGTACAACGCCGACGCGCTCAAGCTCGCGTCCAAGTACATCGGCCATACCTTCGGCTGCCTGGCGCTGACGCTGGAAATGCCGTTCAAGGACAACGCCGACTTGCCCGATCCGGCGGTGGGCTGGAACGGCGCGCGCAGCGCGCTGCTGGGTACGGCGATGCTGCAGGCGATCCTGGATTACCTGGGCTGAGGCGGTGTCTCTCTCGCACGCTGAGGGTTTGCTCCCCTCTCCCTGATGGGACTGATGGGAGAGGGGCGGGAGAGGGGAGACAACCAGCGAGCTTACTGCTTCTTCTTGGCCGTGCTGCTCGTCTTCGCCGACCCTGACGCCGCTTTCGACGAAGCCGACTTGGTCGACTTGGCCGCCGAAGACTTGCCCGACTTCGACGACGCCGTGCTCTTGCCCTTGCCCTTGCGGCTCTTGCCGGACGACGTGGCCTGGCTCGACGTGGGCACCGCAGGCGCGGCAGCGGGTTCGCTGATGGTGGCGCCGCCGGGGTCCTGCAGTTCGTACGCCAGCATCATGCCGTCGTCGTAGCCGCAGCGCACGCGCACGGGCTGCCAGTCGTCGCCGCGGCGCTTGTGCGCGGTGGCGTTGAACGTCACCACGGTACTGACCGGCACGGCCTGCTTGCCGGGCGAGAAGCGTCCGCTCCAGGGCTCGGTCGTGGCCTGCCCGGCGGCGAGCGCGCCGGTGGGGATCTTCAGGGCATCGTAGCTGGCCGAGCGCGGCACTACCCAACTGGCGTGCGCGGCGCAGTCGGCCACGTCGCTGCTGGCGTTCTCGGTCTTCATCAGCTGCTCGCGCATGCGTGCGCGGTACTCGGACAGGCTGACACGGCCGCGATCGGGCAGGGTGATGGTCTTGGTGGGCGGGGTGGAGGAAGCGGCAGGAGCGGGGGCGGCCCGGGCAGGAGCGGCCGTCGGGGCGGCGGCAGGGGTCTGCGCGGCGGCCTCGTCGGCCGGCATGTTGGCGCAGCCCGCCAGCCCGATCGCACCGGCCACCGCGGCAGCCACCATGCGGAGCCGGCTGCCGAGCAGTTCGGAAATTCGTCGGATCACAGTGTTTGCGGTGTTCGCGTTCTGGGATTGGCTTGCCGGCGCAGGGGCCGGCAGGCCGGGTAGCTTCGCAAAGGAATGCCATGATAGAGGAAACCTATCCGGCAAAGTTCCTAAATCTTGTTACCTATTCTTCTAACGCAATGACGACGCGCAGGAAGGGGCCTGCTTTCTAGCAGATATTTCCCACGCTGCACAACTGCGGGGAACCCGCACAGCCGGTCCGCGGTGATCCCGCGCGGCCCGGCCGTGGTGCGTTGGCAAACGCCTCAGGCCACGCGCGAGGGCATCGCGCGCGTAAAGCGCAGCAAATCGTCGAGCAGTGCGTTCAGGTCATGGCGCAGCTTGGCGAAGCCGGCGGTGTGGGTCAGGCCCACCTCGTCCATGTACAGCTTGCGGTTGACCTCGAGCTGCAGGCTGTGGCGACCGGCCTGCGGCTGGCCGACCACGCGCACGATTTCCACGCCCTTGTATGGGTGGTTGCGCCAGACCTCGTAGCCCATGTCCTTGAGCACGCCTTCGATGCGGTCGGTGAAGCGCTTGTCGCAGGTGGTGCCGTCACGGTCGCCGACGACAAAGTCGGGATGCTCCAGGCCGGGGAACTCGGTCGCGTATGGCGCGGCGTGGCTCGGCATCGAATGGCAGTTGATGTGCCAGGCGCTGCCGTGGCTGGTGACGGCGTGATCGGCCAGTTTCTGCAGCTGCGCGTAGTAGGGCAGGTAGCAGCGGTTGATGCGGGACTGCACTTCTTCGACGCCGAGCTTGCGGTCGTAGATCGCCTCGCCGCTGTCGAGCACGCGCCAGACCAGGCCCTTGCCAAGCCGGGTCTTGGAGGTTTCCTGCTTCGCGCCGGGCCAGGGGGCGTCGAGCAGGGCTTCGTCGATTTCCTCCAGCGCGCGGTTGGCGTCGAGGTAGCTGCGCGGGAAGCCCGCGCACAAGAGCGGGATGCCGCGCGCCGGCGCGCCGGCGTAGAGCTCATCGACGAAGGTGTCCTCGGCCTGCCGCAGCAGCTGCAGCGGCAGGGCGGGATCGGGGCGGAAGTCCGTCGGGTAGGTGGTCGCGCTGTGCGGCGAATCCAGGAACAGCGGGGCGGGCTCCCCCTCCGGCTGGTACAGGAAGTACGGACTATCCGCGGTGGTTCGGTCGGTATCGGTCATGGTGCTGCGCCAGTGGTCAGTCGAGCGAGATCTTGGCAGCCGCGGCCACGCGCTTGTTCTTGGCCACTTCGCTCCTGATCTGCGCGGCGAAGTGAGCCGGGGTGTCGCCCACCGGGGTCGCGCCCAGTTTTTCCAGCTTGGCCTTGACTTCCGGCGTTGCCAGCACCTTGACGGCGGCGGCATGCAGCTTGTTCTGGATGTCGGCCGGCAGGTTGGCCGGCGCGATCAGGCCGAACCACGCGGCGTCGTTGACCTCGCCCAGGCCCAGCTCGGCGAAGGTCGGCACGTTCGGCAGCGCCGCCACGCGCTTGGGCGCGGCCACGGCCAGCGCGCGCAGCTTGCCGCCTTCGATGAACGGCAGCGACGACGGCAGGTTGTCGAACAGCACCTGCACCTGGCCGGCCAGCGCGTCGTTCAGCGCCGGGCCCACGCCCTTGTACGGCACGTGCAGCAGTTCGGTCTTGCTGCTCATCTTGAACAGTTCCCCCATCATGTGCGAGACGCTGCCGTTGCCGGCCGAGCCATAGGCCAGCTTGTTCGGCTGCGATTGCGCCAGCGCGATGAAGGACTTCATGTCGGTGGCCTTGACCGCCGGGTTGATGCTCATCACGTTCGGCACCGAGGCCAGGTTGGTGATGGTGGTGAAGTCCTTGGTTGCATCGTAGGACAGGCGCGGGTAGACCGCAGGGTTGATGCCGTGGGTCGAGGCCGTGGCAATGCCCAGCGTGTAGCCGTCGGGCGCCGCCTTCGACAGGAAGGTGGTGCCGATGCTGCCGCCGGCGCCGCCGCGGTTGTCGACCACCACGGCCTGGCCCAGTTGCTGGCCGAGCTTGTCGGCAACGATGCGCGCGACGATATCGGTGGTGCCGCCGGCGGGGAAGGGCACGACCAGCGTGATCGGCTTGGTCGGGTAGCCGGACTGGGCGGCGGCGCTGAACGACAGGCCGGTGGCGAGGGCGGCCGAGGTGGCGGCCAGGACGCGGAGGAGGTGGCGACGTTGCATGATGTGTGGGGAAAGGTATCGAGAAAGAGACAAAGGCGTTTTCACGATTCTGCTCGTCCAGGCAGGACCCTCGCAAACGAAATAAAATCCCTAGCTCATTCCATTTGGTCGTGAAGTAGAGGTGAATTATGCGACGCATGTGTCCGTCGCTGACCGAGTTGCAGGCCTTCGAGGCCGCGGCCCGGCACAACAGTTTCACTGTCGCCGCACGCGAACTGCATGTGACGCAGGGGGCGGTCAGCAAGCAGGTGCGCAGCCTGGAGGCTTACCTTGGCGTGGAGCTGTTCGAGCGCGTGCGTCAGCGCCTGGTGCTGACCACGGCGGGAGAGCGCTACCTGGAGCGCATCGGGCCAAGCCTCAACGAACTGGAGGCCGCCACCGTCGAACTGATGGCGCGCCAGGGCCGCGGCGGCGTGTTGCATATCGCAAGCATGCCGACATTGGGCGCGAAGTGGCTGATCCCGCGCCTGCCGCAGTTCTTTGCGCGGCATCCGGAGGTAACGCTGGAATTCGTGCCGCATGCGCAGGGCTACGATTTTTCCGAGCCGGATCTGGATGCGGCGATCCGCTTCGGCGATGGCGTCTGGCCAGGCAGCCTGGCTGACTACATGACCGGACGCGAAGTGCTACCGGTATGCCGGCCGGGCCTGCTGGCACAGGAACCGCACGGCGTCGCGCGCACGCCGGCCGCCTTGCTGCACTATCCGCTGCTGCACCACACCACCGTGCCCGAGGCCTGGCCCGACTGGTTCGCCACGCTCGGCGTAACCACGCGGCAGGCATGGAGCGGCGCGCGTTTCGACCAGTTCTCGTTGCTGACGCAGGCCGCGCTGTCGGGGCTGGGCATTGCGCTGATCCCGCGCTGCCTGATCGAACAGGAACTCGCCAGCGGGGCGCTGGTGGTCGCGCATCCGGCGCAGGTGCTAGCAAAGAAAGGCTATTACCTGTGCTATCCGGAGCAGAAACAGCACCTGCCGGCGCTGCAGATTTTCCGCAAGTGGGTGATGGAGGGTGCAGATGTGCCGGCCGCCGGATCACGGGCCGCCTCGTCCGGGCAAGCGGGTCCGGCGCGCTAGGCTTGCGTTGCAGTCAGGTTACGCAGTTGCTCCAGCAGCCTGACTGCCGGCGCTGGCAGGATGCCGTGCCGGCGCCGGTAGACGGTCAGCCGGCGCGGCGCGCTGGCGCCGGGTATCGGCAGCGTGTGGATCAGCCCGGCCTTCTGCTCGGCCTGGTACATCGGCTCGGCAATCCAGCTGAGGAAGCCGGCGCGCGCGACCAGGCTCTTGAGCGCGATGATCGAGCGCGTTTCGGCAACGATCTCGGGCGGCGCCAGTTCATGCCGCGCGAACAGACGCAGCAGTTCCTCGAACGGCGCGGTGCCGCGCGGCGGCATCACCCAGTGGCAGCCCCGCGTATCGGCCAGCTTCAGGCCGCGCTTGCCCATCAGCGGATGGCCGGTTGCGGCCACCACGTAGCTGGTATCGCTCCAGCCAACATCGCTGACGGCGCAGATCTCGTCGTTTTCCGGCAGGGCAATGCCGATGGCCAGGTCGATCTCGCGCTTGGCCAGCGCATCGGCGAGGAAATCGCCCACTCCTTCGATGATGCGCAGCCGCAGATTGGGCCAGCGCGCCAGCACGGCCTCGATGGCCTGCGGCAGCACGCCGCTGACCACGCTGGCGACGGCGCCGACACGGATGGTGCCGCTGGCCAGCCCGCGCAGCGCGCGGACGGCCTCGATGGCGTGGTCGGCTTCGTGGCGCAGCAGGGTGGCGTGGGGCAGCAGCGCCTCGCCGTAGGCGGTCAGCACCATGCCGGTGGAATAACGTTCGAACAGCGGGGCACCCAGTTGGGCTTCCAGCCGCTGGATGGTACGGCTTAGCGCCGGCTGGGTCAGGTTCAGGTGGGCCGCGGCGCGCCCCAGGCTGCGGTGCTCGCAGACAGCAAGGAAGGCCTGGATTTGGCGCAGATCGAGGGTCATGCAAAATGGTAATGACTTTGCCCGGAATTGGCAATTTTCAGGCAAGGGCAGCGTGTCCATACTGTAGCGCAAGTCAACCCATCCCAGCCCTAGGAACCGACCGCCATGGCGCCTATCGCCCCTTCCAGCCCACCCCAGCTGCCTGTCACTGTCCGCGGCGCCGTCCTGGACCTGCTCCGGGCCTTTGGCATGACTTCGGTGTTCGGCAATCCCGGCTCGACCGAACTGCCGCTATTCCTGGATTTCCCTGCTGATTTTCGTTACGTGCTGGGCCTGCAGGAGTCGGCCGTGGTCGGCATGGCCGACGGCTACGCCCAGGCCACGCGCAACGCCGCCTTCGTCAACCTGCACTCGGCCGCCGGCGTCGGGCATGCCATGGGCAGCATCTTCACTGCCTTCAAGAACCGCACGCCGCTGGTGATCACTGCCGGCCAGCAGGCGCGCTCGATCCTGCCGTACGAACCGTTCCTCTATTCGGCGCAGGCAACGGAGCTGCCCAAGCCATACGTGAAGTGGAGCTGCGAGCCGGCACGCGCCGAAGACGTGCCGCTGGCGATTGCGCGCGGCTACTACATCGCCATGCAGCCGCCGCGCGGGCCGGTGCTGATCTCCATTCCGGCCGATGACTGGGCCCGTCCCTGCGAGCCGGTACTGCCGCGCACGGTCAGCACCGAGATCGGGGCCCAGCCCGCGCTGCTCGCGCAGATCGGCGACGCGCTCGACGCCAGCCGCCGTCCCGCTTTGGTGGTCGGCGCGGCCGTCGATCGTGACGGCGCCTGGGATGACGTCGTGCGGCTGGCCGAGCGGCACCAGGCTTCGGTGTGGGTCGCGCCGATGTCGGGGCGCTGCGGCTTTCCCGAAGACCATCCGCTGTTTGCCGGATTCCTGCCGGCCATGCGCGAGAAGATCGTCGCGCTGCTGGCCGGGCATGACCTGATCTTTGCCGTGGGCGCACCCGCGTTCACCTATCACGTGGAGGGCTTCGGCCCGCACGTGCCGCCGGGCGCGCAGCTGGTCCAGCTGACCGAGGACGCCAGTGCCGCAGCCTGGGCACCGGCGGGCACGAGCGCGGTCGGCAGCATCCGCCAGGGTGTGGCCGGCCTGCTGGCCCGTCCCGCCCCGCCGCGCCGCGAAGCCCCGCCGCCAAGGCAGCCCGCGCCGCGCGCGCAGCCGGGCGCGCCGATGAGCGTGGCCTACGTGCTGCAGACCCTGGCCGAGCTGCGCGATCCGGAGTCGATCATCGTCGAGGAAGCGCCGAGCGCGCGCCCGGTGATGCATCGCTACCTGCCGATCGTGCGCAGCGAGACCTTCTACACGATGTGCAGCGGCGGCCTGGGCTTCGGGCTGCCGGCGGCTGTTGGCGTGGCATTGGGCAAGCCAGGGCGCAAGGTGATCGGCCTGGTCGGCGACGGGTCCAGCATGTACGCGATCCAGGCGTTGTGGAGCGCCGCGCAGCTGAAACTGCCGATCACGTTCATCGTGCTGAACAACCGCCGCTACGCGGCGCTGCAGGAATTCGCGCCTACCTTCGGCTTCGGCCACGGCGATCCGCTGGTGGGCACGGCTCTGCCCGACCTCGATTTCGTGGCGCTCGCGCGCGGCCATGGCTGCGAGGCGGTGCGGATCCGCACCGCGTCAGCGCTGCCCGATGCGCTGGCCACGGCGCTGCAATCCAGCGTGCCGACCGTGGTCGAGATCGAGGTGGCCTAGCCGCTTTCCCTTTCCATGCCGCGCCGGCATGCCAGAACAACAGAGGAGACAGACCATGCAGACCATCACCATGCTGATCGGCGGCGAGCGTACGCCGGCCGCCAGCGGCGCAACCTTCGAGCGCCGCAACCCGCTGGACCAGAGCGTCGCCACGCGCGCCCCGGCCGCCGGCAAGGCGGATGCGCTGGCCGCCGTGGCGGCAGCGGCCGATGCCTTCCCGGCGTGGCGCGATACGGGCCCGGGCGATCGCCGGGCGCTGCTGATGCGCGCCGCGCAGTCGCTGGAAAGCAAGGGGGCGGCGATCGCGGCGGCGATGGCGGCGGAGACCGGCGCCTCGGCCCAGTGGGCCGGCTTCAACGTGCATCTGGGCGTCGGCATGCTGCAGGAGGCGGCCGCCCTGACCACGCACATTCATGGCGACGTGATTCCGTCTGACGTGCCGGGCAGCGTTGCCATGGCGGTGCGGCAGGGCGCGGGCGTGGTGCTTGGCATCGCGCCCTGGAACGCGCCGGTCATCCTCGGCGTGCGTGCGGTGGCGACCGCGCTTGCCTGCGGCAACACCGTGGTGCTCAAGGGCTCGGAGATCTGCCCGGCAACGCATGGCCTGATCATCGATGCGCTCGCGCAAGCTGGCTTTCCGCCGGGCGTGGTCAACTTCATCACCAATGCGCCGGCCGACGCCGCCGAGGTGGTGGAGGCCATGGTGGCCCATCCGGCGGTACGGCGCGTCAACTTCACGGGTTCGACGCGCGTGGGCCGGCTGATTGCGCAGGCCTGCGCGCGCCACCTGAAGCCGGCGGTGCTCGAACTGGGCGGCAAGGCGCCGCTGGTGGTGCTCGATGATGCCGACCTCGATGCCGCGGTCGACGCCGCCATCTTCGGCGCCTTCGCCAACTCGGGCCAGATTTGCATGTCCACCGAGCGCATCTTGGTGGATGCTGTCGTGGCGGACGACTTCGTTGCCAGGTTCGCCGCACGTGCCGCCGCGTTGCCGCTTGCCGATCCGCGCTCGGGGCCGGCGGTGCTGGGCTCGGTGGTGGACATGAGCACGGTCGAACGCTGCAACGCCATGATCGACGATGCGCTGGCCAAGGGCGCGAAGCTCGCCTGCGGCGGCAAGGCCACGGATACGCTGATGGCCGCGACCGTGCTCGATCATGTCACGCCGGAGATGGACATCTACCACGAGGAATCGTTTGGGCCAGTCAAGGCGGTCGTGCGCGTCAGTGGCGTGGAAGCGGCCATCGCCTGCGCCAATGATTCGGAGTACGGGCTTTCCGCCGCCGTGTTCGGGCGCGACATCGCGCGCGCCATGCAGGTCGCGCGGCGCATCGAGTCGGGCATCTGCCATGTCAACGGGCCCACCGTGCATGACGAAGCCCAGATGCCGTTCGGCGGTGTCAAGTCCAGCGGCTATGGCCGCTTTGGCGGCAAGGCCGGCATCGAGGCCTTCACCGAACTGCGCTGGATCACGATGCAGACCACGCCGAGGCAGTATCCGTTCTGAGCAGGACGGCCGGTGGTGGCCGGTGGTGGCCGGTGGTGGCCACTGGCCGCTCGCACATAACGAGAACATTCAGGAGACAAAGCATATGCGATTCCCTTCCCGCATTGCGCGCCCCATTGCCGTGGCAATGTGCGCGCTGGGCCTGGCCGGCAGCGCGGCTGCACAAGGCAATGCCACGCCGTGGCCCGTGAAGCCGATCCGGCTGGTGGTGAACTTCCCGGCCGGCGGCGCGGCCGACACGCTGGCCCGCGGCATTTCACCGACCCTGTCCGAAGCGCTCAAACGCCCCGTGGTGGTGGATAACCGGCCCGGCGCGAACGGCATCGTCGGCGGCGATGCCGTGGCCAAGGCACAGCCGGATGGATACACCTTCCTGCTGACCTCCGGCGGTGCGGTGGCGATCGATCCCTTCCTCTACAAGAAGATGCCCTACGACCCGCTCAGGGACCTGACGCCCGTGGCATCCGTGGCGCTGGTGCGGGTCTACCTGCTGGTGCATCCCTCGCTGCCGGTCAAGACGCTGGGCGAGTTCGTCAGCTACGTGCGCGAGCATCCGGGCAAGCTCAGCTACGGCTCGGCCGGGAACGGCAGCACGCCGCATATCGCGGCGGAAATGTTCAAGCGGTCGGGTGGGCTCGATGCCGTGCACGTGCCGTACAAGGGCGCGGCGCCGGCTTTGGGCGACCTGCTCGCGGGGCAGGTCCAGTTCATGTTCGACCCGGGGCCGGGGCTGCAATACGTTGCCAGCGGCAAGCTGCGCCTGCTCGCGGTGGCCAGCGCCCGGCGCGCACCGCAGTTCCCCGATGTGCCCACGCTGGCCGAAGCTGGCCTGCGGGATGTGGACGGCGATTCGACCTTCGGGGTCTATGCGCCTGCAGGCACGCCGCCGGCCATCCTGGAACGCATGAACCGCGAGATCAACCAGGCACTGTCCGCTGCGCCGCTACAGGAAAGCGTCAGGAAGCTGGGCGGCACGGCGGAGCCGATGAGCATCCGCGCGTACGGTGAGCGGCAGATTGCCGACCGGGCGCGCTATGGCAGGTTCATCCGGCAGGCAGGGATCACGGTGGACTGACTCGCCGCAGCCAAGGCGGGCGCCGCTGCGCGGCTCAGCGCTCGACGCCGGCAACTCCAACCAGGGCGGCCGGCTGTTCGGGCGCCAGGCCATGGTGTCGATGCCGGCCCGAGCCCGGCCGGCACCAACTGCGCCGGGGAGAACCCGGCCGACAAGAAGGCCTGCCGCGAGTGGTCTGCGCTGCTGCAGTACGAAAGCAGCGGGTGATGCCGCGCAAGGGAACAGGCCGATCGTCCCTAACGCGGCATTCACTCACTCACTTCGACAGCACCTTCATCGCCGATTCCAGCCCCGCCAGCGTGACCGGGTACATGCGCCCCTTCATCAGCTGGTTGATCACCGTGATCGACTGGCGGTACTGCCACAGGCCTTCGGGCTCGGGGTTGAGCCAGACGAAGTGCGGGAACTGCTCGGTCATGCGGTTCAGCCACACCGCGCCGGCCTCGGCGTTGTTGTACTCGACCGAGCCGCCGGGCTGCAGGATCTCGTACGGGCTCATGGTCGCGTCGCCGACGAAGATGATCTTGTAGTCGGACGTGTACTTGTGCAGCAGGTCCCACGTGGCCAGTTTCTCGGCGTGGCGGCGGCGGTTGTTCTTCCACACGTAGTCGTACAGGCAGTTGTGGAAGTAGTAGTACTCCAGGTGCTTGAACTCGGTCTTGGTGGCCGAGAACAGTTCTTCCACGCGCTTGATGTGGTCGTCCATCGAGCCGCCCACGTCCATCAGCATCAGCACCTTGACCTTGTTGTGGCGCTCGGGCCGCAGCTTGATGTCGAGCAGGCCGGCATTGGCCGCGGTCGAGTGGATAGTGTCGTCCAGGTCCAGCTCGGTGTCGGCCCCGTCGCGCGCAAAACGGCGCAGGCGGCGCAGCGCCACCTTGATGTTGCGCGTGCCCAGTTCGACCTGGTCGTCGTAGTCCTTGTAGGTGCGCGCTTCCCACACCTTGATCGCGGTGCGGTTGCCCTTGCTCGGGCCGCCGATGCGGATGCCTTCGGGGTTGTAGCCGCCGTGCCCGAACGGCGAGGTGCCGCCGGTGCCGATCCACTTGTTGCCGCCCTCGTGCTTTTCCTTCTGCTCCTCGAGCAGTTGCTTGAGGCGCTCCATCAGCTTGTCGAGGCCGCCCATGGCCTCGATCCTGGCCTTTTCCTCGGCCGACAGCTCGCGCTCCAGCGTCTTCTGCAGCCAGTCGAGCGGGATGTCGGACTTCCAGTCAACCAGGCTTTCCACACCCTTGAAGTAGGCGGCAAAGGCCTGGTCGAACTTGTCGAAGTGCTTCTCGTCCTTGACCAGCGTCATGCGCGACAGGTAGTAGAACTCGTCGATCGAGGGCGTGATGACCTGCGCCTTGAGCGCTTCCAGCATGGTCAGGTATTCCTTGACCGAGACCGGCAGCTTGGCGTGGCGCAGCGAGAAGAAGAAGTCGATCAGCATGATGCCTTGCTCAGGTGATAGGCGGCCGCTTCAGCGCGGACGGTCAAGCTGGAATTGCAGGTGTTGACGCACCGTCGGCCATTCGCTGGCGATGATCGAAAACACCACGGTATCGCGCAACGAGCCGTCCTGCATGCGCTGGTGGTTGCGCAGCACGCCGTCCTGCTTGGCGCCGAGGCGCGCAATCGCGGCGCGGCTCTGCTGGTTCATCCAGTGCGTGCGGAATTCAACGGCGATGCAGTCGAGCTGGTCGAAGGCATGGCCGAGCAGCATCAGCTTGCACTCGGTGTTCAGCGGCGTGCGCTGGACCCGGCGCGCGTACCAGGTCGAGCCGATCTCCACGCGCCGGTTGGCCGCGTCGATATTCATGTAAGTGGTCATGCCCGCCAGTTCGCCCGCGGCGTCGCGCACCGCGAACGGCAGCATCGAGCCCTGCTCCTGCAGGCCCAGGCGCCGCACGATCTCGGCTTCCATGCGCTCGGGCGCGGGCACGCTGGTGTACCAGAGCTTGTACAGCTCGCCGTCGGCGCAGGCGGCGCGCAGGCCGTCGGCATGCTCGGGTCGCAGCGGCTCCAGCGTGGCGTGCTTGCCGGCCAGGGTCACGGGTTTGGCAAAAGCGGTCATGACAGAATGCTCGCTCAGCGGTTGGCGCGGTTCATGAACACCAGGCGCTCGAACAGGTGCACGTCCTGCTCGTTCTTCAGCAGCGCGCCGTGCAGCGGCGGGATCGCGGCCTTCTTGTCGGGGCTCTTCAGCGCATCGGGCGGGATGTCCTCGGACATCAGCAGCTTGAGCCAGTCGATCAGCTCGGAGGTGGACGGTTTCTTCTTCAGGCCCGGCAGGTTGCGCATCTCGTAGAACGATTCCAGCGCGGCGGCGACCAGCTCGCGCTTGATGCCGGGGTAGTGCACGTCGACGATCTGCTGCATGGTGTCGGCGTCCGGGAACCTGATGTAGTGGAAGAAGCAGCGGCGCAGGAAGGCGTCGGGCAGTTCCTTCTCGTTGTTCGAGGTGATGATCACCAGCGGACGGTGCTTCGCCTTGACCAGTTCGCGCGTCTCGTAGACGTAGAACTCCATGCGGTCGAGTTCGCGCAGCAGGTCGTTGGGGAATTCGATGTCGGCCTTGTCGATCTCGTCGATCAGCAGCACCACTTGCTGGTCGGCCTCGAAGGCCTGCCACAGCACGCCCTTGACGATGTAGTTGCGGATGTCGTGCACGCGGTCGTCGCCGAGCTGCGAGTCGCGCAGGCGCGAGACCGCGTCGTATTCGTACAGGCCCTGCTGCGCCTTGGTGGTCGACTTGATATGCCACTGCAGCAGCGGCATGCCGAGCGCGGCGGCCACTTCCTCGGCCAGCATGGTCTTGCCGGTGCCGGGCTCGCCCTTGATCAGCAGCGGGCGCTGCAGCGTGCGCGCGGCGTTGACGGCCAGCTTGAGGTCGTCGGTGGCGACATACTGGTCACTGCCCTCGAAACGGGCCTGCTGGGCGGAAGAAGCTTGGGCGGAAGCGTTGGCGGTGTTTGACATGAGGCAACCTGGAGGTGACGGCCCTGTCTTGGTCGGTTCGGGCCGGGTTGGCGTGTTTGGCGCAGTCTCTTCGCGCTGTCACGCGCGCTTTCATTATGGGCGGTATGGTTCGTCCGGGCCTGCCATCGAGCGTCTGCGAACGGTCGTGCGCTTTCCCGGAGTGGGCCAGTATAAAAGACCTTTGTGGTTCGTGTTGGGCGGGCCTGACAGGCGGCCTGCAACGAGGGGCGGTTGCTGGACTGCCAGGTGCCGCCTGCTGTACAATGCGCCGGTTTGACGCGCCCCCACGTCCAGTTCTCCAGTATCCGGCAGTCCGCGCTCAGAAGTCCCAGCGGCCCGCCCGGGTCGCGGCGATTGCGCGAGGTGGTTCCAGAATGTGTTCCACATCACGGCAATGATCCCGGATGCCGAATGTCTGGGCGGGTCTGGCGGGTTGCACCTCTTGCAACCCCACCGACAAGCCAGGCTTTCCCAGAAGCATTCTGAAACCGTCTCCGCCCGGCAGGGCAGGTCACGCACGGTTTAATTTCCAATCCGCAAAGACAATGAAAAAGCTCCTCACGATGGTGGTGCTGGGCGCGGCTGCAATGGGCGCGCAGGCACAGGAAGTCAAGGGCAATGGAGACGCTGCCAAGGACAAGGTTGCAATGTGCATCGGATGCCACGGCATTCCGGGCTACCGTGCGTCATTCCCCGAGATCTATGAAGTGCCGATGCTGGGCGGCCAGAGCGCCAAGTACATCGAAAACGCGCTGAAGGCGTACCAGAAGGGCGAGCGCAAGCACCCGACCATGCGCAGCATCGCGGCCACGCTGACCGAGCAGGAAATCGCCGACGTGGCGGCCTACTACTCGCAGCAGAAGCCGAATACCCAGAACAACGCCCTGAAGTAAGAGACCCATCATGAAGACGCTCAAGACGCTTTCGATCGCGCTCGGCGCACTCGTGCTGGGTGCCGCCGCACTGCCGGTTTCGGCCGCCGACCTCGCCAACGGCAAGGCGCTGGTGGAAAAGGGTGCCTGCGTGGCCTGCCACGGCGCGGGCATGAACAAGCCGATTTCCCCCGACTATCCCAAGCTGGCCGGCCAGCATGCCGACTACCTGTACCACGCGCTGCTGTCGTACCAGGTGTCGGGCAACGCGCTGGTGGGCCGCTCCAATGCAATCATGGCCGGCCAGGTCAATGCCAATCCGGCCGTGACCGGCAAGGATGGCAAGCCGCGTCCGTTCACGCGCAAGGAGTTGAAGGATATCGCTGCGTATATCGAGTCGCTGCCGGGCGACCTGGTGCTTAAGAAGTAAGCCGTAGCGGCGACCGTCGCGCCGTTGCAGAGGAAAAGGCCGCCTTGGACAGGCGGTTTTTTCTTTGGGCGGCGCGCCGGCGCGTCCTACGCCGCCACACCTGCCAGCCGGCGGCGCATCCCTGCCGTAAGCCAGGGCTCACCGTCGCCGACGACCAGCGCATCGACGCCGGCCGCATCGAGCAGCAGGCCGGCCGCGGCGGACTTGCCAGCCACCATCAACGCGGCACCGAGTCCATTGACCGCCACAGCCGGTGAAGCCACCAGCGTCACGCCATGCGGGCCCGACGCCGGCATGCCGGTGGCGGGGTCGAGCACGTGGTGGTAGCGCCTGCCGTTGGCGACGAAGCAGCGCTCATAGTCGCCCGATGACGCTACCACGGCGTCGGATACCTCCAGTACGCCCAGCAGCCGTGCCGGTGCGCGCGGATCGCGCACGCCCACGCGCCAGTCGCGCCCTTGCAGCTGGCCGCTCGCCAGCACATCGCCGCCGCCATTGATCATGGCATGATGCAATCCATGCCTGCGCAGTGCCTGCATGCCGGCCTGCAGGATCGGCAGCTTGGCGATGCCGCCCAGGTCCAGGCGCATGCCGGGGCGCAGCAGCATCGCTTCGCCCCGGCGTTCGTCGAGCATGACCTGCCGGTAGTCCACCAGCGTCCGTTCGCGTGCCAGCTCGGCGGAAGCCGGTACGCGTGCATTGCCTTCACCGAAGTGCCAGCCGGCAAAGGCGCCGACGGTGATGTCAAACGCGCCACCGGTGCGCGCCGACAGTGCTGCCGCCGCTTGGAGCACTGCCATCAGTTCCGGTGCGACCGGCACCGGCTGCCGGCCCGCTGCGCGCTGCAGCGCGCTGACCTGGCTGTCCGGCCGGTAGCGCGACATCAATTGCTCCAGGCGCGCCATTTCCGCAAAGGCGGCGGCGATGCCGGACCTTGCAGCCTGGTAAGAACTGTCCTGCACCACGATATCGACCTGCGTGCCCAGCAGGCGCCGCGATGCGCGCGTGACCGTGGCATCGGCCAACGCGGGCCTGACGAACATGGCGGTGGCAAGCATCGGCATGGTGGCCGCGGCGGCGCGCAGAACGTTGCGCCGCATGGCGTCGATGCGAGAGGAGGAAGACAGCGTTGCCGGCAGGGTCTTGGCGCGCATGACAGGATGGGCGGCGCATGCCGCGTTAGTCGTTGACGTTGTGGTGTCGCCATTCTCCGGGCAGTCTTCCAAAAAAACATGCATCAAAAATGAATATTTAAGATATCCATGACGACCGTCAACCTCGTTCACGCCAACTGCTTCGACTATCTGTAACCGGCAACATCAGGCCACCCACACAACGAAGAGAGCAGGCGGAGCCCTCCGCCCATTGCAATGACGGTTCGAGGATCGAAGATGACGAGGCATTCGCAAGACCCACTGGCACACACCGATGCACCGGCGGCACCGGGACGAAGGCGCTTTATCAATACCGCGGCGCTGGCCGGGCTGGCCGGCGTGGCGGCGTGCACGGACAAGGGCGCCGCGCCCGCCGCGGCCACCGCGGCAAGCGTTGCCCAGGCAGGACATGGCGGCGCCCCTGCCGGCGTGTCGGTGCACCTGAAGCCGGGCGAGCTCGATACTTACTACGGCCTGTGGAGCGGCGGCCATGCGGGCGACGTGCGCGTGCTGGGCCTGCCCTCGGGGCGCGAGCTGCACCGCATCCCGTGCTTTGTGCCCGATGCACTGACCGGCTGGGGCATCACCAATGAATCCAAGCGCGTGATGGGCACGCGCCCCGACGGCAACGTGCTGTACACCGTCGGCGACACGCACCACGTGCATGCCTCGTACAAGGACGGCAACTACGATGGCCGCTACGCGTGGATCAACGACAAGATCAACGCGCGGCTGGCGCGCATCCGGCTCGACTATTTCGTCTGCGACAAGATCACCGACCTGCCCAACGTGCAGGGTTTCCACGGCATCTTCCCGGACAAGCGCGACCCCGTCGACGCGAACATCAACTACACCACGCGCGTGTTCTGCGGCGCGGAGTTCGCCCTGCCGCTGCCCAATACGCCGACCGAGGACGCCGGCAAGTACCGCTCGCTGTTCACCTGTGTCGATGCGGAGACGATGGCGGTGCGCTGGCAGGTGCTGATCGACGGCAATTGCGACCTGGTCGCAACCTCGTACGACGGCAAGCTGGCTGCCACCAACCAGTACAACGTCGAGATGGGCGCGCGCTATGAAGACATGATGTCGGCCGAGCGCGATGCCTGCCTGTTCTTCAACATCGCCCGCATCGAGGCTGCGATCAAGGATGGGAAATTCAAGACCATCGGCGATTCGAAGGTGCCGGTGGTCGACGGCACGCACGCGGCCAACGCCGACCCGAAGACCGCGCTGACCACCTACGTCTCGGTGCCGAAGAACCCGCACGGCGTCAATGCCAGCCCGGACCAGAAGTACTTCATCTGCGCCGGCAAGCTGTCGCCGACCGGCACCGTGATCGAACTGGCGAAGGTGCTGGACTGGTTCGACGGCAAGCTGGAGACGCCCGACGATGCCATCGTCGCCGAGGTCGAGCTGGGCCTGGGGCCGCTGCATACCGCCTTCGACGGGCGCGGCAATGCCTACACCACGCTGTTCCTCGACAGCCAGATCGTCAAGTGGAATATCGACGCGGCGATCCGCTTCCACAAGGGCGACAAGAACGCCAAGTACGTGGTCGACCGGCTCGACGTGCAGTACCAGCCCGGCCACCTGAACGCCTCCCAGTCCGAAACCGTCGCCGCCGACGGCAAGTTCCTGGCAGTGGGCTGCAAGTTCTCCAAGGATCGTTTCCTGCCGGTGGGGCCGCTGCATGCCGAGAACGAGCAGCTGATCGATATCTCGGGCGACAAGATGGTGCTGCTGGCGGACCATCCGGTGCACAGCGAGCCGCACGATTTCATCATCTTCCGTCGCGAGCTGCTGCGGCCGAAGCAGGTCTATGCGCTGGATGATTTCCCGCTGGCGGTGAAGGATCCGCAGCAGTCGGGCGTGTTCCGCAACGGCAGGAAGGTGACGGTGAAGATCACGTCGCAGGCGCCGGTGTTCTCGCTGCGCGAAATCAAGTTGAAGAAGGGCGACGAGGTCACGCTGATCCTGACCAACCTGGACAAGATCGAAGACCTGACGCACGGGTTTGCCATCCCCAAGTACAACATCAACTTCATCGTCAATCCGCTCGAGACCGCGTCGGTAACCTTTGTCGCCGACAAGCCGGGCGTGTTCTGGTGCTACTGCACCCACTTCTGCCACGCGCTGCATCTTGAGATGCGCAGCCGCATGATCGTCGAGGCCTGAGACGGCATGCGTGGATGACCTGGCGCGGTGCCCGCTGCTGCGCCGGTCGTCCCTTGCCCCCAATTCCCATGATCCACGCAATTCTCGAACGGCTTGCGGCGGGCTTCGCCGTGTGCCTGCTGGCGCTTGGCTTTGCCGTGCCGGCGCACGCCGGCGCTTACGAGGCGGCCTTGCCGCCGGAACTGTCCACCGCGGCGGACCTGTGCGCGCTGGTGTCCTGCACCGAAGTGCTGCCCGGCGCCACCAGCTTCTCTCCGCGCAAGGGACAACCGCCCTACGTCGAAGGCTATCGCACTGGCGCGGACGGCAAGCGCGAGGTGCTCGGGTACGTGATGTTGTCCACCGACATCACCGATACGCCAGCGTATTCCGGCAAGCCGGTGGTGACGCTGATCGGCATGGATACGCGAGGGCAGTACACCGGAGTCAGGGTGCTGAAGCATTCCGAGCCGATCCTGCTGCTGGGCATCCCGGAATCGGCGCTGCTCGATTTCAACCAGCAGTACGTCGGCAAGTCGGTTGCCGACAAGATCGAGGTCGGGCAGTCGCGGCCGGACGAAGGCGTGGTCGGTGTCGATGCGATTTCCGGCGCCACCGTGACGGTGATCGCGCAGAACCAGGTGCTGACCACGTCGGGCGCGGCAGTGGCGCGGCAGGTTGGCATCCTGGCGCCGGCGAAGCGGGCACCGGCGCGGTTCGCCGAAAGCGGAAAACAATATGGCTGGCAGCAACTGGTGGCCGGCGGACTGGTGCAGCGGCTGCTCGTGCAGCCGGCGCAGGTCGGGCTGCCCGGCAGCGGCGAGCCCTTTATCGAACTGTGGTTTGGCGATCTCAATCATCCCGACATCGGCCGCAGCGTGCTGGGCGATGCCGGCTGGCAGGGGCTGCGCGCGCAGCTAAAGCCTGGCGAGCACGCCATTTTCGTGGTCCGCACCCGGGGGGCGGAATCGTTCAAGGGCTCGGGCTTCGTGCGCGGCGGCATCTACGATCGCGTGCAGGTGCGCCAGGGTGCCGACGCGTTCACCTTCCGCGACCTGGACTACCTCAACCTCTACGGCGTCGCGGCGGAGGGCGCGCCGGCGGTGACGGAGTCGGCGATCTTCGTGATCCGGTCGCCGGCGTTTTCCGCGGCGTATCCGTGGAAGCTGTCATTCCTCGGCAATCGCGTCGACCGCGCCACCGGCACGCGCAGCTTCGCCAGCTTCGATGCGCCATACTGGCTGCCGGCAGCGATGCTGCAGGGCGGCCGGCCGCAGCTCGACGAACCCGAGGCGCCGTGGCGCAAGGTCTGGCGCAAGCAGGCCACCGCAATTGGCCTGTTCATCGCGCTGCTCGGCGCGGTCACGCTGGTCTACGCACTGCGCGACCGCCTGACGCGGCGCGCTACACACAAGAACAAATGGCCGGTCAATGCGTTCAAATACACCGCCTGGGCGCTCAGCATTGTCTTTGTCGGCTTCGGCGCGATGGCGCAGCCATCGATCACGCAGGTGCTGACGTGGTTCCATGCACTGCTGCTGCGCTGGGACTGGGCGTTGTTCCTCAGCGATCCCTTTATCTTCTGCTTCTGGATCTTCATCATCATCACCGTGTTGCTGTTCGGGCGCGGGCTGTTCTGCGGCTGGCTGTGCCCGTTCGGCTCGCTGTCCGAGGCGATCTACAAGCTGGGCCGTTTCCAGGGCCTGAAGCGATGGCAGCGGCAGTTGCCGCGCCGCTGGCATGACCGGCTCAAGTGGGTCAAGTACGGCGTGTTCTTCGGGCTGCTGGCGGTGTCGGTGTTTTCGATGGCTCTGGCCGAGATGCTGGCGGAGATCGAGCCGTTCAAGACGACCTTCCTGGTCGGCATCCCGAACCGCGCGTGGCCCTACGGGCTGTTCGCCTGCACGCTGCTGGGACTGTCGCTGTTCATTGAACGGCCTTACTGCAAGTACCTGTGCCCGCTCGGCGCCGCACTGGCAATGCCCAGCACGTTCCGCTGGTTTGGCCTGCGGCGCAAGCCCGACTGCAACCACTGCAAGGCATGCGCGGTGGGCTGCGGCGCGCAGGCGATCGATGCCGATGGCCGCATCGACCATCGCGAATGCCTGCATTGCCTCGACTGCATGGTGCTCTATACCGATACGCGCGGCTGCCCGCCGCTGGCGCGCGAGCGCAAGCGGCGCGAACGCGACGGGCTGCCGCTGACGCCGGTGGGACGCAACGGGTATTTCATCCCGCTGGTGCCGGTGCCGGTGCCGGCTGAAGCGGCGCAGCCGTCGGGCCCGGATCCGCGCATGCCGACGGACCCGGTGGCGCCCCCCTACGCGGTAACGGCCGGCGTCGCGCGCTGGGTCGCCGAGCTGTGGGACCACTTGTGTCCATGGAGCGGGCAGGGCTGGCGCACCGCTGCCGCACTGCAGCTGGCGGGCCTCGCGGTGGCGCTGGCCGCAACCGTTGCGTGGGCACTGGCGGCCAGCGGACAGATGCGCGCCGGCGCGGTGATCGGCTGGTGGCTGGGCTGGAGCCTCTATGAAATGCTGATCCGCCTGTCCGGCAAGCGCTATGTCAAGGATGGCCCGTGGTGGCGCGGCCGTTACCGGCGCGCAACTGTGATGGACATGCTTAGCTATGTCGGCTTCAAGAACCTGCTGGTCGGCGCGTTGCTGTTCCTGGCGCTGAAGGCGATGGGGATGCTGGCCGCATGAAGCTGCTGCCTGGTATCGTGCTCCTATGGATAAGCTGCGCGCAGGCCGCGACCTGGCGCGTGCAGCCCGGCCAGTCGCTGCAGGCAGCGATCGATGCCGCCGGCGCGGGGGACACCATCGAGATCGCGCGCGGCCACTACACCGGCAACTTCGTCATCGACAAGCCGCTGGTGCTGCGCGGCATCGCGCGGCCCACGCTCGGCGGCGCGCTGCGCGGCGATACGCTGCGCATCACGGCGCCGGACGTGACCGTCGAAGGCCTGATCGTGCGCGACTCCGGCGACAGCCTGAAGGACCAGAACGCCGGCATCTATATCCGCCCCGGCGCGCACCGCGCCGTGGTGCGCCATTGCGACCTGACCTACAACCTGTTCGGGCTGTGGATCGAGAAGGCCGACGATGTCCGCATCGAACGCAACACCATCACCGGCAAGCGCGACTACAACTCGGCGCAGCGCGGCAACGGCGTGCAGCTCTACAACACGCGCGGCGCACGCATCCTCGACAACAACATCAGCTTCGTGCGCGATGCACTCTATGTCGATGTCTCGCACCACGCCATCTTTCGCGGCAACCGGCTGCACCACAGCCGCTACGGCACCCATTACATGAACTCGTACCACAACCTGTGGGAAGGCAACGACAGCTACCGCAACCGCGGCGGGCTGGCGCTGATGGAGGTGCGCGACCAGGTCGTGCGCAACAACCGCACCTGGGGCAATGCCGACCACGGCATCATGCTGCGCACGCTGCAGGACTCGGTGATCGAAGGCAATGTGGTCGCCGGCAACCAGCGCGGCTTCTTTATCTACGACGTCGAGTACGCGACGCTGCGCGGCAACCTGGTGCTGGGCAATGCGATCGGCGTGCACCTGTCGGCCGGCTCGACGCGCAACGTGGTGCAGGGCAACGATTTCATCGGCAACCGCGAGCCGGTGCGCTACGTGGGCGCGCGCGACGAGCCGTGGGGCGGGCGCGGACAGGGCAACTACTGGAGCGGCTACCTGGGCTGGGACCGCGACGGCGATGGCGTGGGTGACGTGCCATACCAGGCCAATGACCTCGTCGACCGGCTCGGCTGGCGCTACCCCGGGGTGACGCTGCTGCTGGGCAGTCCGGCGCTGCAGGCGCTGCGGCTGGCGGCACGGCAGTTCCCGGTGATCCGGGCGCCGGGCGTGGTCGATGCCTATCCGCGGATGCGCCCGGTGCGCGCCAACTGGAGGGACTGGGATGCTCAGACCGGCAACTGAAATGATCACGGATGCCATTGCGCTGACCGGCGTCAGCCGGCACTTCGGCTCGCTGCGCGCCGTGGACGATGTCAGCCTCAGCGTGGGGCAGGGCGAACTGATCGGGCTGATCGGGCATAACGGCGCGGGCAAGAGCACGCTGTTCAGGATGATGCTGGGGCTGTTGCCGCCCACGCATGGCACCTTGCGCGTCGCCGGTGCCGACGTGGGCAGCCGCGCCTTTCGCGCCGCGCGGCGCGGCATCGGCTACCTGCCCGAGCATCTGGTGCTGTATGACAACCTGAGCGGGCTCGAAACGCTGCGCTTCTTCGCGCGCCTGAAGGGCGTGAACGCGGATGCCTGCGCGCCGATGCTCGACCAGGTCGGCCTGTCCGCCGCCGCCGCACGGCCGGTGCGCGAGTATTCGAAAGGGATGCGCCAACGGCTCGGTTTCGCGCAGGCGCTGCTCGGCGCACCGCGCGTGCTGTTTCTCGACGAACCGACCAACGGGCTGGACCCGGCGGCAATCCGCGACTTCTACCGGATGCTCGACGCGCTGCGCGAGCGCGGCGTGACCATCGTCATCACCTCGCACATCCTGGCCGAGCTGCAGCAGCGCATCGACCGCTTCGCCATTCTTGCCGGCGGCCGCTTGCAGGCCACCGGCAGCCTGGAGGCGCTGCGCGCGCAGGCGGGGCTGCCGCTGACACTGCGGTTGCGCCTCGAACCGGGCGCGCGCGAGCACGCGCTGCGCCTGCTGCGGACGCAAGCGTACGGCATGATCGAAGTGGTGGACGAGATGGAGGAAGGGCCGGATGAACTGACCGTGCGCTGTCCCGTTGCCGCCAAGATGCCGATGCTCGCCGCATTGCAGCCGCTTGCGGGCCGCCTGCGTGACCTGCAGATCCGCGAGCCCTCGCTCGAAGACCTGTTCCTCGGCATGCGGGGGCAAGCATGAGCGCGCGCATCGATGCAAGGCAGGTGGCAGCGATCGCCGCCAAGGAATTCCGCGACCGCATGCGCAACCGCTGGGTGCTGGCCGTGGCCGTCGTCTTCACCGCGCTGTCGGTGGCGATCGGCTATTTCGGCGGCGCCGAGCAGGGTGTGCTCGGACCGCGTTCGCTGGAGTTCGTCATCACCAGCCTGGCGAGCCTGGTGATCTACCTGGTGCCGATGATCGCGCTGCTGCTCGGCTTCGATGCCGTGGTGGGCGAGCGCGAGCGCGGCTCGCTGGACCTGCTGCTGTCGTTGCCGCTGACGCGCGGCGAGCTGTTGCTGGGCAAGTACCTCGGGCTGGCCGCCGCATTGCTGCTTGCCACCGCCGGCGGCTTTGCCTTGATGGCGCTACTGCTGGCGCGCCAGTTCGGCTGGGCCGGCCTGTACCACTACCTCGGCTTTGTCGCCAGCGCCGGGCTGCTCGGCCTGGCGTTCCTGAGCCTGGCGCTATGGCTGTCGGTGCTGTCGCGCGACCGCGCGCAGGCATCGGGCCTGGCGATCGGCCTGTGGTTCTTTTTCGTGCTGGTGTTCGACCTGCTGCTGCTCGGGCTGCTGGTCGCCGGCGCGGGCGAGGGCGGCGCCAGCGGGTCCGGCACCGATTGGATCGCGTGGCTGCTGCTGCTGAACCCCGCGGACCTGTTCCGCATCGTCAATGCCTTTTCACTCGACCAGTTGCGCAGCGCCGGCGGCGTTGCCAGCATCGTGCCGCCGGCGCTGGCCAGCCCCTGGCCCACCGGCGCGGCGCTGCTGGCGTGGATTGCCGTGCCGCTGGTCCTTGCTGCCAGGAGATTCCGCTGATGTGTTCCCCATCCTCTTTGCGCCGCCGCCACCTGATGCTTGCCATGGCCGGCGCCACGGTCCTCGTTGCCGCCTGCGGCAAGAAGCCGGAAGGCACCGCGCAGCCGCAGGAAATCGAATCCGCCACCGCCTGCGTGCTGGATGGCATGCTGCTGGCCGACTATCCCGGCCCCAAGGCGCAGATCTTCTACGCCGGCGACGCGCGCCCGCAGTGGTTTTGCGACACAGTGGAAATGTTCCACGCACTGCTGCGGCCCGAGCAGGTCAGGCCGGTGCGCGCGGTGTTCGTGCAGGACATGGCGCGGGCTGACTGGGAACGGCCGCGCGGCCACTGGTTCGATGCCACCACCGGCGTGTATGTCGCCGGCAGCGGGCGCCACGGATCGATGGGGCCGACGCTGGCGAGCTTCCGCGCCGAGAGCGATGCCAGCGCCTTTATCGCCCGCCATGGCGGCAGGCTGCGGCGCTACGCCGAGGTGACGCCGGAACTGGCGGACCTCGGCGGCGGCGCCATGCACGACAGCCGGATGTAGCCGGCGGTCATGCGAGGCGCGCGCCTCTGATGCCTCAGTTGCCGCTGCCCGGCACCAGGCGGCGCTGGCGCACCGACTCCGCCAGGCCTTCCAGCACCTTGACCGATTCATCCCAGCCGATGCAAGCATCGGTGACCGACTGGCCGTAGGTCAGGTTTTCCACCGGCGTGCCTTGCACGTGGTCCTGGCGGCCCGCCACCAGGTGCGATTCGACCATCACGCCGATGATGCGCTGGTCGCCGCCGGCGATCTGGCGGCCGATGTCTTCGCACACCGGGATCTGGTTCTCATGCTTCTTGCTGCTGTTGGCATGCGAGGCATCGATCATCAGGCGCGAGGCCAGCCCGGCCTTGGCGATGGCGTCGCACGCTTCCTGCACGCTGGCGGCATCGTAGTTGGGCGCCTTGCCGCCGCGCAGGATCACGTGGCAGTCCTCGTTGCCCGAGGTCGACACGATCGCAGAGTGGCCGCCCTTGGTCACCGACAGGAAATGGTGCGGTTGCGACGCGGCCTTGATCGCGTCCACCGCGATCTTGACGTTGCCGTCGGTGCCGTTCTTGAAGCCCACCGGGCACGACAGTCCGGAGGCCAGCTCGCGGTGCACCTGCGACTCGGTGGTGCGCGCGCCGATCGCGCCCCAGCTGACCAGGTCGGCGATATATTGCGGGCTGATCATGTCGAGGTACTCGGTACCGGTCGGCACGCCCAGCTCGCTGATGTTCAGCAGCAGCTCGCGCGCGGTGCGCAGGCCGTCGTTGATCTTGAAGCTGCCGTCCATGTGCGGGTCGTTGATCAGGCCCTTCCAGCCCACCGTGGTGCGCGGCTTCTCGAAGTAGACGCGCATCACCACTTCCAGCTCGTTGGCGAAGCGGTCGCGCTGCACCTTGAGCAGCTTGGCGTATTCCAGCGCGGCGCGGGTATCGTGGATGGAGCACGGGCCGATGATGACGATGAGCCGGTCATCCATGCCGTGCAGGATGCGGTGCATGGCCTGGCGCGCGCCGTAGATCACGTCCGAAGCCGCTTCTGAGCAGCCAAATTCGCGGATCAGGTGCGCCGGCGGCAGCAGCTCCTTGAGTTCGCGAATGCGCAGGTCGTCGGTGTTCTTCAGCATGATGGCTCCGTGAATCTTGTGAGGTCGTGAGAGTGGGGAAGCAATGGGGTATAAAAAAACCGCCAGGGTCGCTGGCGGTTTTTTTTGTATTCGGGGCGCTTACAGCCGTCCCTCCCTATCCGCCAGCGGTGTGAGATCGCTAAAGAAGTAAAAGTAAAACTTAGCGGACATGGCGGAAAAGGATGTTGGCTGAGGTCAGCTTGATTCGATTTTGTGGATAGGCGCTGGATTCATGCTGCACTGCGTGGCAGAAAGGCAGAAAATTGCGCGCCGGTCGACAATTGTTCGGCGTGCCTCGGTTGCCTGCGGCGCGACGAAGCATCTTTATAGCGCCTTTTGCCGGGGTTGGCAAGTGTCCGCGGCGCCGCGTGCGGCACCGCACGGTAGCTGTCGTGGCGCGCCGCTTCCTGCTGTATCGCCTGAGGCCGCCGCCTATATTGAACGGGAGGGAGCGCACGGGGAGGTGCATCATGAGCGTCGACGAGGCGAGGCTGAATGCCTTCATGGAGAAGTTCGTCCACGATATCGGCGCGGTGATGCACGCCGCCACCGTGGTGGTCGGCGATGAACTGGGCCTGTACAAGGCCATGGCGGAAAAGCCGATGACCGCCGATATGCTGGCGCAAAAAACCCGTACCGACGTGCGTTACCTGCGCGAATGGCTGTCGGCCCAGGCCGCCAGCGGCTACGTCGACTACGATCCCGACAGCGCGGAATTCAGCCTGAACGAAGAGCAGGCCTTTGCACTGGCGCAAGAGGGCAGCACGGCGTTCATTCCAGGCGCGTTCCAGATAGCGGTGGCGCAGTTCCGCGCTATCCCGAAGATGATCGACATCTTCCGCAACGGGCGCGGGCTGGGCTGGCATGAACACGACCCGGCGCTGTTCCACGGCACCGAGCGCTTTTTCCGGCCGGGCTATTCCGCGCACCTGGTCTCGGAATGGATCCCCGCGCTCGACGGCATCGAGGCGCGGCTCAGGCGCGGGGCCAGCGTGGCCGATCTGGGTTGCGGCCATGGCGCCTCGACCATCATCATGGCGCAGGCCTATCCGGCCTCGCGTTTTGTCGGCTTTGACTACCACGAGCCTTCGGTACGCCATGCCACCGAGGCCGCGCGGCGCGCGGGGGTAGGCGACCGCGTGCGCTTCGAAGTGGCCAGCGCCAAGGACTACGCCGGCAAGGACTACGACCTGGTGGCGGTGTTCGACTGCCTGCACGACATGGGCGACCCCGTGGGCGCGGCACGGCACGTGCGCGAGACGCTGCGGCCGGACGGCGCATGGATGATCGTCGAACCGTTCGCCAACGACAAGCTGGAAGACAACCTCAATCCCGTCGGGCGCGTGTTCTATTCCGCCTCCACGTTCATCTGCACGCCGGCGTCGCGCTCGCAGGAAGTGGGGCTGTGCCTGGGGGCGCAGGCAGGCGAGGCGCGCATGCGCGGCGTGGCCGAGCAGGCCGGCTTCGGCAGCTTCCGCAGGGCGGCGCAGACGCCGTTCAACCTGGTGTACGAGGCGCGGCCGTTCGCCCCCGACACACTATGAAAAACGGGACCCGCGGGTCCCGTTTCGTTGTGGCGATGCGGCGTCAGGCCGTGCCGCCCACCGTCATGTTTTCGATCCGCAGCGTCGGCTGGCCCACGCCCACCGGCACGCTCTGGCCTTCCTTGCCGCAAACGCCAACGCCGGAATCCAGGCGCATGTCGTTGCCGATCATGGTCACGTCCTTCAGCGATTCGGGGCCGTTGCCGACCAGCGTCGCGCCCTTGACCGGGTACGTGATCTTGCCATCCTCGATCATGTACGCCTCGCTCGCAGAGAACACGAACTTGCCGTTGGTGATATCGACCTGGCCTCCGCCGAAGTTGACCGCATAGAGGCCCTTCTTGACGCTGGCGATGATTTCCTGCGGGTCCCTGTCGCCGTTGAGCATGTAGGTGTTGGTCATGCGCGGCATCGGCAGCGCGGCATAGCTTTCGCGGCGCGCGTTGCCGGTGACCGGCATCTTCATCAGGCGCGCGTTGAGCGTGTCCTGCATATAGCCGCGCAGGATGCCGTCCTCGATCAGCGTGGTGCACTGGGTCGGGTTGCCTTCGTCGTCCAGGTTGAGCGAGCCGCGGCGGTTGGCCAGCGTGCCGTCGTCAACCACCGTCACGCCCTTGGCCGCGACGCGTTCGCCCATGCGGCCGGAAAATGCCGACGAGCCCTTGCGGTTGAAGTCGCCTTCCAGGCCATGGCCGACCGCCTCATGCAGCAGCACGCCGGGCCAGCCCGGGCCCAGCACGACGGTCATCGCACCGGCCGGGGCGGGGCGGGCGTCAAGGTTGACCAGCGCTGACGACACGGCTTCCTCCACGTACTTCTGCAGCAGGTCGTCAGTGAAATAGCCATAGGCATAGCGGCCGCCGCCGCCCGACGAGCCGATCTCGCGCCGCCCGCCCTGTTCGGCGATCACTGTCACCGACACGCGCACCAGCGGGCGCACGTCGGCGGCGATCACGCCGTCGCTGCGCGCCACCAGCACCACGTCGTACTCGCCGGCCAGGCCTGCCATCACCTGCACCACGCGCGGGTCCTTGGCGCGCGCCATGCGTTCGATGCGCTCGAGCAGCGCCACCTTTTCGGCGGCGGTCATCGAATCGAGCGGGTCGTTGGGCGCGTACAGGTTGCGGCCGGCGTGCGAGGCCAGCTCGCCCGCCACCTTGACGCGGCCGTTGCCCGCGCGGCCGATGGTGCGGGTGGCGGCAGCCGCCTGCGACAACGCGGCCAGGCTGATGTCGTCCGAATAGGCAAAGGCGGTCTTGTCGCCCGACACGGCGCGCACGCCCACGCCCTGGTCGATGCTGAAGCTGCCCGACTTGACGATGCCTTCTTCCAGGCTCCAGGCCTCGTTGCGGGTGTACTGGAAGTACAGGTCGGCGTAGTCGACCTTGTGCGTGAAGATATCGGCCAGCACGCGCTGCAGCTTGGCCTCGTCCAGGCCGTATGGCGCCAGCAGCAGTTGCTGCGCGGTGGCCAGGTTGCGGATTCCGAGATCGCCGGCGTTCATGAGATGTCCTTTCTTCTGTTTGCCGCCCCGGCAAGCCATGGAATTGCCGGTGGCATGAAATACCTGGTGCGGGTGCCGGATGAGATCAAATGCGCGATCACATGCGGCCCCGCGGTTGCGTACATGCTACAGCACCCGGTGACGCAATGCCGGCAGGTTTTGCCGGACCTCTTCGAGCCGCGTCGGGTCGATGGTGCCGGCCACCACGCCTTCGCCTTCGGGCAGCATGGCCAGCACTTCACCCCACGGGTCGACCAGCATCGAATGGCCCCAGGTGCGGCGGCCGTTCTCATGCTTGCCACCCTGTGCGGCGGCCAGCACATAGCACTGGTTTTCAATGGCCCGTGCGCGCAGCAGGATTTCCCAGTGCGCCTGGCCGGTGGTGTAGGTGAAGGCGGCCGGCATCAGGATCAGGCTGGTGCCCGCGCCGGACGCCAGCCCGCGGTACAGCTCGGGAAAGCGCAGGTCGTAGCACACCGACATGGCCACGCGGCCGCACGGTGCATCGAAGCTGACCGGGGTGCGGCCGGCCAGGATGGTGCGCGATTCGTCATAGCTTTCGGCTCCGCGCGTGAAGCCGAACAGGTGGATCTTGTCGTACCGCGCCACGCGTTCGCCGCGCGGGTCGAAGGCGAGCGAGGTGTTGTACACGCGCTCCGGGTCGTCGCACCACATCGGCAGCGTGCCGCCCACCAGCCAGATGCCATGGCGGCGCGCGGCGCCGGCCAGGAACTGCTGGACCGGGCCATCGCCGTCGTGCTCGCGCACCGCCACCTTGTCCGCTTCGGAGCGGCCCATCATGCAGAAGTATTCGGGCAGCAGCACCAGCTGCGCGCCGCCGGCTGCGGCCTCGGCGATCAGCGCCTCGGCGCGCGCGAGGTTGGCATCGAGCGAAGTGCCGGTAACGGTCTGCACGGCGGCCACGCGGAACGGGGCGGGGGCGGTCATGGGCGTTGGTTTCCTCTTTGGACTCTCTTGAGTTCTCTCGGACGGCAGCGGCTTCAGTGCGGGAGCGCGGGCTCGGCGCGGTTCTGGAAGCGGGGGGCTTGCATATTATTCTCCTCCACTTTGCCGATCTGCGGGTTGGCCCAGCTGCCGGTGATGCGGTAGTGCTGGGTGAATACCTTGGAGAACTCGTCGGCAAACAGCAGTTGCGCGGCGAGCGTGCCGATGCCCAGCACCGGGTTGATAAAGGCGGCCGCCACCGAGGTCGAGGTGGCATTGATGCGCGGCACCACCTCCACGCGCAGGTCCTGGGTCTCGCGCAGCAGGTTGGCGGTGCCGCTCATGCTGGCGATGATCTGCGGGCTCTTGAGTTCGAAATCCTGGATGGTGCCGACCCCGTTCTCGATCGTGCCAGAGCCCGAAATGCGGTCGAACAGCAGTCCGCGCCCCGACAGGCTGCGGAAGTCCAGCGTGGCAAAGCGCAGCAGCCCCTGCAGGCTGAGCACGCCCAGCAGCCGCGCTGCGCCCGGTTCGACGCTCAGGATCTGGCCATTCTCCAGGTCGAGCGACAGCTTGCCGGACAACGTCGGGTAGTCGATCGACAGCGGCGAGCCGCGCCAGGCCACGCGGCCTTCCAGCTTGCCCTTGCCGTCGCGCAGCGTGTGCGGCAGCCCCAGGCGGTCGAGCGTGGCGCCGGCGTCGCCCATGTCGATGACGAACGACAGCAGGGTGCGGCGCTCGGTACTGCCGTCGGCGCGCAGCCGGCGCGGCACGCGCCAGCTGCCGTGGCCGGTCAGCGTGGCATCGGGCTGTTCGATCCTCAGCTTGTCCAGGGTCCAGACCGGGTCGGTGCCGCTGGTGCCGGTATGCGCCTTGACCTCCAGCTTGCCGAAGTCGTGGCCGCGCAGCATGAACTGCTCGGCGACCAGGTCGATGGCGGGCAGTTCGTCGATGCTGCTGGCGAGGGCGTCGACCACGTTCTGCTCGTCGCTGGCGTCGGGCACGTTCAGGCGCGACAGTCGCAATTGCAGCGCGCCCGTGGCATTGGCGCCAGCGGTACCGGCGGCCGGCTGCCACTGCACGGCGCCGGCGATCTGGCGCGATTCGATCCTGGCATTCCAGCCGTCGCGCTCGCGCGTGGCGTCGAGCGCGACGTCGTCGAGCGTGCGGCCCATGCCATGGAGCGTGCCGGCGCGCAGCGCAATGCGCCCGGGCAGGAAGGGCGAGGGGCGCCCGCCGTCGCCCGTGGAGGCCGGTCCGGCAAAGGCCGCGCGCCAGGCGTCTATGTCAAGCCGGTCGAAGGTCGCCGCGGCGCTGACGCCGGCCATCGGCGCGGGCGCCGCCTGTTGCACGCCAATGCCACCGGCGACGACTTCGATGCCATTGCCGCCGTTCTGGTCGCGGCGCAACAGGTAGCGTGCGTTGAGGGCGTTGCCCAGCTGCAGCGCCAGTTCGTCGATGCCGGCGCGGCCGGGCGCGGGGCGCAGCTCGAGGCGCAGCGGCAGGTCGTGCGCCGCCGCCTTGGCCAGCGGTGCCGGCAATCCGATCGCCATGCCGTTGAGCGATGAATTCAACTGCACCTGCAGCTCGTGTTCGCGCATCGCGATCACGGTGTTGTAGCCGGTGCTGCCTTCCAGCCTGGCCGCCAGCGGCGCCAGTGCCGAGCCTGCCGCGGCCTCGCGCAGGCCCGCGGCCGAGACGGTGCCGCTCGCGGTGACGCGCGTGGCCCCTTCCGGCTGGGTGCCGCCGCCGAGCTTGACTTCGCCGCCCAGGAAGCGCGCGCGCAGGTTCTCCAGCCCGAACCCGTGCTCGTTGAACGTGATGTCGCCGCTGGCATTGCCGAATGCCGGCAACTGCGGGCTGAGCACCACGTCGTTGCCGGGGAAGCGGAAACGGCCCTCCACCTTGGCCGCGTTGGCGTGCTCCAGCGGCATGTCGAGCTTGAGCCTGAGTTCGCCGTTGCCATGCGCGCGTGCCGCGTCGGCCACGCGCGCGGTCCATTCGCGCACCGGCGAGGCGGCGATATAGCGCAGGAAGCCCTGCACCGGCCCGCTGGCGCCGCCGTCGATGGCGAGGCGGCCATGCTCGCTGAGGTCGTCGATGCGGCCGCTGACGTCCTGCAGCACCACGCCCGGGATGTCGTGCACCGAGGCGCGCCGTGCCAGGAAGGTCATGCCGCCGCGGTCAAATGTGACCTGTCCGGCGATGTCGGTGAACACCGGCCACAGCGGCGCGCCCCCCGCGCCAGTCTCGTGCGGTGCAATCTGGTAGCTGACGCGCTCGATCGGCACGTCGACGCGGAACTCGCCCGCCTTCTCGAACGGCGCGTGGAACGGGAAATGCTCCAGGTCGCCCCTGAGCACGAAGCTGACGCCGGCCGCGTCGCCGCTCATCAGCGCGCCCGCGAGGTAGTGCCGCGTGCCCGCCGGGATGGTCTGCGGCAGGTAGCGCGGCACGCGCGCGACCTGGGCGCGGGTCATCTCGCCGCTCAGGTCGGCGATGCCGGAGGTGCCGTCGCCACCGGCGCGCCAGGTGCCGCGCACCGAGCCCGCCGCATCCGCGTTGGCAAAACGGATGCCGTCCAGCGTCACCACCAGCTTGCCGCCGGCATGGTGCCAGCGCACGTCGCCGCCGATCTGGTCGAACGGCACGCGCGGCTCCTCGAACAGCCCGGGCACCACCAGCGATGCGTTATTGCCTTCGAAGCGCGCACTGCCTTGCTGGTCGTCGAACGAGAACGTGCCCGACAGGCGCGAGAAACCGGGCGTGCCCAGCCGCGGACGGCCCTTGGTATCCAGGGCCGGCACCGCCGCCTGGCCGTTGACCGAGACGTCGCGCAGCGTGCCCTGCAGGCTGTAGTGGGGCTTGCCACCGCTGCGGTCGAGCATGCCGGCGCGCTCGCGGCTCCAGCTGACGTTGAGGTTGTCGATGTGGCCGGCCGGCTGCAGCGCGCGCAGCCGGCGCAGCACCGCGGTCTCCAGCGGCATCGAGCTGGCCAGCGCGCGCACCGTGTTCAGGTCCAGCGTGGGCGCCTTCAGCGTGAACTTGCGCAGGTTGCCGTCCTTGGCATAAGCCCAGCCGAGCTCGACCTTGCGCATGCCTTCGCGCCAGCTGGCGTCGGCCGGAGCCGCCTGGCCGCTGGCAGGCTGCGGCTGCGGCTGCCACAGCAGCGTGTCGACGGTGAGCAGGTTGCTGCCGTCGCGTTCGGTCCGGTGCAGCAAAAAGGCCTGCGCATTGGCCAGCCGCAGCGGGGCGGCGGCGCCGGCCAGCTGCAGGTCGACGCTGCTGGCGCGCAGACGGGTCTGGCTGCGCACGATGCGGCCCTGGCGGAATTCGATGCTGCCGTCGGTGCTGAAGGTGCCGCTGGCCACGCCCTCGAACATGGCCAGGTAGCGCTGCAGCACCGGCAATTCCAGCTGGGCCACGTCCCAGCTGGCCTGGCCGCTCCAGTAGCGCCAGTTGCCGGCGCTGTGCAGGTAATCGTTGCTGAAGGTGGACTTGACCACCAGCGGGCGCGGGCCCAGCGCCGGCGAGCGCGCTTCCAGCGTCACGGTATGGCGCGAGCCGTCGCGGCGGGTGTCGAGGAGGATTTCGCCGATATCGAGCTGCGGCAGGCCTGCCTTCTCGTCGAGCCAGCGCAGCCTGCCGTCGGACAGCGACACGCGGCCCTGCGACATCAGCCAGCCCAGGAAGCGGTCGTCTTCCTGCTGGCCGCCGGTGGCATCGACCTGCATGCCGCCGACCAGCAGCTTGCCCTCGGGCGTGCGGCGCACCAGGATGTCGGTGCCGGTGGCGCCCAGGCTGACGAACTGCAGGCCCATGCTGAACAGCGAGCGCCACGACAGCTTGCCGTCTAGCGTGGCGGTCGCAAGCAGCACGCGCTTGCCATTGTCCACGGCGCGCAGGTCGCGGGCGCGGAAGGCGGGGTGCCAGCCGTCCCAGTAGGTATCGAGCGCGCCGATGGTGACCTGTGCCGACAGCGCGAGCGAGCCGCGTTCCTCCAGCCATTCGCGCGCGGCCGATGCCTGCGGCCATAGCACGAAGCGGATCAGCAGGCCCGCCACCAGCGCCAGCACGCCCAGCACCAGCGCCAGCCGTACCAGCGCGCGTCCCAGGCCGCGCCAGAACGGGTGGCGCACCATGCGAACGACCGCGCGCGCACCGGCGCCGGCGAGGCCGCGCAGCCGCGCAAGGCCCGACGCGGGGCGCGTCAGGGCAGGGGAATCGATACCTGTAGCAGCCAAGGAATGAGCGGGTGGTGGCGAAGCGGGGTTGTTCGCGGCGTTGTCAGCGGATTTGTTGGCGGAACTGGTAGCGGAACTTTTGACGGTGTCGTTGGCCGGAGCCGGCAGCGTAGCGGCGGCCATATGCCCGCCCGCGCCGCCATTGGGGGGAGCACCGTCAGCGGGTTGTGGGGCGCGGCTGGACATGCGCAGATTATCCGACAATACTAGCCGCTCTCCAATCTGGTGCCCGGCCGGCTACAACAAGAATGCGCGCACCGCGCGCGGCGTGAACCGATGCGGCATGACCCGGGCTCGCCCGCTTTGCCGCCGGTACCGGCCGCACCTTTTCTCGCATTTCAAATTACTGGAATGACTGTCTCTGACCCGACGAGTTCCGCCGCTGGCGATCCCTCCGACCAACATGGCGCGGGCGCCACACCGGGACCGGCTGACCTGGCGGATCCGGCGGCGGCGCTTGCCCCCGGCGAAGGCCCCGGGACCATGACCGCCGGCGCCTTTGCCGTCACTGCGGCGCAGGCTTTGCCGCAGGGTCTGCAGACGGCCGACTGTGGCGGCCACGTATTGTACTCGGCAGCGTATTCGCACTACGCGCGGCGTGTGCTGCTGGCCCGCCCCGAACTGCCCGCGGTGATCGCGGCGGCGGCCGGGCAGCCGCTTACGCGCGCGTGGATGGAGGCGCGGCTGCAGGCGCTGCACGAACCTTCGGCCGATGCCGAGGAAGCCACCAAGCGCACCTTGCGCCGGCTGCGCGCCGAAGTCATGTGCGCGGTGATCGAGCGCGACCTGCGCGGCCTGGCCGCGCTGGGCGAAATCACCGGCGCCATGACCGACCTGGCCGAACTGGCGATCCAGCATGGCCTGGCGGTGCTCGGCGCCGATCTCGCCGCTACCTTCGGGCGCCCGGTCGGCGAGCAGAGCGGCGAGGTGCAGGAGCTGGTGGTGGTCGGCATGGGCAAGCTCGGCGGGCGCGAGCTCAATGTCTCGTCCGACATCGACCTGATCTTCCTGTATGACGAAGACGGCGACACGCAGGGCGGCACGCGCAGCCTGTCCAACCATGAGTATTTCATCCGCCTCGGCCGCCGCCTGATCAACCTGCTTGCCGAGGTGACCGCCGATGGCTACGTGTTCCGCGTCGACATGCGGCTGCGGCCCAATGGCGACGCCGGCCCCCTGGCGTGCAGCCTCGGCATGCTGGAGGAATACCTGGTGGTGCAGGGGCGCGAGTGGGAGCGCTACGCCTGGATCAAGGGCCGTGTGGTGTCGGCGCTCGGCACGCCGCACGCGCAGCGCACCGCCGGCCTGCTGGCGCGCCTGACCACGCCGTTCGTGTTCCGGCGCTACCTGGACTACGGCGTGATCGCGGCGATCCGCTCGCTGCATGCGCAGATCCGCAGCGAGGCCGCCAAGCGCAGCGGCGGGCTGGCGGGCCACGGCATGAATATCGGCAGCCAGCGCTCGTTCAATATCAAGCTCGGCCGCGGCGGTATCCGCGAGATCGAATTCATGGCGCAGGTGTTCCAACTGATCCGCGGCGGCCAGGATCCCGCGCTGCGCGTGCGGCCCACGCTGGAAGTGCTGGGGGTGGCGGTCGAGCGCGGCCTGCTGCCCGCCGGCCAGGCCGGACAGCTGGGCGACGCCTACCGCTTCCTGCGCCAGCTGGAGCACCGCCTGCAGTACCGCGACGACGCCCAGACCCATCACCTGCCGACCTCGGAAGACGAGCGGCTGGCGGTGGCGCGGATGATGGGCTGTGCCAGCTGGAACGAACTGCTGGCGCGGCTGGCGGCGCTGCAGGAGCCGGTGGCGCAGCAGTTCGAGGCCACCTTCTCCGACCCCGACGCCGCGCCCTGCGAGGCGCTGTGGCCCGACATCGTGCTCGACGACAACGCCGCGCGCGCGCAGGACAACCAGCAGGACGCCGCCGCGCCGGCGTCGGGCGGGGAGGATGCGTGCGACGATGCCACGCCGTGCCGGCGCCTGCAGGCGGCCGGCTTCACCGACTGCACCGGCCTGTTCGACCGGTTGCGCGCGATCGCGTCGTCGCTGCGCTACCGTGCGCTGTCCGAGTCCAGCCGCGCCCGCTTCGACCAGCTGGTGAACCGCGCGCTCGACCTGGCCGCGCGCCAGGACGACGCCGACAGCACCATCGCGCGCTTTATCGACTTTCTCGAGGCCATCAGCCGGCGCGCCTCCTACCTGTCGCTGCTGTCCGAGTACCCGCAGGCGATGGACCGCGTTGCGCAGACGCTGCATGCCTCGCGCTGGGCCGCGGCCTACCTGACGCGCCATCCGCAACTGCTGGACGAACTCCTCGACAGCGATGCGCTGGCCGGCGCGCCCGACTGGGCCGCGTTCCGCAAGCGCCTGCACGAGCGGCTGCTGGCCGCCGAAGGGCAGGTCGAGCACCAGATGGACATCCTGCGCCGCGAGCACCACGCCGAGACCTTCCGCGTACTGCTGCAAGACCTGCAGGGCATGCTGACGGTGGAACAGGTGGCCGACCGGCTGTCGGACCTGGCCGACGCCATGCTCGATGCCACGCTGCAGACGGTGTGGCGCCAGCTCGCCACGCGCCATTGCGACACGCCGCGCTTCGCGGTGATCGCCTACGGCCGGCTCGGCGGCAAGGAGCTGGGCTATGCCTCGGACCTCGATATCATCTTCCTGTATGACGACGAGCACGAGAGGGCGCCCGATGCCTACGCCGCCTTCGCGCGCCGGCTGATCACCTGGCTCACCAGCCATACCGCGGCGGGTGCGCTGTTCGACGTCGATACGCGGCTGCGCCCCAACGGCGCGGCCGGCCTGCTGGTCACCGGCTTCGACGCCTTCCGCCGCTACCAGCTGCGCGAGGGCGACAATACCGCATGGGTCTGGGAACACCAGGCGCTCACGCGCGCGCGCTTCTGTGCCGGCGATGCGGCCATCGGCGAGCGCTTCGAGGCGCTGCGCGACGAGGTGCTGCGCCAGGAGCGCGATGCCGCGGTGCTGCGCGGCGAGATCGTGCAGATGCGCCGCAAGGTGGCCGAGGGCCATCCCAATCCCACCAGCCTGTTCGACCTCAAGCACGACCGCGGCGGCATGGTCGACATCGAGTTCACGGTGCAGTACCTGGTGCTGCTGCACAGCCGCGCGCATCCGCAGCTGACGCGCAACGCGGGCAATATCGCGCTGCTGCGCGAGGCCGGCGCGCTCGGGCTGATCGATGCCGCGCTGGCCGTGGCGGTGGGCGACGCCTACCGGCTGTTCCGCGCGCGCCAGCACCAGTTGCGGCTCGACGGCCAGGCGCACGCGCGCTTGGCGGCGGAATCGGTTGCCGGACAGAGGGCGCAGGTGCGCACGCTGTGGCAGGCCGTGTTCGGTGAGGACTGAGGCCACCATGGCCACGAAGGCCACGCCCGCCGCGGCGGCCCCGGGCCGTCCCGCCGGTGCCTCGTGGCCGGGGCTGCTGGCGGCGAGCGCGCTGGTGTGGGCGCTGTCGGCCTGCTTCACCTTCCTGCCGTGGTGGCACGCCCACGGCCTCTATCTGCGCGATGCAGTACGGCTCGACGGCCAGTGGTGGCGGCTGGCCACCGCCATGTGGGTGCACCTGGGCGCGATGCACTGGCTGGCCAACGCACTTGCGGCCGCGGGGCTGCTGGCGCTGGCCGGGCGTGCGGCGCGGGCGCGCGCCATGCTGCTGGTGTTGCTGGCGTGCGGCCTTGCCGTGCAGGCCGCGCTGCTGCGCGTGCCATCGGTCGGCTGGTATGGCGGCTTGTCCGGCGCCTTGCACGGGCTGGCGCTGTGGGGCGGGCTCAGCCTGTTGCGCGCGCCCGGGTTGTCGCGCGTGCTCGGCGTACTGCTGTGCCTGGGCGTGCTGGCCAAGGTGTGGCTGGAGCAATCGTGGCTGGCGCCGGTGATCTTTGACCCGTCATGGGGGTTCGGCGTGGTGCGCGCCGCGCACGCAGCCGGCGCGGTGGCCGGACTGCTGTGCTGGGTCGTGCAGGAGTGGTGGCTGGCGCGGCGGCCGCTGCGCAGCGCCGACGGCGACTGAGCCGCATCCGCGGCAGGGCAAGCTGGCAGGGCAAGCTTTATGCGCGCCGGCGCAGCGCGAAGCCGAGCAGGCCGGTGCCGGCCAGCGCGAGCGCGAGCCAGCGTGGCACCGCGCCGCCACCGCCACCGCCGGACGGTGCCGGCGCGGCGGCCGCCGGCGGGGCCGACACCGCCGCGGCCAGCGCGTTGTCGGCATCCAGCAGCCCGGCGCCGCACACGCCTGGATTGGTGGTGCAGAAGGTGCC
>NZ_SMNY01000047.1:0-32109 GCF_004353535.1 Cupriavidus sp. L7L
ACTGGAGGCCGCGGGCCGGCAACTGGCGGAACTGCGTACCCAATTCTCGACGGAGCTGGAGCGGGCGCGCGAGGCCGTGACGCTCGCGCAGGAACGGGCGGAAGCCAGCGAGCGGCGCAGCCTGCGCGAACTGGACCAGGAGCGCACCGCGCGCCAGAAGAGCGAGCGCACGGCCGAAGACCTGCGCGCCGAACTGGCGGCGGCACGCAGCGAGGCGCGCGATGCGGCCGTGGCGCAGGCGGAGGGCCGCGCCCGGCTCGAAGCCCAGGCCGCGGCGCTGGCCGAGCGGCTCGCGGCCACCGAGCAGGCGCAGCGCAAGGCGGCGGGCGACCTGGACACCGTGCAGGCGGAACTCGCCGTGGCGCAGCGCCGGGCCGAGCGGGCCGAAGCGGAAGCGGCGCTCGCGCGCCAGTTGCTGGCCACCCTGCGCGTCGCGCCGCGCGAACGCGACGGCGGTGGCGGTGGCGGTGGTGGAAGGCGGCGCAAGGGCGGCAGTTCGGCGGCAACCGCGCCGGAAGAGCAGGGCGACGGTCAGGGGGAAGCTCAGCAGGATGAGCTGGGCGAAGAACAGGGCGACGAGCCGGGGGCGGCGCTACCCAACAATCAGGACGAAGGCAACGACAGCAGTGACGGCAGCGATGACAGCAAAGACTGAGCGGGCGGACGCGATCCGCTGGATCCAGGCGCAGAGGGACGACGACGGGCAATCCCCAACCTTGCATCACATAAACGCCGATGGGTAAGTTCGAACGACACGCAAGAGACAAGGTCTCACCGTCCATGGGATTTGGAAGCGTCTGCACGTGCAGTGACTTCAATGAAGGAGAACGAATTGGCCCCGAAGCAAGTGGTTGAACCCGTTGTCGCGAGCAATGCGACGGACGGACGTCAGATGGAGCTTCCAATCGCTGAGGCGATGCGCGACGCGGGTCCCGTCAGTGGTGAAGCCAGTGGTGCAGGCGTCGGTAGTGGCAGCAATGACACTCAGGCCCGACGCATGGACTTCTGGTCCACAAGCCGGGATAGCGGCCCGACGGCGACCGTGTCATATCGGCGCCGGCGGCGTTACGCAGCCCCGGAAAACGCTTCAACGGAAGACGTGGCACCGGAAGAATCGATGGAAGCCGCCGCCTCGGAAGCGTTGACTGAATCTGATGCGCCGGAAGCGCCCATTGAAGCCATGCTCTCGGAAGCGACCACTGAAGCCGTGGCCGAAGCTCCGGTTGAAGTCCTGGCCACGGACGAACCGGCGGAAGCTGCCGCCCAGGACGAACTGACCGAAACGGCCGCACCGGTAGCACCGCGTTACGCCCCAGCTGCGGAAGCTGCGCCTGAAGAGATGCAGGCCCCGAAGCGCGGTCGGAAGCCGAAAGCGCTCGCCGAAACTGCCGCTGCGGAAGCTGCGCCTGAAGAGATGCAGGCCCCGAAGCGCGGTCGGAAGCCGAAAGCGCTCGCCGAAACTGCCGCTGCGGCAGCTGCGCCGGAAGAGATGCAGGCCCCGCAGCGCGGTCGGAAGCCGAAAGCGCTCGCTGAAACTGCCGCTGCGGCAGCTGCGCCGGAAGAGACGCCGGCCCCGAAGCGCGGTCGGAAGCCGAAAGCGCTCACCGAAACTGCCGCTGCGGAAGCTGCGCCGGAAGAGACGCCGGCCCCGAAGCGCGGTCGGAAGCCGAAAGCGCTCACCGAAACTGCCGCTGCGGAAGCTGCGCCGGAAGAGACGCGGGCCTCGAAGCGCGGTCGGAAGCCGAAAATCCTAGCTGAAGTTGCCGCGCCGGAAGTCACGATCCAAGAGACCCCAACCCGGAAGCGCGGGCCGAAGCAGATAACACTGCCTGGAGTGGAGGCTGCCCCGGAAGCGCCGACTCAGAGGCCGCAAACCCGGAAGCCGCGACAGGAGCAAAAGGCGCCTACCGCAACTCAAAGCCCGTCCCAATCCTCACTGCTCGCTCAACTGGCATCTGTCAATGCGCAACTTGAGCAGTTGCGAGCCACGGAAGTGCCAAAGGTCGTGGAGGAGATTCGGCAGTGGATGCAGGAGTACGACCTCAGCATTGAGGACATTGCGGGCCAGCCCAGTGTTGAGCCCGCTGCCCGCGCTGTTCCGACCAAGACGAAGGCCGCGCCGCCTCCGAGGTACCGCAACCCCAAGACGGGCCAGACCTGGTCGGGGCGCGGTCGGGCACCCGCGTGGATTGGCAAGAAGCCCGAGCGTTTCCTAATCGATCTCTTGTACTGAACGACAGGGGCGGGCGCGGCCGGTCCTCCCCCCTTCTGACTAGCAAACTTGGCAGGCCGGAAGTTCGGCGGCCACTGCGTAGGAAGACCAAGGGGAAGAGCTGGGCAACGAGCCGGGGGCGGCGGCGCTGCCTGGCAATCAGGACGAAGGCAACGACAGCAGTGACGGCAGCGATGACAGCAAAAACTGAGCGGGCGGACGCGATCCGCTGGATCCAGGCGCAGATGGACGACTACGGGCTCACCTTGGAAGAGCTCGACGCGGCGGGGTGCTTCGCGCCGCCGCCGCCGCCTCCACCGCCCGCACCACCGGCGCCGGAGGTCTGCTACCGCAATGCGGAAGGGCTGACCTGGGACGGGCAGGGCGAGATGCCGTCGTGGCTCAAGCGGGCCGTCAATGCGGGGCAGAGCGTCGAGTTTTTCCGGGTTGGATAGACCCACCGATGCATTCGGCCCGCTGTCCAACGGCGATGTGACCAGGGCTAACCGACACAACCGACGACGACCCATTTATGAAAGTACGCGCTTTTACCCTGTTGTGGCTCGCCGCCATGGCGAGCGGCGGCATGCTGGCTCCCACGCCGGCACACGCCGGCGTGTTCGACGATGAGCAGGCGCGCAAAACGGTCATCAACCTGCGCGACCAGGTCAACAGCTTCCAGGCGACTGCGACCCAGCGCATTGAGCAGGACAGCCGCACCACACTCGACCTGCAGAACCAGCTCGAAGGCCTACGCCAGGAAGTCGCGCGACTACGCGGCCAGAACGAAGTGCTGCAGAACACGGTGGCGACGCTGCAGAAGCAGCAGAAGGACTATTACGCCGACCTGGATGCGCGCCTGAAGAAGCGCGAGCCGCAGCACGCGTCGGTCGAGGACCGCCAGGGCACGTCGCAGCCGGGCGAGAAGCCCGAATACGACGCCGCGCTCAAGCATTTCCAGACGGGCGATTTCAAGAGCGCCGGGAATTCGTTCTCGTCGTTTATCAAGAAATATCCGCAGAGCCCCTACCTGCCGCTGGCGCAGTACTGGCTCGGCAACTCGCTCTACGCGCAGCGCGACTACAAGGGGTCCACCTGGGTGCTGCAGAAAATGATCCATGCCAATCCGACGCACCCCAAGGTGCCGGACGCCATGATCGCGGTGGCCAATAATCAGCTCGAATCCGACCAGAAGGCGGCTGCGCGCAAAACGCTGGAACAAGTGGTGGCCAAGTATCCCGGTACCGAAGGCGCGCGTGCGGCGAACAACCGATTGAAGACGCTGAAGTGAGAGGGGCGGCTTCCAGCCGGCCGCACCACGCGCCGAAGGGCTGCTTTAGGGGGATCTACAGATTCTGACGAACCCTACATTTTCGAGACCGCGCCAAATCGGGGGCAAACGATTTCCGATCCTGGACCGGCGATCTCCGTCAATTCGAATTGCGCTGCGCGGCCTGAGCCCGCCGGTTTGGCGGCGCGTCCTCGTTCCCGAGCACTTGACGCTCGGACAATTGCACCATGTCATCCAAGTCGTCATGGGCTGGGCCGACGAACATCTGCACGAGTTCAGCATTCGTGGTAGGCGTTACGGCGAAGCTCTTGAGGGCATCTTGCAGTTCTGCACAGTGGCGAACGAACTGCCGCTGACCGCGTTTCATCTCCGCGAACACGAAGGCTTCGTCTATGTGTATGACTTCAACGCGTGGTGGCGACACGAGATACGGGTGGAGCGGCGTCTGCTGCGGCAACATACTGGTCGGCTGCCTTGTTGCGTGGCGGGTTTCGGGCCTTGCCCGCCAGAGGACATTGGCGGGATCGAGAGGTATCTGGAGGCCAGGGAGGAACACAGTGAGTACGAGTTCCTTGGCTGGCTCGAGTCTCTGCGCGAGGGTCCAATTGCACTGGAAGACTTGCGCGATGAGGTGGACGGGTGGCTGACTTGGCTGGATCGTCGCTTTGACCGTCAGACCGTCAATGATCGGTTGCGAGAGTTCGAGAGGTAGACTGGTCGCCGCAGTTTCCAATGGAGGAGGGCGGCCATGCGTATCATCTTGCAACTCGTCGTGCAGGACGATGGAGACGTGCCAGCCATCGTCACCGAAATAGCCCAGTTCGAGAGAGACGGCCTTGATGTGGGCTCGGTGGGGCTGCATCTGGAGGAGGCGAAATCATTGCTGGGTCTGCTGCAGCGCACGATGGTCACGGCACAGGTTGCGGAGGTAGTTGCCCGGACCAGCGTTTGTCCCACGTGCGGGGCGCAGCTGACAGTCCGTGGCTGTACCCGTGCCGGCAGTGCCAGGGTGACGTTGGCATCCTGCGTAATCCCACTGGCACGCTATGCGGCGGAGGGATACTTGCGACGCAATCCCCACAAAAAACGGGTTCTTCACCGATCTCCGGGGAAGGCTGCCCGGATTTTCAGGGTGAAGTAACAGTCATCGCGGAAGCCGTAGGCCATGCGTTTGATGACCTTGATGGTGGTGGGATGCCGCTGGCCAGGGCCCTGCCGTCCCACTCAAGCGTTTATTGAAAACAAGCTTCACGCAGGAAGTTTAAGGGCCGGCCAGCCGTCTTCCCGGCGTCATCCGAGGCACCATACAGCCCCACGTTTTTGGGAGCCAGGAGCGCTTAAGCCGGGGTGATCGAATGGAAGGGACTTCCCCGTCCCGAGGTTGCGGCGGAAGCCGCCGGTTGGCACCGACGTGCCATGATGGCGTGTCGAAGCTGCATCACAACCAACGAAGGGGAAGTCCATGGCTATCGTTACCGTTGGAATTGATCTTGCCAAGAACGTGTTTGCCATTCATGGCGTCGACGAGGCCGGCAAGGCAGTGCTGGTCAAGCCGAAGGTCTCACGCGATCAGTTGGTGCCACTGATTGCGCAGTTGCCGCCTTGCCTGATAGGCATGGAAGCTTGCTCTGGCGCCCATTACTGGGCGCGGTACCCATCCTTGGTGATCAGCGGCGGGCCGAACGATCGCTCGAGGACCACATTGCGCCCCTTGGGGCCGAGCGTGACCTTGACCGCGTTGGCCAGCAGGTTGACTCCCGCCACGATGCGGCGGCGCGCGGACTCCTGAAACTAAATCTCCTTGGCTGCCATGATGAGACTCCTCGCGAGACGCTAACCTTCTGTTCCTTCCTCTATTCGACGACGCACAGAATATCCTCGTCACGCATAACCAGTACCTCCTCGCCTTCAAGCTTGACGGTGGTGCCCGCAAACTTGCCAAATAGCACGCGCTCGCCAATCTTCACGCTCGGCGCGCTGACATGGCCATCGCCCAGGCGCTTGCCGGGGCCGACAGCCAGGACCTCGCCCTGGTCCGGCTTTTCGGCGGCGGTATCGGGGATGACAATACCGCTGGCCGTCTTGTGTTCTGCGTCCAAGCGTTTGACGATGACGCGATCGTGTAGTGGACGGATGTTCATAGCCTTGCTCCTCGTCCGATCACTGTGATCATGAGTTTGTCCGGCCGAACGGGTCGTGTCCGGGCCGCCGTTCAGGACATTCACGTTGTCAACGCCGGCGTCTGAATTCAAACCACAAGCATTATTGGCGAGGAACCGATCCTGGCGCTTCACTGAATGGCCGGCACGGTGCCGAGCTTCTCTGCTAGCATCCGCTCATATACGCCAACATGCACATCCACCTCTGCCTGACTGACGACGACAACGTCAATCGTGATCAGCTCGGGCGCCAAGCCGAACATCGTGGCCAGTGCCCCACTTCCAGGTGGGGGGCCGCCACTCTGTCCTTTTCGAACGTCGTGCCGATGCTGATCACGTAAGCATCGCCTTGCGCCGTGACGTCGACCAAACGGGCCCGCGCGCTGAGGTTGTTATCGATCGCGACTGCGACCAGCTCCGCTACGCGCCGCGTCCGCTCGGTAGGAAATCCGCGCGTGCACTTGAGCCGCACCGGATGCCTGCCTAGCGTCACCCATTCAGAATCGATCCAGGCCGCTGAAGCCGGCGAACGGTTCATGCAGGAATTCGCTCATCGCTCGCCAGGGCTCGCCAGAGAAGAACCGCGAAACAATGCCACTCTGGAGGCCGGTCCGTTGGTTCGGGGACTTCAGTTCCTCGCGCTTTCAGCCTCGGATCGATGTGGTCGATGATGGCTCGTCACTGAGGATCACGGCGGAGCTGCCCGGCATGGACCGCGAGGATCTGCAGACCAGCATCGAAGATGCCCCACTGGTGCTACGGGGTGAGAAGACGCAGGACGTGCAGAGGGAGGAAAACGGCTGCTACCGACTGGAACGGGCGTACGGCGCCTTCATGCGCAGTATTCCGCTGCCAGATGGTGTCGATCTCGATCACATCGATGCGAAATTCGACCGAGGGATATTGACGCTGCGTCTACCCAAGACCGGAGCGCGGCAATCTGCGGTGAGGAAGATCGAAGTGAACTGAGCGGAAGATGGCGAGCTGCGCCAAGAGCCTTTGGCGCCGGGACATTGGATGACGCTTCCCTGGCTGGCTTATCGGCGGTGGTTCTCCGCAGGAACTTGAACGGCTTCCACTTGCCCAGTTCCGTCTTCATCTTGCCCTCCTGTCGAGTTGCATTCGATCCGACGCATCTCCAGCCAATCTCCGCCGGGACCGCGGCGGCGCCCGTGGGGACACAACCGGTTCCCGGCGGAGACGGCAGCTCACGCCACGTTGACTGCGATGCGGCGTGGACCGCTTCGTCACGACGCGGGATTGTCAGTTTGAGCACGCCGTCCTGCAAGTTCGCCTCGATCTTCGAGGCGTCAAGGTCGGCACTCAGTGAAAAAGCGCGTGCGAACTATCTCCGAATTCCATGGGTCAGGTTCGTCGCCCGGTAGTTAGCGCCCGGCGGGGGCTAGCGATCGCTTAGCGTGCAAAATTTTCCGTTTTCTGAAGCGACCACAGTCTTCATAGCCATCCGAAGCGCTTCAATCGCTGGGCCGACGACCAGAAGAGGGTGCGAAGCAGCAGGCAATCGCATGTTGCCTGGTGCACATCGTGCAGGCGCCGGGCAGCAAGGTGCGGGCAAATGTCGACGGCGGCGGCGAACGCGACCAATCGCGTCCGGGGCCGGGCATCGAGCAGATAGTAGTCCAGTGCTTCCTCGATGAGCGCCTGCTGAGTCCTGCCCTGTCGTCTCGACAGGGTCAACGCTTCACAGCGCAATTCCCTGGCGAAGGCCGCGACTTCGCGGCGCAGCAGGGAAAGCTCGGCAAGGACTCGCATCGGGGGGCGGACGGAACGATCGCGTGGCACGGGGGCTGGCCGCTATTTGACCGGCCGACGCAGCGGGAAACGGGCGCTCAGGTGCTCCACGGCCAGTTCCTTCATCAGCCGGTACATCGCTTCCTTCTGCTTCCCAAGGCGTCGTGTCGGGCCCGATACGCCCAGTGCCGTCGCAGGCTGCCCTCGTCGCGACGGAAGCACAATGGCGATTGCGCACGCGTCCTCGGTCACCGCGTCGCTGTACGCATAGCCTTGCGTCCGCACAGAATCGAGAGTTCGCGACAGGGCGGGGTAGGAAACAGGACCGCTCGGGTCGATGCGCTGTTCGTTGATCCGCTCGACAAGCCGCCTGACGCGCTCGGGCGATTGCTGCGCCAACAGGGCAAGACCGACCGCACTGCGACAGATTGGGCGCAGCATGCCCGGACGAAGATAGAAGCGAAGCAGGTCATGCGACTGGACCGTGTGGACGTATTGGGCATGCATGCCATTCTGTAGTGCGAGCATTACCGTTTCGCCGCTCTCGCGTTGAAGCTGGTTCATGAGCCCGACGATCACCCCATCCTGGAATACGCGACCGTGCAGCCAGCCACCCAGGAGCGCAACGCGATTGGTCGGCGTGTAGTGCTTCTCCTCGTCGTCGAACGCCATGTAGTCCATCGCCCTGAGGCTTTGGAGCAGCCCCATCGTGCTGGATCTGGGATAGCCGAGGGTGTCGGCTATCTCGGAAAGCGTCAGTGGACGCTGGAGCCGGTCGAACAGCTCCAGGATCTCGATGATGCGAACTGCCGACTTGACCATTGCTGCGCTCGAGGCGTGAGGGCGGGGGAGGCTCAGCATATCGCAATGGCGGGGGCGCGGTGAAGAGCGGCGATGAAGCGCGGTGTCTCACTCGACCGGCGACATGCCGCTACTCGCGACCACCGATTTCCACATCGGTATTTCGCGGGACACTCTCGCCTTCACATCTGCAGGTCTGCCCTGGATCGGATATTCCCCGTTCTTCGCCAGATCGGCCGCGAAGCCGGGATCCTTCGTTACCTTTGCCAGTGCTTCGGCAATTCGGTTGGCGATGGGTTGAGGCAGGCCGGGCGGTGCGATGAGTGAACTCCAGACGTCCACGTGGTAGTCCTCCATTCCTGCAACTTCTTCGCTGACGGTCTGGACGTTCGGCATGGTACTGACCCGTGTCTTCGTCGTGACCGCCAGCGCCGAAAGCTTGCCGGCCTTCATCAGCGGCGACGCCACGGACGGCGCCACGAGACCGAAGTCCACCCTGCCGGCGACGAGGTCCGAGATGGCATCGGCGCCTCCCTTGTACCGGATTTCAGTAAGCTCGGTCTTGCTGCGCGCCTTCAGCATGGCGCCCGCCACTGCCGTCACGTTGCCGACGACCATGTAGGAGACGGAATTGGGCTTGCTGCGCGCCCGCCTGATGTAGTCTTGCAGCGTTTGCTTCTGGTCCGCGCGCGTCACGACGACGTAAGGGTAGCCGCTGATGAAGCCAAGATGCGAAAAACCATCGACCGGATTGAACGGCAGCCTGGTATACAGGGCAGGCGCCACGGAGAGCAGTCCGTTTGTGGCGAGCATCAACGTGTAGCCGTCGGGCGGGCTGGCCAGCAGCGCCCGTGCCGCGATAAGATTGTTGCCACCCGGTCGGTTCTCGACAATCACCGGTTGCTTGAGTTCCATGCGCAGGCGCTCCGCGAGCAGGCGGGCGATATTATCGGTCGAGCCGCCGGCGCTGTAGGGAACAATGAGCTTGACCGGCTTGCTCGGATACGCGTCGGGACTCGCGTGTGCGACCGCCGACAGGGATAGCGCCACGGCAATGATGGCAAAGGACTTTCTCAACATCGTTGTCTCCTGATTGTTCTGATGTCAGGCGGGTCGGGACTATCGTCCGACAAAGACCGGTGCGCGTTTCTCCCTGAATGCAGCGAGCGCTTCCTTGTGGTCTTCCGTCGAGAAGATCGCGCCCATATGCGAGGACACCTGATCCAGGTGCGCCCGCAGGCTGAGGTCGACGCCCTGATACGCGGCGCGCTTCATCATCCGGATCGCCAGCGGCGGGCCATTCGCGATCTTTCCGGCCATCTCCATTGTGCGAGGCATCAACTCGGCTTCCGGCACCACGTGATTGACGAGGCCGATCCGCTCGGCTTCCTCGGCCTCGACGAAGCGCCCGGTCCACAGCAGTTCCAGCGCCCTTGGCATCCCGACCAGCCGGGGCAGGTACCAGGCGCCGCCATCCCCAGCCATAATTCCGATCCGGATGTAGGTCTCGGCGAATCGGGCCGTGCTCGAGGCAATGCGGATGTCGCCCATCAGCGCCATGTCCATGCCCGCGCCGGTCGCTACGCCATTGACGGCCACGATGACCGGCTTGTCCAGCGTCTCCATGATCAGCGGAATGCGATGAACGCGTTCGCTGAGCGATACCTTGCGCATGTAGGCGTTCTCGGCCTCCCGCCGTTCGCCGATGCTGCCGACGTCGCCGCCGGAGCAGAACGCGCGGCCGGCGCCCGTGAGGACGATCACCCGCACGTCGTCCCGGCGCTGCGCTTCCAGCAACGCATCGCCCCACGCCAGCAGCATGTCGGTCGTGAAAGCGTTGAGCTTTTCCGGGCTATTCAGCGTAATGGTGGCAATGCGCTCCGATACATCGAAAAGAAGTTCGCTCACTGGGGTCTCCTGATGGCGAGGGCGTCCACGATTGTCAGGCCCTTGCCTTGCTCGTGGACGAAGATCGGATTGACATCGAGCTCTTGCAGGCAGTCTTCTGCCGAGAGAGCGAGTTTCGACAGATCGACGAGCAGGTCTGCCATCGCCTCGACATCGGCAGGCGAGTCGCCGCGCACGCCGGCAAGAAGGGGCCAGCCCTTCAACGAGCGGAGCATGTCGCGCGCGGTCTGCTTGTCGACCGGAGCCGGCGCCAGCACGGTGTCCTTCAGGACCTCGACATAGATCCCGCCCAGGCCGACCATTACGAACGGGCCGAATTCGTCGTCGTTGACGATGCCGGCGATCATCTCAACGCCGCGGGCGGCCATCGGCTGAACCAGGACACCCCGGATTTGCGCTTCGGGCGCGTGCTCGCGCGCGTTTTGCAGCAGGCGCCCGAAGCTCGCGCGAAGCGCGTCGTCATCCCGCACGTTGAGCGCGATCGCGCCGGCTTCGGACTTGTGCGGCAGGTCCGGTGACTGCAGCTTGAGCGCCACCGGATACCCCAGGCGGTGTGCGGCGGCGAGTGCCAATTCTACGTCGGTCGCCAGATGTTCCTCGGGGCATGCGATGCCGCTGCTCTGCAGTAGCGCCTTGGACTCATACTCGCAAAGAACGGCGGAGCCTGCCGTGAGCAGCTTTCGACCGGCTCCTGAAAGCGCGAGGGTGGCGGGGCTTGCATCGCTGGAGGCGATCCGCTCAAGATGCTGGCCGTAGGTGCGCAAGCCCGCGAGTGCCCTCACGCAGCCGAGCATGCTGGTGAAGCAGTGGATGCCTAGGTCTCGGAGCAGGGCCCGCGAGCCCTCCGAGGGAACCGTGTAGCTGTAGAACAGGACCGGCTTTCCCAGTCTCTTCACGATCGCGGCCAGTTCCGGGCCCTCCGCCCGCAACCGTGCCTCATGGGCAAAGGAGGAAACGACGATGAATGCATCGAGGTAGTCCGCATCGGCCAGCACTTCGAGCGACTGCGCGTAGGCGTTCACGCCCTGCGCGGTGATGTCGACCGGATTGGCGGTCGATCCATATGCGGGAATGAATTCGGCGATCCGTCGCTGTCGCTCGCCATCGATCTCGGGCAGGTCGAAGCCCATCGCTTCGCAGGTATCTGTCAGCCATACGGCGGTTCCGCCCGATGTCGAGATGATGGCCATGCGATTCCCAGTGATTGGGGCGTAGTTGGCGAGCCCGGCAGCGATGTCCAGCAACTGGTCCTGATCGTGCGCCTGGATCACGCCGGCATGGGCGAGGGCGGTATCGCAGACCGCCGCGGGTCCCGCGATCGCTCCGGTGTGGGAAGCCGCAGCGCGTTGTCCGGCCTTCGAACGTCCAACCTTCGCCATAACGATCGGCTTGCCGGAGGCGGCGGCGCGGTTGGCAAGGCTGATGAACCGCCGCGGGCTCTTGAACGACTCGGCATACATCAGGATGATGTCCGTCTGCGGATCGTCGAGCATGGCTTCCAGATAGTCGGTGGCCTCGAGGTCGACCTGGTTGCCGACGCTGCAGATGTGGCTGAACAGCAGGTCTTCGCGGCGGCCTCGATTGTAGAGGGCAAAGCCGAGGCCGCCGCTTTGCGACACCACCCCGATGCGCTTGCCTTGCCGGTCCTTGCCGCTGTCGATGCCGATTGCCGGGCTGAACGTCGCGGCGACGCAGTCGATGGCGTTGAAGAAGCCCTCGGCATTCGGCCCGGAGATCCGGATGCCGGTCTCGCGACGAATCGCATCGAGTTCGGCCTGAAGGCGCTTGCCGGCTTCCCCTTCCTCGGCAAAGCCGGAACTGAAGATGACGACGTAAGGGATGCCCGCCTTGGCGCATTGGCGAACCGCATCGGGGACACGTCCTGCGGGAATGGCGATCAAGGCGAGGTCAACGGGCTGGCCTATCGCTTCCACTGATGGGTAGGCCTTGAGCCCGGAGATTTCGCTGTGTGACGGGTTGACCGGGTACAGCCGACCCGCGTACTTGTGCGCCAGTAGCGTCGAAAAGACCTTGCCGCCGATGCGGGCGGCTCCCGCCGTCGCGCCGACCACTGCGATGCTGGAGGGAGAGAAGAGGTTTCGTAGCATGGGATCAGTTCCCCGCAGTCTGGGATACCGCATCGGATGACGCGGTAATGAATTGCCACAATGCATTGTGGTCGACGCTATTCAGTCGCCGGGCGACTGCCGTCGCCCACTGCGCTTCGGACCCGAATTCGTCCCGCCAGGAGAGCAGCCGGCGCGTGCTCAGATGCAAGGCGTGCTCGTGCGTGAAGCCCATCGCACCATGGACCTGGTGGGCAATCGCATATCCGGTCGTGGCGGCCTCGCTGGCGGTCAGCTTGGCCGCCGCGATTTCGAATTCCGCATCGCCATGCTGCGCAGCCAGCAGCGCGGCATCCGCGGCCACCGATGCGGCTGCGACATGCCCGGCGAGTTCGGCGATCTGATGCTGAATCGCCTGGAACTTCGCGATGGGTCGCCCAAATTGCACGCGCTCCGTGCTGTACTGCACACACATCTCCAGCACGCGTTCCAGCGCGCCGGCGATTTGAAAACTGCGCATGAGCGCCGCTTCGAGATACGGAGAGAGCAGGCCGCTACGCGGCGTACCGACGTCACCGGCTTCCAGAGTGCAGGCCTGAATCGCAAAGTCATCGCGCGCTTCGCCTGCCAGATTGCTGCCTTGGCGCACTGGCTTGATATTGGCAAGTCGGACGGTCCGCTCATGGCCGGCCTCATCCGCAGCCGTCGCGACAATCTCGGCGGAGTGCCTGCCCCATGGCACGCGCTTCAGCGCACCGCTCACGATGAACTTGCTGCCTTCCTGGCGAAGAGTCAGGCTATTCTGCGGAAGGTTGACGGCAATGGTCGCCGGCGCGCCCGTCGTCTCCAGTCCCGCCGAGCGCAGCATTCTCTGCGCGATCAAGTTCTCGACGATCGGAAGCGGGACGGCGAACGCACCAGCCGTCCTGGCGAGCGCTGCCATAACAACGAATTCCGTCGCGGCGTCATCGCAGATCTCGTCGAGCGAGGTGAGGCCAACGGCGTCGATCGACGACCAGGCGTCGGACAGCCAGGCGCCGGCTTCTGCGGCATCGTGCGCTCCGCGGGTGCAGACATCGGCAAACAGGCGCGCCGCACTGTGCCTGAGCATTTCGGAAATATCATTCATCGCAACCCCAGGCTTTTGGCAATGATTCCGCGCAGAATTTCCTTGGTGCCGCCCCGGATCGTGTAGGAGGGGGCGTGCAGCAGGGAATATTCCAGCGAGTCGTTGAATAGGGAGGGCAGGGCGCCTTCGGCGCGGCCGGCTTCGGTAGTCAGCAATCGCAGCACTTCGGGGATTTCGCGCTCGAACTGCGTGCCGCGATCCTTCACGAGCGCCGCCTCGACGCTCGGCGTGATGCCTTGCTCCATCATCCGCGCCACGGACATCGACATGTGGTGCAGCGTCCAGAGCTTGCTGACCAGCCTGCCAACCGGCGCGGCCACGTCAGAATCAGCATCGGCTTCATCGAGATAGGCGCGCAGAAGGTGAAAGCTGCTCATCCAACGGTCGGGACCGCTACGCTCGTAGGTCAGTTCGCTGTTGACCTGCTGCCAGCCGTTGCCGATGGTGCCGATCACCATGGCGTCGGGCACGAACACATCCGCGAAGACGACTTCGTTGAAGTCGTGCTCGCCGGCGAGGTTCAGGATGGGCCGGATCGTGATGCCAGGCGTTTTCAGGTCGACCAGGAACTGGCTGACGCCTTCGCGGCGGCTTTCGCCACGCGGGCCGGTGCGTGCGAAGAGGATCATCATGTGCACGCGGTGCGCGTTGCTGGTCCAGATCTTGGCCCCATTGACGAGCCATCCGCCGTCGATCTTTTCCGCCTTGGTCCGGATCGAAGCCAGGTCGGAGCCCGAATCGGCCTCGCTCATGCCGATGCAGAAGTAAAGCCGTCCGGCCGCCATCTCCGGCAGGAAGGTGTGACGCTGGTGCTCGGTGCCGAACCGGAGCAGAAGAGGACCGCTCTGCCGGTCGGCCACCCAGTGGGCACGCACCGGCGCGCCTGCGGCCAGCAATTCTTCCGTGACGACGTGACGTTCGAGAGCGGTACGCTCATGTCCGCCATAGCGCTTAGGCCAGGTCATCCCGATCCACCCGCGGCGCCCGAGTTCCTGGCTGAACGCAGGGTCGGGGACTGCCCACCCGTGCGAACTGTCGCGGAGCAATCCTTCCTGGCGGGCTTGTTGAAGAAATGCGCGAACTTCATCGCGGAGAGTTGCTATGCGCGGATCCGGAGGGCTGACCGCGAATTTGATGGGTTGGGCTGACAAGTTGTGCTCCCTGAACTGTGTGGCGCGTGAACGCAATTGGCCTGAACACATGGTGGTACAGCAGGGCCGATGGCGAAAGATGAAATTCACATATGTGAATCGATGGAAAGGGGGCGCGCGAGGGAGCTTGAGAAACGCCTATGTGATGACTTCTGTCCCTGTCGGAAGCTGAGGAGCGCAAAGCATAAAGGGACGTTCGATTACCCCTTGGTAGCACTTGGTGTTTTCAGCCGCGGCGGATAGTAGAAGAGGAAATTGCGTCCCTACTGGGTGCACTCAATGGGGAACCAGTGCCGGTCGAAGGGTCGGGCGAATCGCTTTACACGCTGGCCGCCCGCAATGACGACGAGAGCCACGAATTGGGTTTTGCTGTAACCAATGGTCCGGCAGGCTTATCACCCAGTCCAAAGCGATGGCGTGACCTGTTCTGTGCGCCGCTCGCGGCATAGCGCTGGCTTTGACACTCCACATATGATTAGAACTCATATCTGCGTGCAGTTTTGGAAGTGTTTCGGTCGCGCTGGGGTGAGCAAAATACAGTGCATAACATCATTTCCGCTCTGGAGACACCTCTATGCAAGCTCGAAAATTTGTGCGACTTTCCCTGTTCGCGCTAGCTGGTTTTGCAGCTTGTGCTGCTGCTGATCCCTATCCGTCGCGGCCTGTAACCGTGATTGTTCCCTTCGCAGCGGGAGGCAATCTTGATGTCACAGCGCGCATCGTTCTTTCAGAAATGTCGAAGGCGCTAGGCCAATCGTTTGTCGTCGATAACCGGGTGGGAGCCGGCGGACTGATAGGCCACGAGGCAGCGGCCCGTGCAAAGCCCGACGGCTATACGATCGTTGCTACCGCGAACGGGAGTTTCGCCTACACGCCCAGGATGATCGGAAAGCCTTCGTTCACGCCGAAAGATTTTGCCTCGATCGGCATGATGGCCGTCACCCCACTGGTCCTGGAGGTGCCGGTGAACAGCCGGTTCAAGTCATTCCAAGAGCTTGCGGCGTTCGCAAAGGCCAATCCCGGTAAGGTTTCCATTGGTCACGCGGGTGTCGGCACAACGAATCACGTAGCCATCATCCAGCTTCAGGCCGCGCTCGGCACAACGTTTACGATTGTTCCCTACAAGGGGTCCGCTCCGGCCATCACCGATCTTCTGGGATCTCAGCTCGACGCAGTCATTGATCAATTGCCATCCTCTCTGCCAAACCTAAGGGCTGGCAAGCTGCGCGCTCTGGCCGTCACGAGCAAAATGCGTGCCCCCGATTTGCCTCAGGTTTCTACGCTGCAAGAGCACGGTCTAAAGAATTTTGAGGTGGTAACGGTCTCCGGCCTGATGGCGCCGGCGAAGACGCCACCGGAGATTCTCCAGCCGCTCCATGACGCCCTGAATCGCGCACTAGCTGACCCTGCGGTTAAGCAACGATTGCAGGACCTGGGGTCGATCGCGTCGCCGGCGACAGCCAAAGAATTCGACACGTTGATGCGTGATGAGGACGCCCGCGCGGACATGCTTGCCAAGCAAGGCCTGCTAAAAGCTGAATGAGAGAAGGCCGGTATCTTGACACCGGCCTCACTTCGATGGCGCGCCCACGGCGGCTGGCAAAGATGCTCGCCTGCGATGTACCGATTAAAAGCGGTACAGTGCCGCCGGATTGTGGACCAAAATCTTTTCCAGCAGTTTGCGATTGGGTGTCCAGGCGCTCAGCAGATTGAGCAGGTGACCAGCGTCTGGAACACTATGCGCCATGTTGACATGAGGCCAGTCGGACCCCCATACAAGCCGCTCCGGGTTCGTGGCTAGCAATCGGTCATGGAATAGCCGAATATCTTCGTAGTCCGGATACGCTGCTGAGACGCGGTAAGGGGTCAGTTTTATCCACACAAGGCCCTCCGCGTGCAAGGCAAGCAATACCGAAAACCGCGGATCGTCGATTCCGCGAGTCGGATCTACACGGCCCATATGATCCAACACAAAGGGGACGCGTGAAGCGCGAATCAGTGGCTCCAGTTCGACCAAAACATCGATGTCGGACCAGAGTTGAACGTGCATCCCGAGTTCACGAAGCGCTGGAAGCACCTTGTGTAACTCTCGGACATCTACTGCATTCTTGTAGCGGGCGTGCCCCTGGCTGAGTAGCCGACTAAAGCGGAGGCCGCATACACCTTGTGCGGCGAGCGTTCTGAGATCCGGTGTGCCAAGTCTGGGGTCAACCACCGCGACCCCGCGGAGACGGTCGGGCGCTGCTGCCAGGGCGTGCAGCAGCGCTCGATTGTCCAGTCCATGGGCGGAGGGCTGAACGAGCACTCCACGGCTGAAACGCAACGAGTCGAGTAGCCGAAGATAATCTGATGACGTGCATTCGGGCGGGGTGTAAGTGCGCTCCCCCTCGAGGGGGAAGCGCCCGTACGGCCCGAATACATGACAGTGGCAGTCCGTCGCCCCCGGTGGAACAGGGAAATCAGGTGCCGTTCGTGCGCATGACGGGGAGTTTGTCATGGACGCATTCGCTGCGTCACGCTGTGACGGCCGCTTCGAGGGCCGCCAGCAGGTTTCTTGCTGCCGTGACGCCGAGATTGACGTATGCCGCATCGCTTACGCCGCCGACATGCGGTGACAGAACCAGGTTGGGTACGTCGCAGAAAGGATGCCCCGGAGTGAACGGCTCGACTTCGAAGCTGTCCAGCCCTGCGGCATAAAGCTTTCCGGACGTGAGAGCTTCGATCAAGGCCGGCTCGTCCACTAAGCCGCCGCGCGCGGTGTTGACGAAGATGGATCCGTCCTTAAAGCGGGTCAACGTGTCGCGATTGATCATCTTCCGATTCTCGTCAGTAAGGGGGCAGTGCAACGAAACGACATCCGATCGCGTATAGAGCTCATCCAGCGACACGAGTTCTACGCCTTCGGGTGCAGACGTCGCGAACGGATCAAAGGCCAGCACCTTCATGCCCATGGCTACGCCGATCGCCGCGGTCCGTCGGCCGATCTCACCGAACCCGACGATACCAAGCGTACGGCCGTTCAGTTCGATCGTCTTGTACGTGGCCTTGTCCCAAAACCCGCCACGCATTCTGGAGTTCAGGTGAATGACTGATTTCGCGCACGCGAGGATGAGTCCCCAAGCATGCTCGGCAACTGCGGCGGCGTTGGCTCCCACAGCAGCCCGCACCAGGATTCCACGCTGCGCTGCAGCATTTCGGTCAACTACGTCCACGCCGCTGCCGTGCCGAGAGATCACGCGCAACCCCGGCGCGGCGTCCATCATCGCCGCCGTGATCTTTCCATAGCGTGCAACGATCGCGACAGGATTGTGCTGCGCTGCCAAGGCGATGACTTGATCCTCGGTGGGCTGCTTGCCCGCAAGGACCACTTCAAATTCCTGGAGAAGATCCAGGGCAGGCTGTGCCAGATCTGCACCGGTAACCAGGACGACGGGCTTCTGTTGAGTATTCACGTGAGATTTCCCATGCCGGCTGACTCGAGTTGAGCCGCCTCCGGTGAAAATTTTGGCGTTTTGCGAAAACAAGTACCACTTCCAATTGCGTCGGTAGGTATAATCAAATGTCATTTCTAGCGACTCGGCGGCTATGGCTCGACGTATCCCTCCCCTCAATCCGTTACGGGTGTTCGAAATCGTTGCGCGCACCAACAATCTGACCCTCGCCGCCCAGGAACTTCACGTATCCCAATCCGCAGTCAGTCGCCAAATTGCGGTGCTGGAGGGCTACCTTGGGGTTGAGCTTTTCAAACGCGAGCGACACGGTGTGACGCTTACGAAGCACGGGGAGACGTACGCCAGCGAAGTGCTTCCAGCATTTGACTCGATTGCGGCAGCCACCGCGCGCTTGCTACGCAATTCCTCACAGGGCGCGCTACGGGTTCGTACCTATACGACCTTTGCTGCCAAGTGGTTACTCCCTCGCCTGCCCGCCTTTCAGGAGCAGCATCCCAGTATCGAGGTGCGGATCGACAGCGCCATACCCGACGTTAACTTTGACCGCGACTCCGCTGACGTTGCCATACAGTTCGGGGACGGTGGCTGGCCACGGGTCAATAGCGACCTGCTGTTCCATGACGAAATCGAGCCGGTTTGCACGCCTGAGTATCTTAAGACCCACCGTGGCCCACGGGGGAAATTGGACGCACTGCTGAAACACCGCCTTCTTGTGTCTCATTACCGCCGCACCGACTGGGACGAATGGCTTGAGTTCGCAGGAATGACCGAACTGGCTTCTGGCAGCGAACGCATGAGTTTTGGCAGTTCCGTGTTGACTTGGCAGGCCGCCCTTGACGGAATGGGGATCGCAATTGGCCAGGCCCCCATGCTGAAGGCGGAACTGGACTCCGGACGGCTTGTTCGACCTTTTGCCATGCCTTGGAGCCGCCAGAAGGCGTACTACCTCGTGCGCCCTCAGGTGCAACGCGAACCGAGGAAGATCGCTGCGTTCCGAGAGTGGCTCCTTGACACCGTAGCGCGGGAAATGGCCTAAGTGGCAAGTACATAGGCCGTCGTCGATGGTTGTCCAAATGTTCGCAACCGAGTGGTTCTGGTTTAGGTATTACCTTATGTTCTAGCTGGATTCGAAACTCGAAGTTCACAACTATCTCTGAATGGACCATCCTGACACCTATCAGCGGTCCCAACCAGAGAGACAGAAATGAACTTTGAACTTAGCGAAGAGCATCAGGCATTTGCGGAATCGGTGCGACGCTTCGCCCAAGACAAGCTTGCTCCCGGTGCGCTCGAGCGCGCACATTCCGCACAGTATCCGTGGGATGCTGCACAGATGCTGGCAGAGCAAGGGCTGCTTGGAATTGCATTTCCTGAGCAAGACGGCGGGCAGGGCGGCACCCTTATGCATGCCGTCATCGCCATTCAGGAAGTCGCCCTCGTTTGTCCCAAGAGCGCTGACATTGTGCAGGCCGGCAACTTCGGACCCATCCGAACTTTTGTCGAGTACGCATCGGATGAGCAGAAAGCGCGCTTCCTACCAGACCTCCTGGCCGGCAAGAAGCTCATCGCGCTGGGCATGACTGAGCCCGAAGCCGGCTCCGCAGTCACTGAGCTCAAGACGTCTGCCCGCCTTGACGGTGACCACTACGTGATCAATGGCAGCAAGATCTTCTCCACGCACAGCCCGGAAGCCGAACTCTTCCTGATCTATGTGCGCTTCGGCCCGGGCGTTGGCGGCATCGGCTCGGTTCTGGTGGAACGTGGCGCCCCGGGTTTCCAGGTCGGTGAGCCGTCGAAGTTTATGAGCGGCGAAGAATGGTGCCAACTCTACTTCGAAGACTGCCGCATCCCCAAGAAAAACCTTTTGCTGGGTGAAGGTGGATTCAAGCGACAGATTTCGGGCTTCAATGTCGAGCGTCTGGGCAATTCCTCGCGCTCGTTGGCATTGGGACGCCACTGCTTCAACATCGCTCGCGAACACGCCAAGATACGCAAGCAGTTCGGCCGTGAATTGTGCGAGTTTCAAGGCATTCAGTGGAAGTTCGCCGAGATGGCACTGAAGCTGGAGTCCGCTCAACTGCTGCTCTATCGCGCTGCCATGGAAGGGGAGCATGGCCTGCCGTCCGCGCATAGTACCGCCATGGCAAAGCTTGCGTGTAACCAGGCCGGCTGGGACGTCGCCAACGAAGCCCTGCAAATTATGGGCGGCATGGGCTACAGCCAAGAGTCGATCGTCGAATATTGCCTGCGTCGCATCCGCGGTTGGATGATCGCCGGCGGTTCGATTGAGATGCTGAAGAATCGTATCGCCGAAGGCGTGTTCGAGCGTACTTTCTCGCAACGCCCGCCCAAAGCAAGCTGACCTCTGCGCATAAGCCTGATTCAAATAAAACAACCGGAGACACTTATGATTAACAAACTCGGCGGCGCTTCGGTGCTCGCGATGGCGCTGCTCGTTCCTATGTCGGTCAAGGCACAAGCAGCCGCCACTTCATATCCCAACAAGCCTGTTCGCATTCTTGTCGGGTATCCGGCAGGCGGCCCCACCGATCTAACGGCCAGGATGATCGCAGCAAAGCTTCAGGCGTCGATGGGCCAATCGTTCGTCATCGACAACAAGCCCGGCGCGGGCTCGAACGTCGCGTCTGAAATGCTGGCCACAAGCCCGGCCGACGGCTATACGCTGATGATCGCAGCGGCGCAACTGACGTGGAATAGCGTGCTGTACAAAAACATCCGCTATGACGCCATCAAGAGCTTTGAGCCGATTTCCCGACTGATGTCGGCTCCTGCGGTGCTCGCCGTCAATCCGGCGAAAGTGAATGTCAAGACTGTCTCGGAGTTGGTTGCGCAAGCAAAGAAGGAGCCTGGCAAGTACACGTTTGCGTCATCGGGGCCGGGTTCCGTTCCGCATATTGCCGGCGAATTGCTGAAGAGCAAAGCCAAAATCGATCTTCTTCACGTACCTTACAAGGGCAGCGGCCCGGCGGTGAACGCAGTGCTTGGCGGCGAAACCGACATGTACTTCATGACGGTACTCAGTTCCATGCCGTACTTCAAGAGCGGCAAGCTTCGTCCAATTGCAGTGACCTCCAATCACAGAATCCCCCAATTGCCGGACGTTCCGACCATGGCAGAGGCGGGTGTTGCCGGCGTGGAGATTGATTCGTGGAACGGTCTCTTTGCACCTGCGGGCACACCAAAGGAGATTGTGGAAAAGCTCGGCAAGGAAGTCCGAAAGGTCATGGAAATGCCGGATGTTCGCAAGGCGTTCGAAGAGCAGGGGGCGACGGTCGTGGGTAGCACGCCGGCAGAGTTCTCCGCTTATCTGAAGAAAGAGGTTTCCCTGGGAACGACTTTCGCGCGCTCCATCAACCTGAAGTTGGATTGAAAGAGATGAACCGCAATTTTGCTCTTAAGCTGATCACTCCCTTGGCTCTGGCGTTAGGCTGTGGTGCCGCGAAGGCCGAATCGCCTGCCGACTATCCGACTCGACCGGTTCGAATTGTGGTCGGTTACCAAGCAGGCGGCCCAACGGATGTTGTGGCTCGACTGGTGGCCAAACAGCTTCAGTCGACGCTGGGGCAACCGTTCGTCGTGGATAACAGGCCCGGCGCCGGATCGAATATCGCGTCCGACCAGGTGGCATCCGCGAAACCCGATGGATACACACTTCTCTTTGCGGCCGCTCCGATCGCCTCGAACGGTTTCGTCTACAAGAACCTGAAATGGAACGTCAAGACGAGCTTCGAACCCATTTCGCAGATCATGTCGGCGCCAGCGATTTTGGCGGTAAGTCCGACGCTGCCCGTGCAAAATCTGGCAGAGCTGATCGCTCTTGCCAAGAAGCAGCCGGGCAAGCTTTCGTTCGCATCAACAGGCAATGGCGGCACGCAGCATTTGGCTGGCGAGATGCTGAAGCAGCAGGCCGGTATCAACTTGATTCACGTCCCTTATAAGGGCGCCTCCAGCGTGATCACCGATTTGGTCGCTGGCAATGTATCAATGGCCTTCATGACCTCCATATCCGCGATGCAGTATTTCAAGAGCGGTCAGGTGCGTCCCATTGCTGTGGCGTCTCCAAAGCGCCTTGCCGTATTGCCTAACGTGCCAACCATGGCAGAGGCTGGTCTGGCTGGCTTCGATGTTGACTCCTGGAGCGGGCTGTTTGCTCCCGCAGGCACGCCCAAGCCCATCATTGAGAAGCTGCAGCAAGCCGCCATAAAAGCTGCTGGCGCGCAGGAACTGCGCGACAATCTTCTGCCGCAGGGTGCAGTGCTGGTGGGCAACACTGCGACCGAGTTCAAGGCATACATCGACAAGGACGTCGATCACATGTCGAAAGTTTTCAAGACCGTAAAAGTAACACTGGATTAACTATGAACACGACCGCCACCATTCAGCCGGATGCTTCTCTCGCACAGGCTCTGCTGGCCCCGCGCAGCGTTGCACTGTACGGTGCATCGGACGACACTGCCAAGACCGCTGGCCGGCCGCTCAAGTTCCTGCGTGCTGCGGGCTTCCAAGGCAAGGTCTACCCGGTCAATCCGAATCGTCATACTGTGCAAGGTGAGACTGCGTATCCGAGCTTGGCAGAGCTGCCCGAGGTCCCGGAACACGTCTTCATCCTGACGCCAACCCATACGGTGCTCGATGCTGCGCAAGAATGCGCGCGAATCGGCGTGAAGGTGGTGACTATTCTAGCCAGCGGCTTTTCCGAATCTGGCCCGGAAGGTGCAGAGAGGGAAGCCGCCCTGGCTGAGCTCAGCCGGACCACGGGGCTGCGGATTCTCGGTCCGAGCAGTTTGGGTGTCGTCAATCCGCGGTCTGGACTCGTCCTCACCGCCAATGCCGCCTTTGCCGAGCCCGAGCTTCCTCAGGGACGTGTGTTCGTGGCAAGTCACAGCGGTAGCATGATTGGGTCGCTGGTGTCGCGTGGCAAGGCACGCGGCGTCGGCTTTGCTGGTCTGGTGTCGGTGGGCGGTGAAGCCGATCTTTGTGTTGGAGAAATCTGCGCCGCCACGCTCGATGACCCGAAAATCGGTGGCTATCTGCTGTTCCTTGAGAGCCTGCGACACGGCGACAAGCTGCGTGCGTTTGCCGTCGAAGCCGCGAAGCGGGGTAAGCCGGTCATCGCGTACAAGCTTGGCCGGTCTGCGGCTGCGGCCGAAATGGCGGCGACGCATACCGGGGCGCTTGCTGGCGAGGATGATATCGCCGATGCCTTCCTCAAGGATCTCGGTATTGCTCGCGTCGGCGTCTTGGAGGCGTTGCTGGAAACTTTCCCTCTTGCCGAGCGGATTCCTCTGACCGGGAGCGCCGGGACGGTCAAGCGCGTTGGGGTGGTGACAACGACCGGTGGCGGTGCTGCCATGGCGGTTGACCAGCTCGGAATCCGCGATGTCGTGGTGGAACCGGCTTCGGCGGAGACACTTGCGAAGCTGGAGGCGGCGGGCATTGCTGTCTCGCCGGGTCGAGTGCTTGACCTGACGCTGGCTGGTACCAACTATAGCGTCATGAAAGGCGCATTGGATATCATGTTTGAAGCGCCGGAGTTCGACTTGGTACTTGCTGTCGTCGGCTCGTCGGCCCGATTCCAACCTCAGCTTGCCGTTAAGCCGATCATCGACAGCGCGACAAGCTCCAAGCCGCTCGCAGCGATGTTAGTGCCGGATGCGCCTGAAGCGCTGGCGTCCCTGACCGCGGCTGGCATTCCGTGTTTCCGTTCCCCGGAAGCCTGCGCCGACGCTATCGCATCGCTGTTTGCGCGACGTGCGCCTGGCGCTCAGCCGAGCGTGAAAGCGTCGACGACTGATACTCGTACGCTGAGTGAGTCCCAGGCCTACGAGGTTCTCGACTGCATCGGCGTGCCCCATGCCCCTGCGGTCACCATGCCCCTGCAAGGCCCTGCCACGGCGCTCTCGTTTGACTTTCCCGTGGTCGCCAAAGTGTGCTCGGAAGAAATTCCTCACAAGACCGAGGTTGGTGGCGTGGTCCTTGGTATTCAGGATCAGGCCGGTCTGGAGAAGGCGCTTGCGACGTTGCGTACCAACCTCGCCGAACGTGCGCAGGGGAAGCGTTGCGAAGAAGTGCTAGTCCAGCCAATGACGAAGGGGCTTACCGAGGTTCTTATTGGGTATCGCATCGACCCCGAAGCGGGTCCGATCATTATGCTGGCAGCCGGCGGAATCTGGGCCGAAGTGGCCCGAGATCGCAGCATTCGCTTGGCTCCAGTAAGTGTGGGTACGGCGAAGGACATGATTGCCGAAGTCAAGGCCTTGAAAACGGTGTCGGGACTTCGCGGGCGCCAGCGGGGCGATCTGGATGCATTGGCACAAGCCGTGTCTGCGTTATCGCAGCTCGCGGTCAAGCCAGAGCTGAACATCATTGAAGCTGAAGTGAATCCAATGATGGTTCTGCCGGAGGGGCAGGGCGTCGTTGCGGTTGATGCTCTAGTTCTTCGCTCGTGACAACCAAAGTCGACTCCACTCCTGCGATCGATCCGAGCGCCTTGATTACTCGGATCGAGTCGCTCGGGCAGCTTTACCGGTTCCGCGTGCAGGATCGAGACGTCGTCTGGCGGCGGTTCGGCAAGGGGCGGCCGCTGGTGCTTTTGCATGGCGGCCACGGTAGCTGGCTGCATTGGATTCGGAATATCGAGCCACTGATGGCGCACCACGAGCTTTGGGTGGCAGATCTACCTGGCTTTGGCGACTCCGACTCATTGTCGGGCGATCCGCACGCCGCTGACCGATTAGAGCACCTTGTGTCGGCGGTGTGCGCCTGTGTGGAGCGCATTGGGATCCAAGGCGACCCTATCCAGCTCGCGGGATTTTCATTTGGCGGGCTTGTCGCGGCCAACGTGGCGGCCCGCTGCGGCAACGTATCAAAGCTCGCGCTTCTTGGGCCAGCCGGGCACGGAGGTCCGCGTCGGCAGACGATCGCGATGAAGGACTGGCGCAGCGACAACCCCGAGGAAGCGACGCAAGCGTTGCGGCACAACCTCGCCGCGCTCATGCTTTACGACCATCACAGTATCGATCCGACGGCGATGCTAGTGCATGAGCGAGCCTGCCGGGCGACGCGTTTTCGCAGTAAAGCGTTATCCAGACAAGGAAGCTTGGCGGAATCCCTTAGTCGTTTCCACCGGCCGACGCTATTCGTGTGGGGCGAGCATGATGTGACAGCAATTCCGCTCGATGCGGCATCACAGCTTTCCGCTGATGCGCCCTATCGCGACTGGTGTCTGATTCCGGGAGCCGGCCACTGGGTTCAATATGAAAGGCCCCAAGAAGTGAACCAGCTACTTCTGCGCTGGTTCTCTTCGATAGAGTAGCGACCTGAACAAGGACGAACGAGATGACCAATGAAGTCTCGCTGACGCTCATGATGTCGGAAGTTGCCCGGGAAGCGTTCGGTGCACGCATAAGCGCGGTACTCAAAGAGTTGCCGCACCGGTTTGTGACGCCCAGGGCGGTGCTCAATAGTGGCCCGGTAGACAGCGCGAATGTCGCATTCCTGACACGAGACGTGACTGGCAATTCCGGCAAGACCCAACTGGCACCGTCGCTGGTCGAGTTCTACGATGCGATGCGCGCATCGGCAAAGCTAAGCTGGTTGCAGTCGCATGCGGCGGGAGCGGATCGCCCCATCTACGCCGAATTGAGACAGCGTGGCGTGACGGTTACTACGGCTTCCGGAGCGAATGCTGGCGCCGTTGCTCAGATGGCGTTTCTCGGGGTGCTGGCTATCGCCCGTCGGCTACCACAGCTCATGGATGCGCAGCGTCGGAAGAGCTGGGAGCCGTTACTGGGGGAACGAGCGCCTCACGACCTGAAACGGCAAACCGCCGCAGTTGTCGGACTGGGCCCTATCGGACTCGAAGTGGCGCGCCTGCTGGACGCTATCGGCATGCACGTCATCGGCATGAGCCGCCGCATCAGAAGCGTTCCAGGACTCGCCGAGACTGTTAGCTTTGCGGAACTCGAGAGCGTGCTCCCGAAGGTTTCGGTAGTTGTTCTTGCCTGCCCGCTGACGGATATCACACGCGGATTGCTGAACCGCAAGACACTTGCTTTGTTGCCCGCAGGTTCGATACTCGTCAATGTGTCGCGAGGCGAAGTTGTCGTTGAGAGCGACCTGATCCAGTGCCTGCAAGACGGGCATCTCGGCGGGGCGTTTCTTGACGTATTTGAGAAGGAGCCTTTGAGTCCCGATTCGGCACTCTGGACTCTTCCGACTGTAATGATCGCCCCCCATACGGCTGGTCACACGACGGGACACTATGCAGAGGTAGGGGAGATATTCCTCGACAATCTCACCCGTTGGCGTGATGGGCTGACTCTTCGAAACACAGTTGCGTAACTTACATCGTTAGGAGAACACATGTCCTCGTCCGATCTGAAACTGCCATCGCTTCGCGACCAAGTGTCGCCCGAAGAATGGAAGGCACGTGTGGATCTGGCCGCGTGCTATCGGCTTTTCGACCTCTACGGCCTTTCCGACCTCACAGCGAACCATATCTCTGCTCGCGTTCCGGGAGAAAACGCCTTTCTGATCAACCCATATGGCATGCTCTACGAAGAAATCACCGCCTCGTCCCTGATCAAGGTCGACGAAAGTGGCGAGATCCTCTTCAGCCCCGACTTCGGTGATTTGAAGTATGGGGTTAATCGCGCCGGCTATGTGATTCATAGCGCGATCCACGCCGCCAGGCCGGATGTTGGCTGCGTAGCGCACACACATACCGTAGCGGGTATGGCGGTCTCGACGTTGGCCTCTGGAATTCTTCCCCTGACGCAGACGTCAATGCGTTTTTCGAGCGCTGCCTATCACGCGTTCGAGGGCATCGTGCTGGATGAGCGAGAAAAGGAATCGCTACTGCGCGATATGGGCGATGAGAACTACCTGGTCCTAAGGAATCATGGCCTCCTGGTGGCCACGACTACCACTGCGGAAGCCTTCAACGCCATGCATCGCTTCGAGCAAGTTTGCAAGGCGCAAATTGCAGCTCTCGCATGCGGTCAACCGCTCACGACCGTGCCGGCTGAAATCGTTGAAGATACGCGGAAGAACTACTTGCCCGGGACGCGGCGTCCCTTTGGGGTGATGGAGTGGCCGGCGATGTTGCGCAAGCTCGATCGTATCGACCCCAGCTACAAGGGTTGACGCGTAGCTTCCAGGCGTCGTTCGGGAAGCCCACCTAGAATAGCGGTGTGGTAGCAAGCGGCGAGCTGTGCTTGCCGCTTTGTCAGTTTGCGGTGAAGCTATTACACCATTGGCATTATGTTGTGTTGGCTAGCTGGCGTTTGTAGGCGAGACGCCGGCGATCCAGATGTGCAGTGTAGTGAGACACACCGCTAGCCCACACGCCATCAGGCCAAAAGCGATTTGCTCGCCGACAAAGTTTGCGATATTGCCCATCAGCAAATGGCCCAACGGCATGGTGCCGAGATAGGCCATTCCATAAAGTCCGACGATTCCCCCGCGCAATTCATTTGGGCAATCCCGCTGTAGTGTTGAGTTTGTGGTCGTGGCGAAGAATGTGAGAGCCAGACCGAGTCCAGCAAAACACGCGCCAGCCAGCCAGGGCGAAGAAGCCAACGAAACGCCAGCCAGGGCCATCACCGTCAGCCATGGTGCTGCTGCGCGTATGCGCATCGAGCTGCGCGGGCTAAGCAACCGGGAAGACAGCAGTAGGGCTGCCATCATTGCCCCGGCGCCAGCGCAAGAAAAAAAGACGCCAGTGAACTTCGCTGCATTGCCGAACCGATGGGCTGCCAGCACTGGTATTAGCGTCTGGTAAGACCCGCCCAGAAGCCCCAGGACCGCCAGGGTGGGCAAACACTGCCGAGCGATCTTATTGCCGCGCGCATATGCCACCGCCATGCGCAAACCTGCGCTTTTCTTCGGGGCTAAGGCCTGCTCAGCGGTGGGCAACGACCCGATACACAGCAGCATTGTGGCGAGTCCGACAATGTTCAGCGCGAATCCACCAGTTGCTCCAAGTCGCAGGAAAGCGTATGAGGCAATGACTGGCCCCACCATGCGGCCAACGTTGAAGACGAGAGTGTTAAGAGCAATCACGCTTGGCAGAGAGCTCTTGTCTTGCAGCGTGGTGGTCAACAGCAATTGACGGGAAGGCATTTCCATAGCGCTAAGGACGCCGCAAACAAGCGACGCGCCGATGACCAATTCCTCGCGAAGCCATCCTGCAAGATTTGCGGCCAAGAGACAGGCAGCGAGGAACAGCGCGCAAAAGAGAATGCGCAAGGCTGTAACACGTGCTGCCGTCGGATTGAGCCGAGACCCAAAAATCGGCGCTACAAACAAAGCAGGCCCGTAGAGCAAGAAATTCAACAGACCTAACTGCCAAGCTGCATGCGTCTGTTCCCAAAGCAGCAGGTTCAGCGTGATATTTTGCGTCCAGCTCCCCATGACGGAGGCCGTCTGGCCACATAGGTAACGTCGAATTGCTGGTTCAGCGAGAGCGGGAAAGGGGCCTGAAGAGGCAGACTTGAGTGCGGTCATTGGCTATGCGGGGCCAATGCCAATCCGCTGACGGAAGTGGCGTTGTGCTCACATTCACGCATTGTAGATTCATAATGATATTATGAATACGTCAGCGACGGCACTTTTCTTTGAGGGCCTGGCTCGGTGCCGGAACGGCGGCAGCCTCCGGCGTTGCTGTAACATGTGCGCCTTGCAATTATTTTGAGCCGCGGGCCTCGGTCGGTCCGGGCACCTTGGGAGAAAGGGAAGGCAGATGGCCAGGCAGAAGACAACCGACGTGGACCGCTCAGTCAATGCGGTCGGCCGAACACTTTCCATCTTGGATGCCTTCCTGCAGCACGAAGGCCCGTTGACCCTTTCCGACCTGGAAAGCGAGACAGGGCTGTTCAAGAGCGTCATCCTGCGCTACATGCTCTCGCTTGAACCCATGAATTATGTTGTCAAGCGGCCAGACGGCCGCTATCAACTTGGGGCTCGCGTTTTCGAACTTGGTATCCGCTACGAGCAGACATTTAACCTCTCGGAGCATGTCATGCCCGTGCTGGAGGCGCTCATGCGTGAAACGGAGGAGAGCGCATCCTTCTACATTCGCGAGGGCGACAGTCGTATCTGTCTGTTGAGGAAGGACTCACCGCAGCACCTGAAGGCGAGCATTGCCCCGGGAACGAGGTTGCCGATGGATGACACGGCAACCGCCGAGGTATTGCGGATCTTTTCGACACCCGTTGATTTCGCATGGTCTGTCAAGAACTGCATCTTCACTTCTGCCCGCAAGGTCAATCCCGTCACGGCCGGGCAGCAATTGACTTCGTCGATGTCGGCACCCGTGCTGCGGCACGGCAACACGCTTGCTGGTGCATTGACGATCTCGGGACCTGTTGGCCGTTTCGATCCGGCCGTCAAAGCTACCCAAAACCTGTTGTTTGATTCCGCTAAGGAACTCTCGAAGTCCCTAGGCGCTAGCGTATAACGCAGTAAAGTTTTATCTCCATCCCAAAGGGCGGCCACTAGCCGCCCTTTTTTCCCTTCTGGCCCGCTGACTCTACAGCGCAGGGCCGTCGCGTCGCGCTCGTACGGGCGCTTTGTAATGAACCATCCAGGTGCGTCGCGCACCGATTTCGCCCACCCCAAGCGACAAGACGCCGCCTGCCGCACAAGCCTAGCGCAACTACCTATTGCGATGCAGTCACGCATCAGCGAGTCTTCCTGGCATCAGTATTGCAATCATAATGCCATTATGAAAATGAAAGACGCGATGGGCGTGTCTTCTTTTTTTGTGGGAGCTAGCATGGCTGATGCACGAAAGAGTGAAGCTGTTCTGAAGTTCGGTTTGCTGCGCGCAGCAGTCGCCGGAGTCTTGGCGATGGGCATTGCAGGCACCGCACAAGCCGATTTGCTGGCCGAAGTAAAGGCCCGCGGCACGCTCGTGTGCGGCACGATGAATACCATCGAACCGATGGGGTACCTTGACCTGAAAAGCAGGAAGGTTGTCGGCTTCGATGTGGATGTTTGTGAGGCGGTGGCGAAGGGCTTGGGCGTTCAGCTAGAGCAGAAGTCGATCGCGCTGGAAGCGCGTATTCCGGAGCTAACGCTTGGACGTGTCGATATTCTTTCTGCTGTCCTGGGGTACACCGAAGAGCGCGCGAAGCAGATCGACTACACGGACTCGCATTTCCAGGTGCCCATCCGCATCATGGTGGCAACCGAGTCCCCGTATAAGAAGATCACTGATCTAAACGGCAAGAAGGTAGGGATGTCGTCAGGATCGACCCCGGAGCATTGGCTGCGCAAGCGGTTTCCTGAAGTCCAGGCCATCACATTCCGCGATACGCCCGCCGTGTTCACAGCGCTCAAGCAGGGAAAGATCGACGGTGAGGGCATCACACAAACGTCAGGTGCCAAGCTGATGGCGGCTGGTGCGGGTGCCTTCCGTTATCTGGACGAGGCGTTGGGCTGGGAACCGAACGGGCTCGGCGTTCGCAAAGGCGAGCCGGCTTTCGTTGCGGCGGTCAACAAGGTACTCGTCCAAATGGAGGCCAGCGGAGAGATGGACCGGATCTGGAACAAATGGCTGGGATCTGGCACGGCGTACAACATCAAGCGCGACAAGCGGCTGACACCGATTAGTCAGGTCAGTGCCGAGTTGAAGACTCAGTAATTCTGGGCGCCTATGGGCGCCTTTGCCCTTTCCAAACTAGCATGAATCAAGTCACTGTTGTGGGCGCCGGGATCGTAGGCCTGGCGACTGCACTGCAGCTCCGCATGGACGGATTTGCAGTGCAAATCATAGACCCCAATGAACCAGCAAGCGGGTGCTCTGCTGGCAACGCTGGCTACCTGAGCGAAGCCAACATCTTCCCGTCGAACTCGACCGAAAGTCTCAAAAAACTGCCGGCGCTGCTCAAAGACCCTCTTGGCCCCTTGACCATCCACGCGTCGTATATTCCACGCTTCTTGCCTTGGGGCATACGGGCGGCGCTGGCCTTGCGTCCGGAACAGCTTTCGAAAACTGTCGAAGCGATGTCGGCCCTAATTCGTCCGGCGATCGAAAGCTACGATTCGCTCTTGCGCGAAGCCAGCGCATCTCATCTGATGGAGCGCCGCGGCGCATTGGCCATCTGTAAGAAACTGGAGACGCTTGAAGCCCGGTCGGCGAAGATTCCCGCGCTGCAGCAGCATCACGTAGCGGTCGAGCGGATATCGAAAGAGCAGGCATTGGAACTCGAGCCAGCAATCTCTCGTGACATTCAGGGAGCGCTGTTCTATCCCAACTCGGGTAGATGTTTGGGACCGCGACGGCTGGGCGAGATGTTCGCTCAGCGGCTTCAAGAAGCTGGTTGTCGTTTCATCAAGGCTTCCATCCATCGAATGGCTCCGACTGCAGCGGGACGGTGGCGGTTGGATTCGGACATTGGCTCCCTGGACACCGATTTGGTTGTCGTATGCGCCGGTCGGCGCTCGGACGCGCTGATGCGTCCTCTTGGCTACAGTGCGCCGCTCATTTCCGAGCGTGGTTATCACCTTATGCTTCCGATGCCGAGCGTCAGCCTGGGCCGTCCTGTTTCCATTGCGGAAGCTTACTTTGTCGCGACTCCGATGGCAGATGGCCTGCGTCTCGCTGGCACAGCAGAGTTCGCCCCTGCCGATGCGCCGATGAATGCCGCAAGGTCAGACATGCTCTTCAAGCTTGCCACACCATACTTCCCCGGTCTGAGTCGAGAGGGTGCCGTTCGCTGGATGGGAGTCCGACCTTCTTTGCCGGACGGCTTACCTGCGATTGGCCGTGCCTCCCGGCATGCCAATCTTTACTACTCCTTCGGCCACGGACATAACGGACTGACGCTGGCGGCCGTCTCTGCGAAGCTTCTCGCTTCGATCGTTTCCGGCCGCAAAGTCCCACAGATCGATTCGCACCCGTACGCGGTCGAACGCTTCAGCCTTTGGAGACGTGAGGTAGCCTGATCGAGGCGGACACGCTTGGTCCTTAGATTAAGATCGTGGATCAGGAGTGTGCACAGATGAGCAAGGCAAGACAGACGTACGGGGAAGAGTTTCAGGCAGAGGCCGTGAGACTGGTGCTGGAGCAGGGACTGACGCTGCAGTCGGCCGCGCAGCGCCTGGGGATTCCGAAGGGCACGTTGACGAATTGGGTGTCGAAAGCCAAGGCGCCTGGAAC
>NZ_SMNY01000048.1:0-181491 GCF_004353535.1 Cupriavidus sp. L7L
CAGTCACGTTTTGCTGTGCGAGCACTGTATAACTTGTGAAGCAACACTGTCCGAAGACAGCGGCGTCCGCTACCCAGCGCCCACACTTATCGGTTGTTTGTTTGTTAAAGAACTTCGCTTCCCGGCTTTGCCGTTCAGCGCGCTGCGTTGTCTGCAGCAGAGAAACGAGATTATGCAGAGCTTTCTTCGTTTCGTCAACCGTTGCAGCAATCTTTTTTTGCTGCGGCCAGCGCTGCAAACTTCGCTGCGCCAACCTTGCGGTCGACCCCGCAACCCTTGCTGCGTCTGCTTTGCAGCGCCGCGTTGTGTTGCGAGGGGGCGAATATTAAGGGACCCGGAGGTGCTTGGCAAGAGGTTTCCGGAAATAATTCGGATCCAGCCTAAAAATAACGCAAACCGCTCTTTTCTGGCGGCGCCAGCGCCCTCTTCTACTTATAGGGTAGGGATGTCACAGAAAGGTGCAGATGTTTGTCATGCACGACCCGTTGATTCATGATCTGGGCTTCAGCCTGGCGCAGTCGCGCGGGCAGTCCGGAACGCGGGATCCTCCATGACCATCCGAATCGTAAGACTGGGAACGCCACGCGCAGCTGACGAAGGACTGCGTATCGGTACTGTGCGGCGGCCGCCACGCGGCGTGCCCAAGTCCGAGTTCGCCAGCCGTGACTACTACGACGTCTGGTACCCCGACCTGTCCCCTACCCCAGAACTGGTTGCGCAGGCGCAGGGCGCGGCTGACGACAAGGCATGGCGAGCATTCGTCCGGCATTTCCGCAAGGAAATGGCCGAGCCGGAGCGCAGCCGCACGCTCGACCTGCTGGCTGCGCTGTCGCACCAGACCAATTTCTCACTTGGCTGCTATTGCGAAGACGAAGCGCACTGCCACAGGTCGGTGCTGCGCGAACTGCTGGCCGAGCGCGGCGCCAAGATCGGTTGAGCCGCCCCTGCCCGGCGGGAGAGTTCCGCCTTGACCTTTTTGCTTGCGCAATCCGATGGCCCTGAACGTTGTCTGGCTCGGTTTTTTTCTGGTTTCCTTTGTCGCCGCATGCTTCCGCCTCGCCAGCGGCGACCTGGCCGTCTTCCCCGCCATGCTGTCGAGCCTGTTCGACAGCGCCCGCACAGCCTTCGAAATTGCACTAGGGCTGGCGGGCGTGATGAGCCTGTGGCTGGGCATCATGCGCATAGGCGAACGCGCCGGAGTCGTCGACGCCTTTGCCCGGCTGGTGAACCCGTTGTTGCGACATTTCTTTCCCGGCGTGCCGCAGGGCCATCCGGCGCAAGGCGCCATGATGATGAACGTGTCGGCCAACCTGCTGGGCCTGGATAACGCCGCGACGCCTCTCGGGCTGAATGCCATGCGCGAGCTGCAGACGCTGAACCGTCGCCCGGACGTGGCCACCGACGCGCAGATCATGTTCATCGTGCTGAATACGGCCGGGCTGACTTTGATCCCGACCTCGGTCATCGCGATCCGACAGGCAATCGCCGTCAAGCAGGGGCTGGTGGGCTTCAATGCGGCAGATATTTTCCTGCCGACGCTGCTGGCTACCGGTGGCTCGTGCCTTGCCGGCCTGCTGGCCGTCGCCTGGGTACAGCGGCTCAATCTGCTGCGGCCCGCGGTGCTGGCCGCATTCGGCATGGCTGCCGCGGCGCTCGGCGGCATGTTCGCCTGGCTGAAGCATGCGCCGCCCGAGCAGGTCGGCAGCGTGACGGCATTGGCGGGCGCGGGCGTCATCCTGTCGCTTATCACGCTGTTCCTGGCCTGCGGTGCCCTGCGGCGGGTCAACGTCTACGAAGCCTTTATCGATGGCGCCAAGGAAGGCTTCGGCGTGGCCGTGCAGATCATTCCTTATCTTGTCGCCATCCTGGTTGCGATCGGCTTGTTCCGGGCGACCGGGTGCATGGACGTGCTGATGGGCTGGCTGACGCTGGGCTTTGCGCATCTCGGCATCAATACCGATTTTGTCCCGGCCCTGCCGGTGGGCCTGATGAAGATCCTGTCAGGCGCCGGTGCGCGCGGGTTGATGGTCGATGTGATGACGACTTATGGAGTCGACTCGTTCCAGGGTCGCCTTGCGGCCATCATTCAGGGGTCGACGGAAACTACTTTCTATGTGTTGGCGGTCTACTTCGGCAGCATCAATGTGCGAAATACGCGGCACGCGCTGGGCTGCGCCCTGGTTGCAGATGCTGCCGGTATTTTTTGTGCTGTTGGCGCCGCTTATCTATTCCGCTAGGGCAGCATTTCGATTTTTTGTTGTACCCACACAACAGCATTGTGCGCATCGCAAGACATTGACACAACTGCACTTGGTGCGACGCAACAAACCATGTATAGTGAAGTCTGTCTCCTCCACCACCTCGGTGGATTCCAACCCACGCACAACCTGCGTGGGTTTTTTTTGCCCTGATGCCGGCCATTGCAACACCCGTTGCACGCCAAGCCCTGGCAAGGGCTACACCTTGACCATGGCGCAGCACAGAAGTCTTTTGTTGCGCCCGAGCAGGGGATCGCATGGAAGCGCGGTTACTCGCCCTTCTTTGCTGCATTGCAACATCCATGTTGCAGAGTGGCAACGCATTGGTGACGCCAGCCAGGCGCCATATGGCATCGGCAATCGGTGCGCCGAAGTCCTTTCCGGACCCTTTACGGCAGGCCGTGGTGACCTAGAATGATTGAATACGTCCGTCGCCAGCACGAGGCACGCCATGCCTGAGATCACGTTCCCTCGCAGCGTCCCGACCTACTGCGCAGCCAGCCTCACGCTGTCCTGCCCCGCTACGGTCAATGGCAGTCCGACTCAGTATTCCGTCACCGCGGAAGCCCTTGAGGCCCACTTCGGTGCGCGCTCGCCGCGCGAGGAAGACCTGGTTGCCGCCTTCACCAGTAATCGCCAGCGCATCGAAAGCCTCGCCGAAAGCCTGTTCGAGCTGACCCAGGCGCGCGAGATCGTGCTGCGCAGCGGCCATTTCCGCTTCGCCGGATGACCCCTGTCGCGATTGACGACCGCGTCCAAACCGAGACGCCGGGCCAGTCCGGCGTCTTTCGCATGCTTAGTCGGCCTTGGCTTCGCCGCGCACCAGCAGCACCGGCGTAGTCGACTGCCGGATCACCGCTTCCGCCACGCTGCCCAGCACCAGCCGGCGCACACCCCGCCGCCCGTGCGTGCCGATTACCAGCAGGTCCGCCCCCCACTGACGCGCGGCTTCGTTGATCGATGCACCGATATCGCCGGGCACCGGCGCCTCGGTGACCAGCCGGGTTTCATGCGGCACGCCGGCCGCTGACAGTTGCTGCGCGGCGTCCTGCAGCGCGCGTTGGCCGCTTTCCTCGAATGCCTTCTGCAGCTGGCTCGGATCGTAGTAGCCCACGTCGAACATCGGCGTACCCGTGTCGACGACATAGAGCGCCAGCACCGTGGCACCGCCCGGCGCCGCTACGCGGATGGCTTCGGCCAGTGCCAGTCCGGACGTGCTGCTGCCATCCACCGCCACCACGATCTTGCTGTATGCCGCGCTTGCCATTTGCGTTACCTCCGTAGACAAAGGGAATAAGGGTTGGACAGCACGAGGCCGTTCCGTCTCTGATACTACACGTGCCCCGGCCGTCACGTGATGTCGCTGCCCCGGCGACGACCAACACAAACCCGGTGCGGCTTAAATTGACCGACCGGTCGGCTTATATATAATAGGGCCAGCCGCCGCACCAACGGTCACCCACCCAGCCGCGGCCCCCCGCCAGAGGAGGCGCTATGTACACCCAAAGCCTGGACGTTCCCGGCCAAGCTGACTCCGCCCAGATCGCTGCCCCTCAGGACCCTCAGGACGATGAGGCCCGCCAGGCCGCTTTTGACGCGCGCGTGTCCGCCGACGGCAAGATCGAGCCGCAGGACTGGATGCCGGCGGCCTACCGCAAGACACTGGTGCGGCAGATTTCCCAGCACGCGCATTCCGAGATTGTCGGCATGCTGCCCGAGGGCAACTGGATCAGCCGCGCACCGTCACTCAAGCGCAAGGCGATCCTGCTGGCCAAGGTGCAGGACGAAGGCGGCCACGGCCTGTACCTCTACTCCGCGGCCGAAACGCTGGATGCTTCGCGCGACGAGCTGGTCGACGCGCTGCACAGCGGCAAGGCCAAGTACTCGTCCATCTTCAACTACCCGACGCTGACCTGGGCCGACGTGGGCGTGATCGGCTGGCTGGTGGACGGCGCGGCGATCATGAACCAGATCCCGCTGTGCCGCTGCTCGTATGGCCCGTATGCGCGCGCCATGATCCGCATCTGCAAGGAAGAGTCGTTTCACCAACGCCAGGGATTCGACGCGCTGCTGGCGATGATGCGCGGCACCGACGCCCAGCGCGAGATGGTGCAGGACGCGGTCAACCGCTGGTGGTTCCCGGTGCTGATGATGTTCGGCCCGCCCGATGCGGCCTCCACCAACAGCGCGCAGACCATGGCCTGGGGCATCAAGCGCATCTCGAATGACGACCTGCGCCAGAAGTTCGTCGATGCCACGGTGGAACAGGCGCGGGTACTGGGCGTGACCCTGCCCGACCCGGGACTGCAATGGAACGCCGAGCGCGCCCACTATGACTACAGCCCGCTGGATTGGGACGAGTTCTGGCGCGTAATCAACGGCGACGGCCCCTGCAACCGGGAGCGCCTGGCCACGCGCGTCAAGGCGCACGAGGACGGCGCCTGGGTCCGCGAAGCCGCACTGGCCCACGCGGCCAAGCAGGCCGAGCGCGAAGCGGGCGAGCGCCGCGCGGCTGCCTGATCCCTGCTTGAACCCAAACCGCAGCCAGCACGCAAGGACTGAGGAGACAACGATGAACCGCAAGGAATGGCCGCTGTGGGAGGTGTTCGTGCGCAGCAAGCAAGGCCTGGAGCACAAACACTGCGGCAGCCTGCACGCCGCCGACGCGCAGCAGGCGCTGCACATGGCGCGCGATGTCTACACGCGGCGCCAGGAAGGCGTGTCGATCTGGGTAGTGCCGTCCGCCGCCATCACGGCGAGCGTGCCGGAGGAAAAGCCGGAACTGTTCGACCCCATGGCCGACAAGATCTACCGGCACCCGACGTTCTACCAGCTGCCCGACGAAGTCAACCATATGTAAGGGCCACGCACGATGACCGCGTCCCCGCAACCCGCTTCCCTGGATCACTTGCCGCCGGCCCGCACCGCCGCGCTGCGCTATGTGCTGCGCCTGGCCGACAACGCGCTGGTGCTCGGCCAGCGCAATGCCGAATGGTGCGGCCACGGCCCCGTGCTGGAAGAAGACATTGCGCTGGCCAACATCAGCCTCGACCTGATCGGCCAGGCACGCCTGCTGTACGGGCGCGCCGGCGAACTGGAAGGCGAGCTGACCGGCCTGCCACGGCATGAAGACGACTATGCCTACTGGCGCGCCGAGCGCGACTTCCGCAACTGGACGCTGGCGGAACTGCCCCACCGCGGCCCGCTGGCCGGCACCGCCGCCGCGGAACGCGACTACGCGGTCACCATCATGCGCAACTTCCTGTACAGCGCGCTGATGGTCGAGCTGTGGCAAGCGCTGAAGTCCAGCAGCGATGCGCAGCTCGCCGCCATCGCCGCCAAGTCGGTCAAGGAGGCGAGCTACCACCTGCACCATGCCGCCGGCTGGGTGGTGCGCCTGGGCGACGGCACCGAAGCGTCGCATGCCCGCATGCAGCGGGCCCTGGACCACCTGCTGCCCTATATGAATGAGTGCTTTGCCGATGACCCGGTGGAAACCGAAGCCGCTGCGCAGGGCATTGGCGTCGTCACCGCTTCGCTGCGAACTGCGTGGGACGCGACCGTCGCCGAGACCCTGCAAGCCGCCACGCTGGCGCTGCCGCCGGCGAGCAGCTTTGTCTCCACCGGCAAGCTCGGCGTGCATTCTGAACACATGAGCTACCTGCTGGGCGAGATGCAAGGGCTGGCGCGGGCCCATCCGGGCGCGCAATGGTAAGTGCCCGCTTCGCCGCAAAGGAATGACTGGCATGAACGTCACCACCCTGCCCCGCCCAGCGAACACTGCCGCCGATGCGCGCGTCGCGCAGGCATGGGCGGCGCTGGAAGCGGTCCCCGACCCGGAGATCCCGGTGGTGTCGATCCGCGACCTCGGCATCCTGCGCGGGATCAGCGCCGATGCCGACGGCACGCTGGAGGTGACCATCACGCCCACCTACTCCGGCTGCCCGGCGATGTCGCAGATCGCCGAGGACATCGGCCATGCGCTCGACGCCGCCGGCCTGGCACCGTGGCGCCTGCGCACCGTGCTGGCGCCGGCGTGGACCACCGACTGGATCACCCCCGCCGCGCGTGAGCGATTGCGCGAATTCGGCATCGCGCCGCCCGGCCAGTGCGGCGCGCCAGCCACGGCGCGACCATTGCACTTCGTCCCGCGTGCCGCGCGCGCCGGCGCCCCGGACCGCGTCGCCTGCCCGCGCTGCGGCAGCGTGCACACGCAGGAAATCTCGCGCTTCGCCTCGACGGCGTGCAAGGCACTGTACCGCTGCCTGGATTGCCGCGAGCCGTTCGATTATTTCAAACCCTACTGAGCCCCGCCGGGCCGAAGCCAGGCTGCCATGACCCCACAGTTCCACCCGCTGCGCGTGGCGCAGGTGCGCCCCGAGACTGCCGACACCATCTCGATCGCGTTCGAGGTGCCGGAAACGCTGCGCGACGCCTACCGCTTCACCCAGGGCCAGTTCCTGACGCTGAAGGCGCCGGTCGACGGCAAGGACTTGCGGCGCTCGTATTCGATCTGCTCGGCGGTGCAGGACTATGACGCACAAGGCGAGCTGCGCGTGGCGGTGAAGCTGGTCGAGGACGGGCTGTTCTCGTCCCATCTCCACGACACCATCGCACCCGGCCAGGTGATCGACGTGATGACGCCAGATGGCCGCTTCAACGTGCCGCTGGATCCTGCGGCGGCGCGCCACTATGTCGCCTTTGCCGCGGGCAGCGGCATCACGCCGGTGCTGTCGCTGATTCGCACCACGCTGCAGGCCGAGCCGCGCAGCCGCTTCACGCTGGTCTACGGCAACCGCAATGTCGACAGCATCATCTTTTCCGAGGCACTGGAAGACCTGAAAAACCAGTACCTGTCGCGCTTCACGCTGTACCACGTGCTGTCGCGCCAGCCGCAGGAGGTCGACCTGCTGCACGGCCGGGTTGACCACGACCGCGTCACCGCCTTCCTGCGGACCCTGATCCCGGTGGACGACATCGATGCGGCCTTCATCTGCGGGCCTGCGTCGATGATCGACGAAGCCGAGGCGGCGCTGCGCGACGCTGGCGTGGATCCGCACCGTATCCACGCCGAGCGCTTCGGCGTGCCGCTCGCGCAGGCCAGGCCCAAGCCGTCGCACGCGCATGCCGACCATGCGGGCACCGCCGAGCTGGTGGTCGTGCTCGACGGCAAGCAGCACAGCATGCGCCTGCCGATGGAAGACGCCAACGTGCTCGATACCGCGCTGGCCGCCGGGCTCGACCTGCCGTACGCCTGCAAGGGCGGCGTCTGTTGCACCTGCCGCGCCAAGGTGCTGGAGGGCCAGGTCGAGATGGAGAAGAACTACACGCTCGAGCCGTGGGAGATGGAAAAGGGCTTCGTGCTCACCTGCCAGGCGCGCGCGCTGACGCCTCGGGTAGTGGTCAGCTACGACGAGCGCTGATCCGGGTACGCCGCGCGGGGACGGCCAGCGGCGCGTACGCGGGCCGACACTCGCAGCGATTGGCCAGGCCGGGCCGTGATTACAATGGCGGCAGGCCGGCAGCGGCCTGGCGCGATGCTTGCAGGGGGGCTGCGGCGGCGATAGGCAGCGGTGGCGCACAGCCTTGCACAGCGGCGCCCGCCGACTGTCGCGCCAGCGCCGCGCGGTGCCAGCGAACCGTCCCACCCATATACAATCACGGCCATGCAATATATCCACGTCGTCAACGGTGATGTAGCAGGCACGACCCTGCGCCAGGCGCTGGCGCAGGCCGCGCGGCCGGACCCTGTCGTGGTGCTGCGCGACGACCTGGCAGTGGGGCCTCTGGCCGACATCGACAGCACCGGGCTGATCCGTTCCGGCTTCTGGCAGCGGGTCGCCCCGCACACCGACATCGATTTCGCCGCCGAGATGCGCCAGGCGCTGGACCAGCTACAGCGGCTGCGCCAGGACGAACTGGAAATAGCCATCTGGCACGGCCAGAGCGCGGCCGACCAGCTGATGCTGCGCCGGGTTGTGTTCCACCTGTATCAGGCGCCGCAACGGATCAATGAAGTCGCGATGGACCTGCGCGAGCTGGAGATGCCCGCGCAAGGCAACCTGGCCGCCATCGGCATGTATTCACCGGCGCGGCTGGCGCGGCGCTTCTCCACCATCGCGCCGGTTTCGGTGCTTCGGCTGGGACGGCTCGGCTACGAGTGGCAGCAGAACGTCAAGGAGAACGCCGACGTCCGCCTGTGGAAGGGCAATACGCTGGTTCCCGCCGCCTACCACACCATCGACGACATCATCATGGATCGCGCGCCGGCGGAATGGACCCCCGCGGTGCAGGTGGTGGGCAGCGTGATGGGCGCGATCGAAGGCCTGCTGGCCAGCGACTGGTTCGTGTTCTGGCGCTGCCGCGAGCTGATCGCCTCGGGCCTGATGGTGCTGCGCGGCAACTCCGATTCGCTCGAGACCTGCGAGCTGCGCCGCCGCGCCGGCGGCAGTGGCGAGTAACCCCGATACACATGGCCCGTACCAAGGCACCCGATTTCGAGGCGCAGCGCGAACAGATCCTGGACCTGGCCGCGGCTGCCTTCGCCAACAGCAGCTACCCCAGCACCTCGATGGCCGACCTGGCCGCCGCCTGCGGCACGTCCAAGGCGCGCCTCTACCACTATTACGAGAGCAAGGAAGCGATCCTGTTCGACCTGCTGGACCGCTACACGCGGCGGCTGATGCTGCTGGTCACCGAGGTCGAAGCCGACGCCGAGCGCCACGCGCGCACCGACAAGGACGCGTTTGCCAACCTGATCCGCGCCTTCCTGGCCGAGTACGAAACCTCGCAGACCCGCCATATCGCGCTGATCAACGACGTCAAGTTCCTCGCCGAAGGCCAGCGCGACGTGATCCTCGGCCGCGAGCGCGACGTGGTGGCGGCCTTCTCGCGCCTGCTGCGCCGGGCCTACCCGGAGCGTGTCACGCGCGATAACCAGACCGCGCTGACCATGACCGTGTTCGGCATGATCAACTGGACCTTCACCTGGCTCAAGCCGGGCGGACGGCTTTCGTACGCCGACTTTGCCGAGACGGTGCTCGACCTCCTCGAAGGCGGGCTGCCGGGCCGCGCCGCCGCGATCCGCTGACGAAGGCGGGCCCGCCCCGGCCTGCCCCCGCCATCGTCAGGTCCACTCTGCCTCTTCGCGCTGCCGGCGCTGCTCGCGGTCTTGCCTGAACATTTCCTCCAGCTCGTCGCGGGCCTGGCGCGCCAGCGAGACCAGCTTCTTCTGGTCGGTGTAGTGCGGGTAGAAGCGGTCGATCGCCTGGATATTGTGCCGCCGGAAGCGCAGCGCCACGTTGCGCGCCTCGGCCGGGTCGAAGCCCAGCCCTTCCAGGACACTCCGTCCCATCCTCAGCGAACCCTCGAACATCTCGCGCTCGAACAATTGCACGCCGCGGTCCTTGAGCTGGTAGATATGCGACACATGCCGCGCCCGCGCATAGATCGGCAACTCCGGATAGCGCTCGCGCACACGGTCGATCAGTTGCAGGCTGTCGTCCATGCCGTCGATTGCCACCACCAAAATGCGCGCGCGGGCGATACCGGCGGCTTCCAGCAGGTCCAGCCGCGTGGCATCGCCATAGAAGATCTTGAAGCCGTACTGGCGCAGGAACTCGATCTGGTCCGGATCGTGATCGAGCACCGTGACGCCGATGCCCTGGCTGTACAGCAGCCGCCCGATGATCTGCCCGAACCGGCCGAAGCCGGCGATCAGCACCGGGTTGTCCTGCGGCGTGATGGCCTCGTCCGGCCGCGCCCTGGCGCGGCCCAGCCGCGGCGCCACCAGCTGGTCATAGGCGAGCAGCAGCAACGGCGTGGCCACCATCGACAGCGCCACCACCAGCACCAGCAACGCCTCGGTCTCGCGCGGCAGCAGGCCCGCGCCGCCGGCGACACCGAACACCACGAAGGCGAACTCGCCGCCCTGCGAGATCAGCAGCGCAAACAGCAGCCGCTGGCCGCGCGCAATAGCAAACCTGCGCGCCAGCAGCACCAGCACGCCGGTCTTGGCCACAACGAAGGCAACCACCAGGCCGAGCACCAGCCCCGGCGAGCGTGCCAGCACGGCAAAGTCGATCGACATCCCGACCGCCATGAAGAACAGGCCCAGCAGCAGCCCCTTGAACGGCTCCAGGTCGGCCTCCAGCGCATGGCGGTATTCCGAATCGGCCAGCAGCACGCCGGCGAGGAAGGTGCCCAGCGCCATCGACAGCCCGACCGCGTCCATCATCAGCGCGATGCCGACCACCAGCAGCAGCGCAAACGCGGTGAACATCTCGCGCATGTCGGTGCGCGCGATAAAGCGCAGCGCCGGCCGCACCAGGTAGCGGCCGCCGACCACCACAGCGCCGATCACCGCCACCGCCTTCACGCCGGCCATCCAGCCGGCGGCGCCCGCACCGGCACCTTCGGCGCCCTCGACGGCGAGCAGCGGCAACAGCGCGATCATCGGGATGGCCGCAATATCCTGGAACAGCAGGATGCCGAAGCTGGCGGCGCCGGCCGGCGTGCCAAACAGGTTGCGCTCGGTCAGCGTCGCCAGCGCGATCGCGGTGGACGACAGCGCCAGGCCCAGGCCCGCGACCAGCGCCACCTGCCACGACGCACCCGCCAGCGCCGCCGCACCGCCGATCACCAGCGCGCAGGCGGCAAGCTGGGCGCCACCGTAGCCGAAGATGCTCCGCCGCAACGCCCATAGCTTGCGCGGCTCCAGTTCCAGGCCGATGACGAACATCATCAGCACCACGCCGAACTCGGAGAAATGCAGGATCGACTCGACGTCGGTAACCAGGCGCAGCGCAAACGGGCCGATCGCCGCGCCCGCCAGCAGGTAGCCCAGCACGGCGCCCAGGCCGCTGCGCCGCGCCAGCGGCACCGCCACCACCGCCGCAACCAGGAACACCAGCAGCGCAATCAGGAAGTCATGCTGGTTCATGCGCGCACCTCCGCGGGCATGGCGTCGGCACCCAGGCGCCCGCAGACGTGCGCAATATGGTCGGCCAGCGCCTGCGCATCGGCGTTGTCGGCGTCATGCAGCACAACCGGCGGCAGCCAGTTCATGCCGCACAGGAGCGCGGTCTGCTCCAGCGGCAACAGGAATTCACTGATCGGATGGCCATGGTTGCCGTCGGGGCCGTAGGCATCGGCGCTGCCGCCGGTACTGACCACCGCCAGCATCGACTTGCCGCGCAGTGCCGTGCCGCCTGGGCCGTAGGCCCACCCGTGCTCTAGCACCTCATCCAGCCATAGCTTTAACAACGCGGGGACGCTGTACCAGCGCACCGGAAACTGCAACACGACGGTGTCCGCGACCGCCAGCACGCGCTGCTCGGCGACGACATCGATGTCGTAATCGACATAGGAACGGTAAAGATCGCGTACCTGTACCTGCGGCAATGAGGCCAGGGCGTCGGCCAGGGGCCGGTTGACGCGCGATCGGCTGGGCGTGGGATGCGCGTAGATCACTGCAATGGGAGAATCGGTCATCGAAGACGGGGCGGCTTGGCGAGGGCGGGCGGGATCGTGGCGGGCATGGCCCGGTTGCGGCGTTGCAGCATATCCACAGTTGATGTCGCGCAATAATTCATCACATTTTCTTAGGCTATTGATTTTATTGCATTTTTCAAAGCGATGTGGCGGCGCGGCCGGCTGCTGCGGCGCAGGAAGCTTACGCCAGACTGGCAATTCCACTACAATACTTTTCACGCTGCATCAAGATGGTGTTTCCCCGAATCTCGCACCGAGCCAGGGAAAAAGTGCCTGGCGAAACACCACCGCAGTGCCTATTTTTATTTGTTACTGCACCAGGAAGGATTTAACGTGAACCCGCTCGAACTGAGCAAGGCTGTCGGCGCACTCACCGACGAAGATCTGCGCAAGGCAGCTGCAGCGACGCAGGCCGCCCACCGTGCCACCGTTCTGGTGCGCGAGCTGGCCGCCCATCATCGCTCGCGCTTGCTGAAGCATTTCCTCGCCCTGGGCGAGGACGATCGCCTGCTCCGTTTCGGCCAGTCGGTGGGCGACCACGTGATCGAAGCCTACGTGGACAGCATCGACTTCGACCACGACACCGTGTTCGGCGTCTACGACGACAAGCTCGAGCTGATCGGCGTGGGCCACTTTGCCAACCTGCGCGACAATGCCCAGGGCCGCGTGGCCGAGTTCGGTGTGTCGGTGTCGCGCAGCGCCCGCGGCCGCGGTATCGGCAGCGCGCTGTTCGAGCGTGCGGCCATGCATGGCCGCAACACCAGCGTGCGCACGCTGTACATGCACTGCCTGTCGCGCAACGCCGCGATGATGCACATCGCCAAGAAAGCCGGCATGAAGGTCCAGTACGCCTATGGCGAGGCCGACGCCTACCTGGAACTGCCGCCGGCGGACACCGTCAGCCGCCTGACCGAGGCGCTGGACGAACAGATGGCCGACCTCGACTACGCGGTGCGCCGCAACCTGCGCGACGCACGCCGCTTCGGCCTGCGCTTCTGGCGCTCCATGGTGCCGCAAAAACACACCGCCTGAGCGGGCTGCTCGCCCGCTTCGCCGCCCACGGCCGCCACGGCGCATCGCAAGATGCGCCGTTTTTGCATGCGCCCCCGGACCGCTCAGGCCGCGCCGCCGACCGGCAGCGCCGTGGTGTCCTTGATGCTTTCCAGCGCAAAGCTGGAGCGCACGTCGATCACCGACGGATGGGCCAGCAGCTGCTCCTGCATGAAGCGCGCGAAATGCTCCATGTCCTCGACGTAGACCTTGAGCAGCAGGTCCATCTCGCCGGTCATGGCATGGCATGCCGCCACCTCTGGCCAGACCGCGATGGAGGCGCGGAACAGGTCCAGCGGCGCCTTGCCCTTGGGCGCGCCGCCATGCTTCTCCAGCCGGACATTGATATAGGCCAGCAGGCCGAGCCCGATCTTGTTCGGCTCCAGCAGCGCCGCGTACTGCCGGATCACGCCGATCTCCTCCAGCCGCCGGATGCGGCGCAGGCAGGGGCTGGGCGACAGGTTGACGCGCTCGGCCACCTCCAGGTTGGTCAACCGGCCGTTGGTCTGCAGCACTTCCAGGATCTTCCGGTCGATCTTGTCCAACTCCACCTTGCTCACGATATTGTTGCTCCGCAATATGTTTATTGGCAATTTTTTTGCGCAAATTTAGCAAGCCGTGCACAAATACGCAATTTTTTGTGTAATTGCGCCCGCTGAGGGCCGGATTCCCGACGAATCGACAGCCTTTTAGGTCACTCGTGCTGCAGCCGGTCGGGCTGGGCAACCTGTCTGGTGGCACGGCTGCGGGGGTTGCGGCCGCGCCCGCGGCGACCGGGAGAAGGCAAGGATGGTGCCAAGGCCGGCCGCACAGGGAAGCGGCATTCTACGGGCGTTTGCCGCCGGGGTCAGATACTTCCTGGTCAACGCGCGCTCCGACGCAATGACGGACCGCGCCAAAGCAAAAGCGCGCGGCCGGCAGGCACGCGCGCTGAACAGCGGTTTCAGGCAGGACGGCCATGGCCGTCCTGCGGCGGCATCAGCCGCCGCTACTGGACGGGGCCCCCGGTGCAGACGGGTTCGCGGGCCCAGGCTGGCCGCCCGGAGCACCCTGGCCCTGCGGGCCACGGCGATGGTGGTCGCGGTCCATCTTCTCCGTGCCGGCGCGGATTTCGTCACGGGTCAGCTTGGCGTCGCGGTTGGCGTCGAGCTGGTCGAAGCGCTTGGCCAGCCGCGGCATGCCGGCATTGGCCTCGGCCTTGGTCAGGGCGCCGTCGCCGTTCTTATCGGCGGCCTTGAATTTCTCATCGAAGGCGGCCTGCATACGGGCGTGGCGCTCGGCCATGACGGCCTTGCGGTGCGCGTCCATCTCGGCCTTGTCGATCTTGCCGTCGCGGTTGGTGTCGAGCTTGTTGAAGTAGGCGTCGGCCTCCGCCTTCGAGATGGCACCATCGTTGTCGGTATCGACCGCCTTCATCCAGCCGCCGCCATGGCCCATATGGTGGTGGCCGGGGCCGGCCTTGCCGGCCGGTGCAGCGGGCGCGCTGGCCTGGGCGAAGGCGCCGCCGGCAACCAGCAAGGCGGCCGAGGCGGCCAGGAATTGCTTCAGGATCTGCTGCTTGTGATTGCGTTGCATGTCTTGCTCCTTGTCATCACGTTGGCATGTACGGATTAGAACGCAGACGATGCAGGGGGGTTGGCGCTTTTAATACGATGTTACCCGCCTCACAGAAAGGCTCACGCCCCGTAAGGGAACGCAACGGGACGCGAATATTTGCGGCCTTGCCAGCTCAATTCTTGGGGACCAGCATCCCGTCCTGGCTGGGTGGCGGCGCCATCATGGGCTGGTGCGGTGCGGCAGGCTGCGCCTGGGGTTGGGCCTGGACCTGGGGCTGGATTTGCGCCTGCGGGGGCTGGCCCGGAGCCGGCTGGATCGGTAGGGCCGGCTGGCTGGTCACCGGGGCCGGTGGGGCCGGTGGGGCCGGCGGCGGCATCGGCGTCGCCATCGGCGCGGCGGCGCCAGCGGGCGGCGTCGGCAGCGCGGGAGCCGGCGCACCAGCGGCAGGTGCGCGCGCGGCGCCCGGCTGCACCGGCAATGCGATTTCCTGGCGCACGCCGCTGCGTTCGATCACCACCGAGCGCTGGCGGATCTCCACCAGCCGGATCTGCTGCGACAGTTCAGCACCGGACCGCACCGCCTTGGGCGGCCCGCCGTCCAGCGACACGATCGCCGCGCCGGCGCCGCCATCGACCTCGGCCACCACGCCGAGCAGTTGCACGTCGCGCGGACCGCCCTGGGCCGAGCCGCCGAACAGCGTCGCCACGGCGCCGGTCTCGACCGCCTCGGTCTGGGCAACCCGTGCGCTCTGCGGCACCGGCAAGGTGCGCATCGCGCTGAAGGTCAGCGCCCAGTACGTGGCCAGCGCGCACAGCGCGACAAACAGCACCACGCCTGCCAGGCGCGGCAGCCACGGCGCAGCGGCATTAAAGCGAAGGACAGGCCGGAGGGAGAGTTGCACGGGAACGGTACCCCTGACGCAAATGAACGATCGCGCCAAGCGTACCAGAGCCACATGACACTGTCGCCACTCCCCCGGCTGGCCGGGCTCAGAGCAGGTGGTCGAGCAGGTCCGGGCCGAAGACTTCGCGCTCGATGTGCGCCACCGGCACGCCGGCGCTGACCAGCGCATGGCGCTGCGCCTGCATGAAGCCCAGCGGCCCGCACAGGTAGAAGCGGCCATCGATGAAGCGCTGCAGCTCCGGCCGCGCCAGCAACTCGGCCATCGGCATGGTGCCGGCGTGGTCGTAGTCGCTGCCGATGGCGTCGGCGGCCTCGGGCGCTTCGTAGCTGATATGCGTCACCAGTTGCGGCAACCGCTCGCGCGCCCACTGCAGGTCGGCGCGATGCGCATGGTGGCGGCCGCTGCGGGCGGCGTGGGCGAACAGGATCGGACGCTGCGAGCCCTGGGCGGCCAGCGTGCGCAGCACCGACAGCATCGGCGTGATGCCGATACCGGCCGACAGCAGCACCAGCGGGCGATGGGAGTCGAGTGCCGGGGTGAAGTCGCCGAACGGCGCGCTCACCTTCAGCTCGGTGCCTTCCTGCGCGTTGGCATGCAGCCAGTTGGAGACCGCGCCGGCCGGCGTCGACTGGTCGCCGGCTTCGCGCTTGACCGAAATGCGCCAGGTCGGCAGGCCGGTCTCGCCCGACAGCGAATACTGGCGCAGCTGGCGCGTGCCGTTGTCGAGATGCGCCTCGACGCTGATGTACTGGCCGGGACGGAAGTCGCGCAGCGGGCCGCCGTCGGCGGCGGCCAGCGTCAGCGACACCACCTGCTCGCCCTGCGCTTCGCGGCGCACCACGCGCACCGCCGTCAGCTCGCCGGCAGCAACGCCGGTGCGCTGGTACAGCCGTGCCTCGGCGGCGATCAGCTCGCCGGCCAGCAGCCAGTAGGCTTCGTCCCAGGCAGCCATCAGCGGCGGCGTGGCCGCATCGCCCAGCACCGCCTTGATCGCGCCCAGCAAGTGGCGACCCACGATCGGATAATGCGAGGTGGTCAGGCCCACTGACGCATGCTTGTGCACGATGCGGTCGACCACCGGCGCCAGCGCGGCGCCATTGTCGATATTGGCGGCGTAGGCGAACACGGCCGACGCCAGCGATTGCTGCTGGGTGCCGTTGGCCTGGTTACCCATGTTGAACAAATTCGTGAGTTCAGGCCGGTCGGCGAACATCTCGCGGTAAAAGTGGGTGGTGATGGCAAGGCCATGCTCGCGCAGCACCGGGACGCTCGCATCGATATAGGGGCGGGAAGCGGCGGACAGCATCAAATAACACTCCGTTTCATTCATGCATGTTATATGCATGTTTTATCGCACAATAAAACCGGCGCTCGTCGGCGCCTGCGCGGACTACGTCCACTCAGGCCGAACGCCGGTTCAGGAAATCGCGATGCAGCTGGATGATCGACTCGGCGGTCTTGCTGCCGGTGACGTCGGCCAGCGTGACCTCGTCCAGCGCGCGGTAGAACGCCTGCTCGGCCACGTCCAGCGCGCGCTTCAGGCGGCAGTTGCCGTTCAGCGCACAGGGCGGGTTGTCGCAGTCGATGATGGCCTTGTGGCCTTCCAGCTCGCGCAGGATCGTGCCGATAGTCAGCTGTTCGGCACCCGGCCCAAGCTGCAGCCCGCCGTGGCGGCCGCGCGTGGCGGTGATCCAGCCCAGCTTCGACAACCGCGCCGCCACCTTGACCAGGTGGTTGTGCGAGATATCGAACTGCTGCCCCACTTCCGCAATGGTGATGGGCCGGCTGCCGTCGCCACGGGCGACGTACATCAGCAGGCGCAGTGCATAGTCGGAAAAGCGGGTCAGTTGCATCGTGGCGACATCTTAAAAAATATGCATCCAGGATGCAAGTTAAATCGGCCTGGCGCACCAGCTGTGCTTTGCATCACACATTGCAGCGGCGCCGACGCCACCCCCATAAAACAGTCATGTGGCGCCGGTTATACTGACTGGCGAAACCGGCCCGCCGCCAGCCCGGCCGCGGGCTCAGCCATTCCAGCAACGAGGTTCACAGACGATGCGCATTTTCACTACCGCCAGCTCCGCCCGTTCCCGGCCCGCACGCGCCCGCCGCGCGCGCGGCTTCACCCTGATCGAAATCATGGTGGTGATCGTGATCCTTGGCGTGCTGGCGGCGCTGGTAGTGCCCAAGATCATGAGCCGTCCGGACGAAGCGCGCATCGTCGCGGCACGCCAGGACATCTCGTCGATCATGCAGGCGCTCAAGCTTTACCGGCTCGATAACAGCCGCTACCCGACCACCGAGCAAGGCCTGGCCGCGCTGGTGACCAAGCCCGCCACCGAGCCGGTGCCGAACAACTGGAAGGGGGGCGGCTACCTGGAGAAGCTGCCCAAGGATCCCTGGGGCCATCCGTACCAGTACCTGAACCCGGGCGTGCGCGGCGAGATCGACGTGTTCAGCTTCGGCGCCGACGGCCAGGCCGGCGGCAACGGCAACGACGCCGATATCGGCAACTGGGAATAAATCCCGGCGCGCCCGCATCCCCTGACCATGACCACGGCGCCGCGCCACAGCGCGCCCTTGCGGCGCCGGGGCTTTACCCTGCTCGAGCTGCTGGTGGTCATGGTGATCGCCGGCATCGTGATTTCGCTGGTGGCGATCAACGCCTCGCCCAACGAGCGCGGCCGCGTGCTGGATGACGGCCAGCGCATCGCGCGGCTGTTCGAGCTGGCGCAGGAAGAGGCACAGCTCGGCGCCCGCCCGATCGCCTGGGAAGGCGACGCCGGCGGCTGGCGCTTCCTGGAAGCGACCCCGTACGGCTGGATCCCCATGCGTACCGACGTGTTCGCGCCGGGCCGCTGGCGGCTGGCGCTGGACCAGGTAGTGGTTGCCGAAGGCGGCCGGCCCACCGGCACCGGCGGCCCGCTGCGGCTGGTATTCGGGCGCGAGCTGATCGATATGCCGCAGCGGCTGGTGCTGGTGCGCGGCGATATCCGCGTGGACGTTGCCGGCGACGGCAGCGGCCGTTACTTCGCCAGCACGCCATGACCCGCATCCCCTTGCATGGCCGCCGCCGCGCCGGCTTCACGCTGATCGAGGTGCTGGTCGCGCTGACCATCCTGGCGGTCGCGCTGACCGCGGCCATGCGCGCCATGGGCTCGATGCTCGATGCCGGCGCGGCGCTGCAGACCCGCATGCTGGCCGAATGGAGCGCCGAGAACCACCTGGCCGCGCTGCGCCTTTCAAAGACCTGGCCCGAGCCCGGCGTCAGCGGTTATGCCTGCCCGCAAGGCGGCACCCCGCTGTACTGCGAGCAGTCGGTGTCGGGCACGCCCAATCCGGTTTTCCGCCGCGTCGAGATCGCGGTCTACCCGTCCGCCACCGACAAGTCAGTGCGGCTGGCGTGGCTGGTCACCATCGTTCCCAATGAAGCCCGCAACGTGCTCTGAGCGTCAACGCCCAGGCCGGCGCACCCGCGGCTTCACGCTGCTGGAGATGCTGGTCGCGATCACGCTGCTGGCGGTGATGGCGGTGATCGGCTGGCGCGCGCTCGACAGCCTGACGCGCAGCCGCGAGCGCCTGACCGACCACGATGCGCGCCTGGATGCGTTGAAGATTCTCTACGGCCAGTTCCAGGCCGACTGCGAGCACCTGGCCAGCCCCGCGCTGCTGCAGGGCAGCCCGGTCGAGGTCGGCCAGGACCGGCTGCTGCTGGTGCGCGACCGCCGCGACGAGGGGCAGCCGCCGGCGTGGCAGGTGCTGTCGTACCAGATCGACGGCAATACGCTGGTGCGGGTGGCCGCGCCGCCGGTGGCGGACCGGGCCGGGCTGCAGTCGGCGCTGCTGTCGCTGCGCCAGGGCGGCAACAATGCGGCGCAGGTGCGGCGCGTGCTGCCCGACGTCGCCGGCATGAGCGTGCGCGCCTGGGTGGAGCCTGCCGGCTGGCAGGCCGATACCGGGCGCATCCGCAACGTGCTGTTCTCCGGCAATGCCGCCAGTGCTGTGGCCGCCTCGGACGTCGGCACGGCGCTGCCCAACACCGCGGTGCGCGCGGTCGAACTGACCGTGTTCGCGCGCATGGGCGACGGCGATGCGCCGCGGCAGTTCCAGAAGATCTGCATGACCGGGCTATGAGGCGCGCCCCCGTCCGCTCCCGCCCGGCCTTCGCTAGGCGCCGCGCCCGCGGCGCCGCCGTGGTCACCGCGCTGCTGATAGTGACGCTGGCCGTGGTGGTGGTGTCCGGCATGCTGTGGCGCCAGCAGGTGCAGATCCGTGCGATCGAGAACCAGCGGCTGCTGGCGCAGGCGACCTGGATCGAGCGCGCCGCGGTCGACTGGGCGCGGCTGATCCTGCGTGACGACCAGCGCCGCACCAACGTCGACCAGCTCGGCGAGCCCTGGGCGGTGCCGATCGCCGAAACCCGGCTGTCGGATTTCCTCGGGGCCTCGCTGCGCACCGACGTGGCCGGCGAGACCTCGTTCCTGTCCGGCCGCATCCTCGATGCGCAGGCGCGCTTCAATCTCGCCAACCTGGTGATCTGGACCGCCACCGCCGGCGGCCAGGGGCGCGCCGCCTCGGTCGATCCCGCTGCCCAGGCCGCCTACCGCCGTTTGCTGCAGACCGTGGGCCTGAACCCGCAACTGGCCGAGTCCACCGCGCGCGCCATGCTGCAGGCGGCGCAAGGCGGCAGCGACGGCGGCCGCGCGGCGCCGCGCCCGCTCGACAGCGTGCAGGGGCTGCTGTCCCTGCCCGGCTATACGCCGGAAATGATCGCCGTGCTGGAGCCATTCGTCACCGTGCTGCCCGAGCGCACCCTGGTCAACGCCAATACCGCCGAGGCCGAGGTGCTGGCCGCCGTGATCGACAAGCTGCCGCTGGAACGCGCCCGCGAACTGGTACGCCAGCGCGACCGCGCCTACTTCAACAACGTCGGCAACGTGCAGACCCAGCTGGCCGCGGTCGCGCCCCAGGCCGACAGCGCCAGCCTGGCCAATATGATCGACGTACGCTCGCACTATTTCCTGGTCTACGGACTGGTTCGCCACGAACGCGCCAGCCGGCTGCAGGTCTCGCTGATCTACCGCGGCGAGCCGCTGGGTGCAACCAATACGACACGGGTGGTCTGGATACAGGACGCCGACCGGCTGCCGGACCTGCGCTGAATGTCTGATACAAGGCGTACCGAGCATCCACGGTCGGCGCGGCTTGCAGGCATTGGCAACCGGGGAGGAACGGTATTGACGCGGTTTAGTCACACAGGCAAGGTATGCTGCGACGCTGGCGCGAGCGAGGCGCCACGCGGCAATGCGCCTTCCCGGGTTTTTCCCCCACGTCCCGCCATTGGCGCCACTGACGCCACGTTAAGGAAAAATTGAGCACCACCCTCTATGTCCGCCTGCCGCACCGGCCGCACGATCAGCCGCAACCCTGGCAGTTCGGCGCCCTGCCGTTCGCGCTGGTGCGCACCGGCACCGACGCCGCACGGCGCGCGGCCGGCAGCACGGCCTTTGAAGTGTTGCGTGAAGGCCACACCCGCATCGCCGACCTGCCCGCCGCCGAACGCCTGGTGCTGATCCTGGCGGCCAGCGACGTACTGCTGACCACCGCCAGCGTGCCGCCGCTGCCGCCGGCGCGTTTGAAGCAGGCGCTGCCCAACCTGATCGAAGACGCGCTCGCCACCGACGCCCAGCCCTGCCATATCGGCGTGGGGCCCGCGCTCGACGGCAGCGCCGCAATTCGCGGCCCACGCCGGCGGCTGCTGATGGTGGCCGACCGCGCCTGGCTGCGGGCCGTGCTCGACGCCTTTGCCGAACACCGCCATCGCCGCCGCCATGTGTTGCCGGCGCAGTTGTGCGTGCCGCTGGCAGCGGCGGAGGTTGCCGCCGCCGAGGCGCCCGGTGCCGAGCCCACACTGCGGCCGGCGGAGAACACCGCACCGGACGAGCCGGCCACGCTGGTGGTCGAGGCAGCCGCCAGCGCTCTGGCTGACGGCGGCGAACTGCTCGACAGCGCCACCCTCGGCGGCGCCGAGCCCGGCCCTGCACTGGCCAGCCGGTGGCAGCTGACGGTGCGCACCGGCGCACACGCCGGCTACGGCCTGCTGCTGGGCGACGACGCCCTCGCGGCCTGGCAGGCGCTGGCGCCCGAAGGCAACTGGTACGCCGACGCCGATGCCGCCGCCGCGGCGCCGGTTCCCGCATTGCGCGGCGCCGCCCGCGCCGGCTGGCCGCTGTGGATCGAGGGCGCGCAGGCGTGCCTGCGCGATCCGGCACTGGACCTGGCACAGTTCGAGTTCGCGCAAGGCCGCGCCGACCGCTGGAACCTGGCTGCATGGCGGGTGCCGCTGGCGCTGCTGGCCGGCATCGTGCTGGTGCAGGTGCTGGGCATGAACATCCACTGGCTGCTGCTGCGCAACGAGCAGCAGCGCGTGGAAGCCGCGCAGCAGCAGACCTTGCGCAGCGCCTTCCCGCAGACCCAGGCCATCCTGGACGCGCCGCTGCAGATGCGGCGCCAGGTCGAGCAGCTGCGCATCGCCAGCGGCCGCAGCACGCCGGAAGACTTCCTGCCGCTGGCCGACCGCTTTGCCCAGGCCGCGCACCGGCTGCCGCCCGATGCGCTGCAGGCGCTGGAATACCGCGGCCGCATGCTGGTGGTGACGCTCAAGCCGGGCACGGACATTGCCGGCCTGCGCAATGCCGCGCGCCAGGCCGGCCTGCAGATGGAAGAGGACAAGACCGGTGGCGCGGCAGGCGGCGCAGGTAGCGCACCAGGCAGTGCGGCGGGCGGCGCGACGGGCGGCGCCACGCCGGTGACGCCGGGCTCGCGCTGGACCGTCAGGCCGGGCCTGTGAGCGCGGCAGCACGATACGCATGGATGCCATGAAAGACTCCGCCCGAAACCACACGTCCCGCCCCGCCCGGTCCGCAAGCACTACCGCCCTGCGCGCGCGCCTGGCGCGGCTGCGTCCGCGCGTGCCGCAAGCCTGGCAGGATCGCTTCAACGCGTTCTGGGCGGCGCGCAACCCGCGCGAGCAGGCCATCCTGGCCGGCGGCGCCGCGGTGATGGTGCTGGTGATCGGCTACACGCTGCTGTGGGAGCCGGCCGCCGAAGGCCGCCAGCGCCTGGCGCGCAACCTGCCGCAGATGCGCGCCGACCTGGCCGAAATGGAAACGCTGGCGCAGGAAGCGCGCGGCCTCAAGGCCACGCCGGCACCGGCGCTGCGCGGCGACGCGCTGACGCAGGCGCTGCAGGACAGCCTGGGCCAGCATGGCCTGAAGGCGGCCCGGCTTGCCGCCGGCGCCGACAACAATGTCCAGGTGCAGCTCGACAAGGTGCCCTTCGGCGCGTTCAGCAGCTGGCTGCAGGACGTGCGCCAGCAGCAGCGCATGAAAGTGATCGACGCCCGCATCGTCTATGTCGGCGCCACGGCGCTGGTCAATGTCAGCGCGACCCTGCAGGGTCCGGGCGGCCGCAGCTGATGGTACGGCTGGAAACGCTGCGGCTGCCGCGCCGCAAGCTGCGCCAGCCGGGTGCATGGCGGGGCCTGCGCTGGCTCGCGCTGGGACTGGCCAGCGCCGCGGCAACGGTGGTGGCGATGTTGCCGGCCACGTGGATCGCCGAGCGTGTGGCCACGCAGACGCAGGGACGGGTGCTGCTGGCCGATGCCAGCGGCTCGCTGTGGCGCGGCAGCGCCACGCTGGCGCTGTCGGCCGGCGCCGGCAGCCAGACCGCCACGGTGCTGCCGGGCAGGCTGCAGTGGACGCTGGCCTTCTGGCCGCTGCTAGCCGGCACCGCGCGCGCGGTGGTGACGCACACCGAAGCCATGGCCGCGCCGGTGACGATCACCGCGACGCCGGGCGGCTGGACCGTGCAGTCCGGCGCGATGCGGCTGCCGGCATCGCTGCTGGAAGGCATCGGCGCGCCGTTCAATACGCTGCGCCCGGATGGCCTGATGCGCGCGGACTGGTCGACGCTGCAAGGCAGCTTTTCCGGCCAGAAAGGTGGCGGAAATAACGCCGGAAATGGCAGCGGAAATGGCAATGGCATGCGCGGCCATGTCACGCTGCGCATCGAGCAGGTGTCGTCCGCGGTCAGCCGGCTGCGCCCGCTGGGCAGCTACCGCGCCGAGATCGACTGGAGCGGCGCCGGCGGCGGCAAGCTGCAACTGAGTACTATCGCCGGGCCGCTGTACCTGGAGGGCAGCGGCACGCTTGGCCGGCAGGCGCGCTTCGAGGGCACCGCGCATGCCGAGCCCGATGCGGAAACGCAACTGACCAGCTTGCTGAGCCTGCTGGGACGACGAGACAACAACGTGACAAGGCTGCGCTTCTGATGCCAGGCAGCGCCAGGAGCGTACGGAAATGACTATGACAACCCATGCCACCCGACCTGTTTTCCAGACCGCCTGCGCCCGCGCCGTGGCCCTGCTGTGCGGGCTCTCGCTGCTGGTGCCCGCGCCGCTGTGGGCCCAGCCCGGTGCGCCGGGCGCACGCACCCAGGGCACGCCGCCGGCGCCGCCCGATGTCACGCCGGCCAACCGCGATCAGGTGGTGCTCAACTTCGTCAATGCCGACCTGGACTCGGTGATCAAGGCGGTCGGGCAGGCCACCGGCAAGAACTTCGTGATCGACCCGCGCGTGAAGGGCACGGTGAACCTGGTCACCGAGCAGCCGGTGTCGCGCGCGCAGGCGTTGCAGACCCTGGGCTCGGTGCTGCGCATGCAGGGCTATGCGATGGTCGAGAGCAACGGCTTCACCAAGGTCGTGCCCGAAGCGGACGCCAAGCTGCAGGGCTCGCCCACGGTGATCGGCGCGGCGCCGAGCCGCGGCGACCAGGTGGTAACGCAGGTGTTCCGGCTCAACTACGAGTCGGCCAACAACCTGGTGCCGGTGCTGCGGCCGATGATCGCGCCCAACAACACCATCACCGCCTACCCGGCCAACAACACGCTGGTCATCACCGACTACGCCGACAACCTGCGCCGGCTGGCGCGCATCATCGCCGCGATCGACGCGCCCGCTTCGGGCGAGGTCGAACTGATACCGCTGCGCCATGCGCTGGCCAGCGACACCGCGCAGGTGCTGCAGAAGCTGCTCGACCCCGGCGCCGCGGGTGCGGCCGGTGGCGGCGGCGCGCCGGGCGTCGACGCCACGCTGCGCACGTCCGTGGTGGCAGAGCCGCGCAGCAACGCGCTGATGATCCGCGCCTCCAGCCGTGCCCGGCTGCAGCAGGCACGCCAGCTGATCGAGAAGCTCGACCAGCCCTACGCCCGCCCCGGCAATATCTGGGTGGTGCCGCTGAGGAACGCCGATGCGGTCAAGCTGGCCGCCACGCTGCGCGCCATCGTCGCGGCCGACAGCAGCTTTGCCTCCGCGACCCAGCCTGGCGGCGCCGGTGGCGCAGGCGGCATCGCCGGCGCTGGCGGCATGACCAGTGTTTCGACGCCGGCCGGCGGCCAGTTCACCGGCGGCACCACCGGCACGCAGACCGGCATGCGCAGCGGCACCTCGGGCATGGGCGGCGGCGCTTATGGCAACTCGGCCTTTGCCGCCTCGTTCGGCACCAGTACGCAGCCGACCACCGGCGGCATCATCCAGGCCGACCCGTCGACCAACTCGCTGATCATCACCGCCAGCGAGCCGGTCTACCGCAACCTGCGCGGGGTGATCGACGACCTCGACGCGCGCCGCGCGCAGGTCTACATCGAATCGATGATCGTTGAGGTCACCGCCACGCAGGCGAGCGAACTCGGCATCCAGTGGCAGGGGCTGATCAGTTCGTCGAGCGGCAACAACAACGTCTTTGCCGGCACCAACTTCGGCAGCGGCGGGCAGAACATCCTGAACCTGACCCTGGCCGGCGCGCTGTTCGACAGCAACCGCACCGCCGGCATCGCCGCGGCACAGCAGCTGGTGCCGGACGTAGGCGGCCTGAACCTGGGCATCGTCAACAAGGCGATGGGACTGGGCGCGCTGCTGCGCGCACTCGGCTCCAATGGCAGCGTCAACCTGCTGTCCACGCCGAACCTGATCACGCTGGAGAACGAGGAAGCCAAGATCCTGATCGGCCAGAACATCCCGATCACCACCGGCTCGTATGCGCAGACCGGCGGCGCGGCCTCGGTGACGCCGTTCCAGACCTTCGACCGCAAGGACGTCGGCATCACGCTGCGCGTGAAGCCGCAGATCACCGATGGCGGGCTGGTCAAGATGCAGATCTTCCAGGAGTCGTCGTCGGTGGTGGCCGGCACGCTGACGCAGGTGCAGGGCCCGACCACCAACGTGCGCTCGATCGAGACCAATGTGCTGGTCGACGACGGGCAGATCATCGTGCTAGGCGGCCTGATCGAGGATTCGTACGGCGACGGCGTGCAGAAGGTGCCGCTGCTGGGCGACATCCCGCTGATCGGCGGCCTGTTCCGCTACGAGAACAAGAACCGCTCCAAGACCAACCTGCTGGTGTTCCTGCGCCCGTATGTGATGCGCACGACGGGCGCCGCCGACCGCCTGACCGCGGACCGCTACGACTATATGCGCGCGCAGCAGCAGGGCTTTGTATCGCCTAACATCATGGTGCGCGACACCAACACGCCGCTGCTGCCGCCGGCAGATGCGCCGACCACGCCGTTCGTCGATCCGCGCGCAAACGGCCCGGTGCCTACGCCGCTTCCGCTTCCGCAGACGCTGCCGCAAAATCCGCAGCAGCCCGGCTTGCCGGCACAGCCGCAACCGGTGCCGCCGCCCGCGGCCTTGCAGCAGCCGCTGAGCCAGCGCGGCGAAGCTGCCACGCCGGGTGCTGTCCAGAACTGAGGCCTGCCATGGCGAGTGAAGTCCAGACCCCTCCCACCGATACGCTCGAACCGCCCTCGCCGATGGCGGCGCGGCTGGTTTCGTACGGCTTTGCGCGCGAAGCGCCGCTGCTGATCGCGCACCAGCGCCCCGACGGGCTGGAGGTATGGGTCAGCCGCGCCACCTCCCCGACGGCGCTGGCGGAGATCGCCCGGGTGCACGGCGCGCTGCGGCTGCGCGTGCTGGAGCCCGAGGCGCTCGAGCGCGCCATGTCCGATGCCTATAACCGCCAGGACGGCAGCGCCGCACAGGTGGTGGGTGAAGTCGAGGGCGAGGTCGACCTGTCGCGACTGATGCAGGACATTCCCGCCGTGGAAGACCTGCTCGAGTCCGAGGACGACGCGCCGATCATCCGCATGATCAACGCGCTGCTGACACAGGCGGCACGCGAAGGCGCATCGGATATCCATATCGAGCCGTTCGAGTCGTCGTCGGTGGTGCGCTTCCGCGTCGACGGCACGCTGCGCGACGTGGTGCGGCCCAAGAAGGCGCTTCACGGCGCGCTGATCTCGCGCATCAAGATCATGGCGCAGCTCGACATCGCCGAGAAACGTCTGCCGCAGGACGGCCGCATCACGCTGCGCGTGGGCGGGCGGCCGGTGGATGTGCGCGTGTCGACGCTGCCCACCGGCCACGGCGAACGCGCGGTGCTGCGCCTGCTCGACAAGGAAGCGGGCCGGCTCGACCTGGCCAGGCTGGGCATGTCGCCCGACACGCTGCGCGGCTTCGACCACCTGATCCGGCAGCCGCACGGCATCGTGCTGGTGACCGGGCCGACCGGCTCGGGCAAGACCACCACGCTGTATGCCGCGCTGTCGCGGCTGGATGCGCGCACCACCAACATCATGACGGTGGAAGACCCGGTCGAGTACGACCTCGACGGCATCGGCCAGACCCAGGTCAATGCGCGTATCGACATGACCTTCGGCAAGGCCCTGCGCGCGATCCTGCGCCAGGACCCGGACGTGGTGATGATCGGCGAGATCCGCGACCTGGAGACCGCGCAGATCGCGGTGCAGGCCTCGCTGACCGGCCACCTGGTGCTGGCGACGCTGCACACCAACGATTCGGCCTCGGCGGTGACGCGGCTGGTCGACATGGGGATCGAGCCGTTCCTGCTGTCGTCGTCGCTGCTGGGCGTGCTGGCGCAGCGGCTGGTACGGCGCCTGTGCCCGCACTGCAAGCGCGAGGAAGTGATCGAGCTGCCTGAGGAAAATGCCGCGGCCGATGCCGAAGCGCTGCAGGCGCAGGGCAAGCCGCTGCAGCATGTGTGGCATCCGGTCGGCTGCGACAAGTGCGGACAGTCGGGCTACCAGGGCCGCATGGGCGTCTACGAGCTGCTGACCGTCGGCGACGAGATCCGCACCATGATCCACCAGCAGGCGCCGGAATCGGAGATCAAGCAGGTAGCGCTGGCGCATGGCATGCACACCATGCGCAGCGACGCGCAGCGCTGGATCGACAGCGGCGCGACCTCGCTTGAGGAAGTGTTGCGCGTGACGCGCGACTGAGGCGGAGCAGACACCGGATGCCAGCCTTCCGCTACGAAGCCGCCGACGCCGCCGGCAAGACCGACCGCGGCGTCATCGAGGCCGACAGCCCGCGCCAGGCGCGCTCGCAACTGCGCGCGCGCGGGCTGACGCCGCTGACCGTTGATGCGCTGGCCGGTGCCGGGCTGGCGCCGCGCAGCGGCAGCCAGCTGTTCGCGCGCAAGCTGTCGACGCAGGAGCAGGCGTTGTTCACGCGCCAGCTCGCCAGCCTGATCGTGGCCGGCCTGCCGCTGGACGAAGCGCTCGGCGCGCTGGCCGACCAGGCCGAACGACCCTATGTGCACGAACTGCTGGCCGGCATCCGCGCCGAGGTGATGGGCGGCAGCTCGCTGTCGGTGGCGCTGGCGCAGCATCCGCGCGACTTTCCCGATATTTACCGCGCGCTGGTTTCAGCGGGCGAGCATTCGGGCCATCTCGGGCTGGTGCTGGAACGGCTGGCGGGATATATCGAGTCGCGCAATACGCTGACGTCGAAGATCCGGCTCGCGTTCACCTATCCGGCTATCGTCACGGTGGTCGCATTCGCGATCGTGATCTTCCTGCTGTCATACGTGGTGCCGCAGGTGGTGAGCGTGTTTGCGAACACCAAGCAGAAGCTGCCGACGCTCACCATCATCATGCTGTGGCTGTCGGATTTCGTGCGCAACTGGTGGTGGGCCGCGCTGGCGTTCATCGCCGTGGTTGCACTGGCGATCCGCAGCCTGCTGAAGCAGCCGGCGGTGCGGCTGGAATGGCACCGGTGGCTGCTGACCGCGCCCCTGTTCGGCAAGCTGATCCGCGGCTATAACACCGCACGCTTTGCCGGCACGCTGGCGATCCTGGTGTCGGCGGGCGTGCCGATCCTGCGCAGCCTGCAGGCGGCCGGCGAGACACTGACCAACGAGGCGCTGCGTGCCAATGTGGAGGATGCCAATACGCGCGTGCGTGAAGGGGCGTCGCTGGCGCGCGCGCTGGCGGCGCAGAACCAGTTTCCGCCGGTGCTGGTGCATTTGATCCGGTCAGGCGAGGCGACCGGCAATCTGCCGGTAATGCTGGACCGCGCTGCGCAGGGCGAGGCGCAGGAACTGGAACGGCGCACGCTGTTCCTGACCAGCCTGCTGGAGCCGCTGCTGATCCTGACGATGGGGGTGGTGGTGCTGTTGATCGTGCTGGCGGTGTTGATGCCGATTATCGAGATCAATCAGCTGGTGCGGTAAGTGGGATATGGCAGTGGCGTCTGTTTGCCTGACGCCGCTCGCACAGGCTCCCCTACCCTGCGAAGCGGGAGAGGGGAGCAAACCGCCGCGCTCAGTTACTCCGCGGCTTGTGCAGTCTTCTTGCTAGGCCGCTTGCGCGGCTTCCGTGCCGGCGCCGGTGCAGCTGCCGCTTCGGCCACCGCCTCGGCTACCACTTCGACGACTCCTTCCTGTTCCGCCGCCACGTCCGGCTCCGTCCCCACCGTCGCCGTCAACACCGTCGCTCCCGGCGCCGCAAACACCGACTGGTCGATCGGCCACGGCGTCTCGTTGAGCGTCACTTCCGGACGGCGCGCTGGGCGTTTGCGGCTGCGCGACTTGGGTTCCGCATCGGGCTTGGGCTCGGGATCGGGCTGGGGCGCGGCTTCGAGCGGTGGCACCGGTTCCGGCTCGGGCTGCAGGACATCCGCAGCAACGAACGGGGGCGCGTCGTCGGCCAGGAATGCCGGCTGGACAGCCGCCGGTTCCGGGGCCGGCTCGGGGCTTTCCACCGGCGCCGGGATGGGATTGCGGCGCGCCGCTTCGGGCTGAGGCGCGGGTTGCTGCTGCGACGGCCGCTGTTGCTGCTCGCCGCCGCCCTTGCCGCGCTTCTTTAGCCGGATCCAGATGGTCTTGTTGTTGCCGCCGTTGCGCGTTTCCACCTCGAACAGGCCAGTGGCCGCCACCAGCTCCGAGAGCTTGCCGTAGCCATAGTTGCGCGAGTCGAATTCCGGCGCCTGCTTGGCGATGTGGTTGCCCATGCTGCCCAGCGTCAGCCAGCCGTCCTCGTCGGACACGGCCTGCGCCGCGCTCTGCAGCAGGCGCACCAGGCGCGAATCCTGGCGCAGTTCGCCGGTGCTGCGCTTGCGCGTCGGCGCGGCGGCTTCGTCAGCACCTTCGGTATCGGCTTCGGCGCGCAGCACGTCGGAGTAGATGAACTTGTCGCAGGCGGTGACAAAGGGCTTGGGCGTCTTGCGCTCGCCGAAGCCGTAGACGATCAGCCCCTGCTCGCGGATGCGCGAGGCCAGCCGGGTGAAGTCGCTGTCGCTGGAGACGATGCAGAAGCCGTCGAAACGCCCGGTGTACAGCAGGTCCATGGCGTCGATGATCATGGCGCTGTCGGTGGCGTTCTTGCCGACGGTGTAGCGGAACTGCTGGATCGGCTGGATCGAATGCGACAGCAGCCGCTCTTTCCAGCCGGCCAGGTTGGGACGGGTCCAGTCGCCGTAGATGCGTTTGACGGCCGCGACGCCGTACTTGGCGACTTCGGCCAGCAGGCCTTCGACGATGGCGGGCGCCGCGTTGTCGGCGTCGATCAGCACGGCCAGGGTCGCGGTGCCCTGGCGGGGGGAATTGGTCATGTTCGGGTATTCGCTGGTTTGCCCGTGCATGAGACGGGCAATCGGAAATCAGGTTGCACCAGGCTGGCGCGGCAGATGTGGTGCGTCGAGGATCGCGGGCGGCATCGCCGGCGTTCTCGATGCAACGCAGTGTACACGCGAAGCCCCGTCCATACGGGAAATCACCGTTGCCATGGGCACGTTTCGTGCTGCGCTGCAAGGTACCGCCGACCGCACGGCGGTGCTACCATGCCGCGCAGAGACACAGCCGCCCAACGCTTCCACAAGAGGCCGCGAGGCGACTGCCCACAACTGCAGGTGTCGGTGATCCCGACAACACGCCCCATAGAGGAGCACCTATGAATGCCCCCCTGACCCCGCCGGTCAGCGACGCCATCCGCCGCGCGCTCGCCAATGTTTCCCTCGACGACAAATATACGCTGGAGCGTGGCCGCATCTACATCAGCGGCACGCAGGCGCTGGTACGCCTGCCCATGCTGCAGCAGGAGCGCGATCGCGCCGCCGGGCTGAACACCGCCGGTTTTATCTCCGGCTACCGGGGGTCGCCGCTGGGCGCGCTGGACCAGTCGCTATGGAAGGCCAAGAAGCACCTGGCCGCGCACAACATCGTGTTCCAGGCGGGGCTGAACGAGGATCTCGCCGCGACCTCGGTGTGGGGCTCGCAGCAGGTCAATATGTACCCCGACGCCAAATTCGATGGCGTATTCGGCATGTGGTACGGCAAGGGGCCGGGCGTGGACCGCACCGGCGACGTGTTCAAGCACGCCAACTCGGCCGGCTCGTCGAAGCACGGCGGCGTGCTGGTGCTGGCGGGTGACGACCATTCGGCCAAGTCGTCGACACTGGCGCACCAGTCCGAGCACATCTTCAAGGCCTGCGGCCTGCCGGTGCTGTATCCGTCTAACGTGCAGGAATATCTCGACTACGGCCTGCACGGCTGGGCCATGAGCCGCTATTCCGGCCTGTGGGTGGCGATGAAGTGCGTGACCGACGTGGTGGAATCGTCGGCCTCGGTGGAGCTGGACCCGCACCGCGTGCAGATCGCGCTGCCGGACGACTTCATCATGCCGCCGGGCGGCCTGAATATCCGCTGGCCCGATCCGCCGCTGGAACAGGAAGCGCGCCTGCTCGACTACAAGTGGTACGCGGGCCTGGCCTATGTGCGGGCCAACAAGCTGGACCGCATCGAGATCGATTCGCCGCACGCGCGCTTCGGCATCATGACCGGCGGCAAGGCCTACCTGGATACGCGCCAGGCGCTGGCCGACCTGGGGCTGGACGATGCCACCTGCGCGCAGATCGGCATCCGCCTGTACAAGGTCGGCTGCGTCTGGCCGCTGGAAGCGCATGGCGCGCGCGCGTTTGCCGAGGGCCTGCAGGAAATCCTGGTGGTCGAAGAAAAGCGCCAGATCATGGAGTACGCGCTCAAGGAAGAGCTGTACAACTGGCGCGACGACGTGCGCCCCAGGGTCTACGGCAAGTTCGACGAGAAGGACAACGCCGGCGGCGAATGGTCGATCCCGCAAAGCAACTGGCTGCTGCCGGCGCACTATGAACTGTCGCCCACGATCATCGCCAAGGCCATCGCCACGCGGCTGGACAAGTTCGAGCTGCCGATGGACGTGCGCGCGCGCATCACCGCGCGGCTGGCCATCATCGAGGCCAAGGAAAAGGCGTTGGCTACCCCGCGCGTGACGGCGGAACGCAAGCCGTGGTTCTGCTCGGGCTGCCCGCACAACACCTCCACCAACGTGCCGGAGGGCTCGCGTGCGCTGGCCGGCATCGGCTGCCACTACATGACGGTGTGGATGGACCGCAATACCAGCACCTTCAGCCAGATGGGCGGCGAAGGCGTCGCGTGGATCGGCCAGGCGCCGTTCGCGGGCGACAAGCATGTGTTCGCCAACCTGGGCGACGGCACCTACTTCCATTCGGGCCTGCTGGCGATCCGCGCGTCGATCGCCGCGGGCGTCAACATCACCTACAAGATCCTGTACAACGATGCGGTGGCGATGACCGGCGGCCAGCCGGTGGACGGCCAGCTGTCGGTGCAGGACATCGCCTGGCAGGTGCACAGCGAGGGCGCGAAGAAGATCGTCATCGTCAGCGACCAGCCGGAGAAGTACAACGCGGCGATCAAGCTGCCCCAGGGCATCGACATCCATCACCGCGACCAGCTCGACAGCGTGCAGCGCGAGCTGCGCGAAGTGCCGGGCTGCACCATCCTGATCTACGACCAGACCTGCGCCACCGAAAAGCGCCGCCGCCGCAAGCGCGGCACGATGGAAGACCCGGCACGCCGCGTCTTCATCAATGACGCGGTGTGCGAAGGCTGCGGCGATTGCTCGGTCAAGTCGAACTGCCTGTCAGTGGAGCCGCTGGAGACGGATTTCGGCACCAAGCGCCAGATCAACCAGTCGTCGTGCAACAAGGACTTTTCGTGCCTGAACGGCTTCTGTCCGAGCTTTGTCTCGGCCGAAGGCGCGCAGGTGCGCAAGCCCGAGCAGCATGGCGTGTCGATGGAGAGCCTGCCCGCGCTGCCTGCGCCGGAGCTGCCGCCGATCCGCCGTGCCTACGGCATCCTGGTGACGGGCGTGGGCGGTACCGGCGTGGTGACCATCGGCGGCCTGCTGGGGATGGCGGCGCACCTGGAAAACAAGGGCGTGACCGTGCTCGACATGGCGGGCCTGGCGCAGAAAGGCGGCGCGGTGCTATCGCACGTGCAGCTGGCCGCGCGCCCCGATGACCTGCACGCGACGCGCATCGCGATGGGAGAAGCCGACCTGGTGATCGGCTGCGATGCCATCGTGTCGGCCACCGACGAAGTCATCTCCAAGACCCAGGCAGGCCGCACGCGCGCCGTGGTCAATACCGCGCAGACGCCCACCGCCGAGTTCATCAAGAACCCCAAGTGGCAGTTCCCGGGCGTGTCGGCCGAACAGGACGTGCGCAACGCCGTCGGCGAGAAGTGCGACTTCATCAACGCCAGCGGCCTGGCCGTGGCGCTGCTGGGCGATGCCATCTACACCAACCCGCTGGTGCTCGGCTACGCGTGGCAAAAGGGCTGGATCCCGCTGACGCTGCAGGCACTGGAGCGCGCGATCGAACTCAACGGCGTGGCCGTCGAGAAGAACAAGGCCGCGTTCGACTGGGGCCGCCATATGGCGCACGACCCGGAGCACGTGCTGTCGCTGACCGGCAAGCTGCAGAACACTGCCGAAGGCGCGGAAGTGGTCAAGCTGCCAAGCTCGACCGGCGCGATGCTGGAGAAGCTGGTCGCGCGCCGCATGGAACACCTGACGGCCTACCAGGACGCCGCCTACGCGCGCACCTACCGCGAAGCCATCGACCGCGTGCGCGCGGCCGAAAGCGCGCTGGCAGGCGGCGGCAAGCCGCTGCCGCTGACCGAGGCCGCGGCGCGCAACCTGGCCAAGCTGATGGCGTACAAGGACGAGTACGAGGTGGCGCGGCTCTATACCGATCCCGTCTTCCTCGACAAGCTGCGCGCGCAGTTCGAAGGCGAACCGGGCAAGGACTACCAGCTCAACTTCTGGCTGGCGCCGCCGACGACGGCCAAGCGCGACGACAAGGGTCATCTGGTCAAGCGCAGATTCGGTCCGTCGACGATGACGCTGTTCCGCGTGCTGGCGAAGATGAAGGGCCTGCGCGGCGGCATGTTCGATGTCTTTGGCAAGACCGGGGAACGCCGTACCGAGCGCGCGCTGATCGGCGAATACCGTGCCTTGCTGGATGAGCTGGTGGCGGGACTGAATGCCGCCAACTATGACACCGCGGTGACGCTGGCCAACCTGCCGGATGATATCCGGGGCTTCGGGCACGTGAAGGAAAACAACCTGAAGGCGGTGCGTGGGCGCTGGCAAAAACTGCTGGAGCAGTTCAGGCATCCGGAAACGGCGCAGCGGGCAGCGTAAGGCAAGAGCCTTGAAATCTCCGCGCTGTTCGTTCCCTCTCCCCGTGAGGGGAGAGGGAAATACGATCGGTCAACGAGGCGCAATGTGCCCTACGGCCGCGCCAGCTCCTTTTCCCCCGGCTTCACATACATCGAGTTTTTCGGCTGCGACAACACCCGACGCACCATCGGCTCGAAGAACGACAACGGCAGCGTGTCGTAATCCGTCATGAACGCCGCCGCATCGTACTTGCGGCAGAACTCGGCAGTGCGCTCGAACAGCTCCGGCTGGTTGCGATACTGCTCGCGCAGGTTGCGGTCGAGCCCGAGGTGATGGAAGAAGTAATAGCCCTGGAACACGCCATGCTTTTCCACCATCCACAGGTTCTCTGCGCTGACAAAGGGCCTCAGGATCGCCGCCGCGATATCGGGATGGTTGAAGCTGCCGAGCGTATCGCCGATATCGTGGAGCAGCGCGCAGACCACGTATTCCTCATCCTGCCCGTCCCGGTGCGCCAGCGTCGCGGTCTGCAGCGAATGCGTGAGCCGGTCCACCGGGAAGCCGCCGCAATCGCCATCGAGCAGCCGCAGGTGCGCCAGCACGCGGTCGGGCAGCGCCCGCGCATACGGCATGAACTCGGCGGAAATCGCGGCCCAGTCCTCGCGGGTGCCGTGTTCCATATGGCTGAAGCTCGCGCGCGCGGGCGCGTGGGTGTCGCTCATGCTGGTCTCCTTTTGTGGGAGGGTGTGCGAGGGCCGCACATCCGCTCGTCATGTTGTGCCGGCATTGTGGCACCCGCAGCGGCGCTACACTGTCAAAAAGCTAACAATGTGCCGGCATATTGCGGCGCACCACCGGTTCCCAGCAGTAACAGACTGACGTACAAGGAGACGACATGACGTTCCACGGAAGCTGCCACTGCGGCAACATTGCTTTCGAGGTCGAGGCCGAAAGCATCCCGAGCGTGATCCGCTGCAATTGCTCGATCTGCCGGCGGCGCGGCCACCTGTTGTGGTTCGTGCCACGCGCCACCTTCAAGCTGGATACGCCGGAGAGCAACGCATCGACGTACCGCTTCAACACCATGAAGATTGCGCACCGCTTCTGCCCGGTGTGCGGCTGCGGCCCTTATGCCGATGGCCAGGACAAGGACGGCAAGCCGATGGCAGCGGTGAACGTGCGTTGCCTGGACAATGTCGACCTGGACAGCCTGAAGGTCATCGATTACGACGGCCTGCACCACTGAGACCGCCATGTTCCGCATTCTCGATCTCGACCACCTGGTGCTGCGTACCGCCGATGCCGACGCGCTGCGACGGTTCTATGTAGACGTGCTGGGCTGCAGCGTCGAGCGCGAGCAGCCCGACTTCGGCCTGACGCAGCTGCGCGCGGGCAGCGCGCTGATCGACCTGGTCTCGCTGGACGGCCCGCTGGGCCGTGCCGGCGGCGCGGGCCCTGGCGCCGAGGGCCGCAACCTCGACCATTTCTGCCTGCGCATCGAGCCGTTTGACGAGCCCGCGCTGCGCGCGTGGCTGTCCGGGCACGGCGTAGAGGCCAGCGAGGTCGCGCAGCGCTTCGGGGCCGAAGGCAAGGGCCCGTCGCTCTATGTCAGCGACCCGGACGGCAACGTGGTGGAACTGAAGGGTCCGCCTGCGCCGGTGACCGCACAGTAACGCGCTGCAAAGGTCGTGCCGATGCGCGGGGTGCGCGCAGGATCGCTACAATTTCCCGCTGGTCCCGCGCGCCGCCAGCCATGGCGTCACCCCTCGCCGGGGCCCGCCATGACATCGCTAGAAGCCAGCTCCGACACGGACGCCGCCAGTACCGATTCTCCCGCAGACGCCAGCCCGGCACGCGCCGGCCCCGCGCAACCGGCCACGCCGCCACGCCGGCTGGTCTGGATCCTCGGCCTGACCGAGACCATCTCCTGGGGCACGCTGTTTTTTGCCTTCACCGTCTTCATCGAGCCGATGATCCGCAGCACTGGCTGGTCCAGGCCATTCCTCGCAGGCGGCTATTCGCTGGGGCTGCTGGTGTGGGCGATGTGCTCGTTCGCAGTGGGCCGGCTGCTGGACCGCGCACCCGCGCGCAGGGTGATGGGCGCCGGTTCGGTGCTGGCCGGCCTGGGGCTGCTGCTGTGGGCGTGGTCGCCCTCCCCCGCGATGTTCCTGCTGATGTGGGTGCCGATCGGGCTGGCCATGGCCACCACGCTGTACGAGCCGGCCTTCGTGGTGCTGCGCCAGGCCTATGGCGACCAGTACCAGAAGCCGATCATGATCGTCACGCTGATGGCCGGCTTTGCCAGCACGATCTTCGTGCCGCTGGCGCAATGGCTGGTGCTGCATGCCGGCTGGCGGCCCACGCTGGTCGGCTTTGCAGTGCTTAACCTGCTGGTCTGCGCGCCGCTGCACGCGCGCATGCGCTACGCCATGCATCCCACCTACAGCGGCACGCCGACCGCAGGCGCCGACGCGGGCAGCACCGGCATCGCGCGCACCACGCTGCGCCAGCCGGTGTTCTGGGCCGTGGTGCTGGCCTTCACCGCGACCGCGGTGGTGGCCTCGCTGCTGGGCGCGCACCTGATCCCGATGCTGACCGAGAAGGGCCTGCCGGTGTCGCAGCAACTGGTGGTGGCGGCGCTGATCGGCCCGGCGCAGGTTGCGGGCCGCATGCTGATGATGCGCGCGGCAGTGCGCCACCCGGTGCGGCTGTCGCTGCCGGTCTATCTGCTGATGAGCGCTGGACTGCTTTGCTTCGCGCTGGGCCATGGCGCCTGGCTGATGGTGGCCGCGGTGCTGTATGGCTGCGCCAACGGCGTCAACACGATGCTGCGCGCGATGGCCATGCCCGAGCTGATCTCGCGCCACCACTACGCCACGCTGAACGGCCTGATGATGACGCCGGTGCTGCTGATGCAGGCCGCCGCGCCGTGGCTGGGCGCGCTGCTATGGCGGGCCGCGGGCGGCTACTGGCTGATGCTGTGGGTCATGCTGGCGCTGGCGCTGGGCGCGCTGCTGGCGTTCGGCTACGCACTGCACCGACGCGGCCTGTTGCGCGTGGCGGGTGCCGCGCCGTAGCGCTGCCATGCCCCGGTCGCGCGGATGCACGACAATAGGGGCTTTTGCGGCCGGGCCGACGCGCCGGCCGCGCCCCCGCATCACGATATCCGCTGGCCACGGTGGCGATCCTGGCCATGCCTTCGTTCTGGTGGCTGCTGCCCGCGCTGGTGGCGTTCGGCATGGCCAATGCCGGCTTCGACGTGGCCATGAACGCGCAAGCCGCCACGGTGGAGGCCAGCCGCCCGCGCCTGGTGATGTCGGCGCTGCATGGTGCTGATCGGCGGCGTGGCGCACCTGGCCGACCTGCGCATGGGGCTGGCCGTGGTGGCGCTCACCATGGGCTGGATCGCGCTGGCGGGCGCGCGCTCGGCGCGGCGCTACCTGCCGCCGCGCAAGGATGGCCGCTGAGCCGCGGCTGAAGCCAGCTCAGGCGGCCGCGCGCAGCGGCGTGCCGGCGCCGATCCCCTCGAACACAAAGCTGTCCATCGCCAGCACGCCGTAGGTAACCTCGTCTGCCACCCGGGCCACGCTGGCCGGCGGCGTACCCGCTCCTGCGCTCCGCGGCCCCAGCGCCGCGCCCAGCGCCACGTAGAACGGCAGCAGGTGCTCGTCGGTCGGGTGCGCGCGGCGGGCGTACGGGGCCTCGGCGCGGTAGTTGGCAATGCGGCCGGTGTCGCCGGTGGCCAGCGCCTCGTCCAGCGCGTCGCCCATCCAGCCGCGGAAGGCCTCGACATAGGGCTCGGCCTGCGGCCCGTGCTGTTCAAGGCGGCCGCCGCTGCCGAACACCTCCTGCAGGTTGTGCGTGAAGCTGCCCGAAGCCAGCACCAGCACGCCTTCCTCGCGCAGCGGCGCCAGCGCACGGCCGATCTCGATCTGGAGGGCGGGCGGCAGGTAAGGATTCAGCGCCAGTTGCACCACCGGTACGTCGGCGTCCGGGAAAAAGTGCCGCATCGGCATCCAGGCGCCGTGGTCGAGCGGCCGTTCGTCGTCCTCGCCGACAAACCCGGCGCCGGGAATGGCCGCGGCCTCGACCAGCGCCTTGACGCGCGCGGCCAGCGCCGGCGAGCCCGGGGCATCGTAGCGCAGCGCGTACAGCTCGCGCGGGAAGCCGCCGAAGTCGTGCCAGGCTTCCTGGCGCTCGCGGCTGCTCACCGCCAGCGTGCTGTAGATCCAGTGCGCCGATACCACCAGCACCGCGCGTGACGGCAGCGCCCGCAGGCGCTCGCCAAGTGCATCGAAGGCCGCACCGGTGGGACCGGGGTCGACGGCGAGCATGGGCGAACCGTGCGAGATAAACAGTGCGGGAAGCATGGCGTCGGGTCTCATTGTTCTGCTCATTGATCTGTGTGCTTGCTATTGAGTTTGGCAAAGATCGGCCCCTGGCACGCCCCGCTTTTGCGCATCTTTCATGCAAAAAAACTGAACCGGCGCGCGCCACGTGGGCTGGGCCACACACCGCCGCAGGCGTGCCGGGACGACCCCGCGCACCGCACCCTATGATGCAGACGAGGGGCAAGTGCAAGTGCCGTATCCGGCAAGCCCTTCGGCCAACGCATGACGCCGCCAGCACGCCAAGCGTGCCGGGTGGCCGGAGACATCGTGGTACCGAACCCGCTGCGCCGCCCCGGCTGGCGCCTTCCCCTTCCCACCCATTGGTGGCAGCCGGGCGTCTACGGCAGCGCACCGGCGGTCGCGCTGTGGATCGCGGCCAGGCTGCCGGCGCAGTGGCTGTGGTCGCTCGCCGGCCAGCCGGATGCCGGCGAGTGGCTGAACCAGGCGGGCGATACGGTGTTTGTTGCCGGCTGGGCCGGCAGCGCGCTGATGCTGTGGCTGGGCCGTCACCGGCCGCCACCGCCTGCGGCATCCGCTGCGGCAGAAAAGTGCGATCCGGGCGATGCGTGCGCGCAGCAGACACCACGCCGCCATACAGCGGCCTGATACTGGCCTGGCCGCTTCCGCGCCCGATTCAAAGCCTCGGCAAACCGATCTGAAAACTTTTGCGCCCCGTTCGCACGCTTGCCCGCGTGGCTAGAATGCGTCGGACGGCTGCCGCCACGCGGCGCCGCGTGAGCCGTGTGCAAGGGGAAATACCCATGTCCGTACGCCTGCCGACTGACCGGTTTCGCGCCAGCCGGCGCCGCGCTTGCCGCTGGCGCGCCGCGGCGGCTGCGCTCGGCTTGCTGGCCGCGGGGACCGCGCACGGCCAGGCCGCCGGCAACGGGCTGCAACTGGTCGGTGCCAACGTGCAGCGGCACGCCAACGCGGTGCTGTCGCTGATGGCATATTCCGTGGTGCCCGACCTGACTTCCAGCTCGCTGTCGATCAACAACGCCAGCACCGACGACCCCGGCGTCGTCATGTCGCAGCTCGGCGGCGGCTTCACCATCAGCAAGTCATTCCCGCTCTACCTGGAAGGCGCGATCGCGTACAGCCGCTACGACCCCACCTTTGTTGCCAGCAACGGCACCGAATCGCGCTCCATCCCGACCCGGTGGAACACGTTCTCGGGCACCATCGGCATCGGCTGGGATTTCCCGATCACCGCCAACAAGGAACTGGTGATCCGGCCGATCTTCAATTTTTCTCTGGGCAATGTCTCGAGCGACCTGTCGATCGGCAAGTTCGCGGTTGAGCAGGCCACCGACCGGCAGATCGAATTCCTCGATGGCGGCAGCCTGAACGCGTACGGCCTGGGCGGCTCGCTGATGCTGGACTGGGAGCACTATCGCGAGAACTATGAAGTCGACGTCGAACTGCGCTACACCAGCATCCATTTGCAGAGCTTCGGCGGCTCCTCAAGCGCGGTGACCGGTTCGGCGACGGCGCAGACCGCCAACCTGTGGGCGCGCTGGCGGGCACCGACAGGCCTGCGCGCGCTGGACCGGCCCCTGCGCTATGTGCTTGAGTTATCACATTCGCACTATTTCGGCAGCCAGGCGGGCATTCTCGGCTTCAACTACCTGACTACGGTTGGCACCGGGCTGGAGCTGGATACCAGTGCGCACGAGGTCTTTGTCACGCGGATACGGGCGGTGGTGCGCTATGTGTTCGGCAACAATGTGTCGGGGGTTTCACTGGGCCTGGCGGCGAGCTTCTGACGCCCGCTGCGGCGCGGATCGCTCAGTTCTCCTCGGCCCCTTCCCGGTAAATATTGATCACATGCCGCGCCTCGAAGCACAGCGGCATGCCCGGCGCCATCTCGTCGGTGCAATATGGCTGGTTGTCCAGTTCGCCGGTATAGAGGCTGCCCTCGCGCCCGGTCACGATCACCCACATCCGCTCGACATGGACCTCTTCGCCGCCGTCTTCGTCCGCCACCAGGATGCGGAAGATCAGCTTGACCTGCTGGCCCGGCACCAGCGCGTCGCGTTCCTCACGGGACGGAATCCAGAACGTGTCGGGATGGGCGGCGGCAATGGGCTCGCCGTCATCCAGCTCCCAGCCGTCTTCATCCAGGGTCGTCAATCGCATGTCCATTTTCAGCCTTCCGCAATGTCTCAGGTGCGGGCATGATCGCAGCAAATGCGGCGCGCCGCGAGCGGATTGAGCGACACTTGAGCGACCGCTTGAGCGACACCTTGAGCGGCCACCGCACCGGATCCACCCAAGAAAGGTTACGTATGACAAGCAAGAAGGAAGCGCAGGCCGCCCCGGCAGCGCCGGCGCGCTGCGGCTGGTGCGGCACGCTGGAAGACTATTGCCATTACCACGACCACGAGTGGGGCTTCCCGGTCGCGGATGACCGGCGCCTGTTCGAGAAGCTGTGCCTGGAGGGCTTCCAGTCGGGCCTGAGCTGGCTGACCATCCTGCGCAAGCGCGAGGCCTTCCGCAAGGCCTTCGCCAACTTTGACATCGACAAGGTGGCGCGCTTCGGCGAGCGCGATATCCAGCGCCTGCTCGGCGATGCCGGCATCGTGCGCCACCGCGGCAAGATCGAGGCCGCCATCAACAATGCCCAGCGGGCGCGCGAGCTGCTCGAAACCGAATCGTCGCTGGCCGCCTATTTCTGGCGCTTCGAGCCCGACCTGGCCAGCCGGCCCAAGGTGCTGACGCCCGAGGTGCTGCGCACCATGGCGATCTCGCCCGAGTCGACGGCGCTGTCCAAGGACCTGAAGAAACGCGGCTGGCGCTTTGTCGGACCGACCACCATGTACGCGCTGATGCAGGCAATGGGCCTGGTCAACGACCACCAGGAAGGCTGCGCGACGCGGACCGAGGTGATACGGGCGCGCAAGGCGTTCAAGGTGCCGCGTTAACGTTTGCAGGCCTGCCCGGGCGCTGACGGCGCGCGGTATACGCCCACGTATACGCCCCCGTATACGCCCCCGTATACGCCCGTATCCCGGCGCCTCACCGCTGCGATCGCCGCAACGGTCTTGACGATGGTTTTTATATTGTTTACGTATGTAAACATAGTAGTAGTAGGTAAACCAGCCGCCGCCCCGTGGATAAGTCACCTTTCCTCTTTAGCGTCAAGGACTTGCAAGAAAGATAACCACGGTGCCAGCGCACCCGTATACCGGGATAGCCAGGCCCTTGCGTATACGTGCACGCCAACCGCGTGACGGTTGTTCGTATACGTCCCACAGCGCACCCCCAGGCGGGGCACAGCTTGTCCGGCGAGTTATCCCCAGGCGCGGGCGCAGATGTCCACAGCAGCCTAGCCGGCATGGGCGGTCCTGGCGGCGTATACCGGATCGACGTGCGTCATCACGTTGAGCACCTGGTGATGCTCGAGCGCGCGGCGCCGTGCCTCGACGGCGATCGCATGGCCTTGCGCCACGCTCAGGGAGCCGTCGATCTCCAGATGGACGTCGACCAGCACCTGGTCGCCCATCTTGCGCGTGCGCAGGTCATGCAGGCCGTGCACGCCCGGCGTGCCGAGCAGGGTCGCCTCGATTGCCGCGACGGTTTCCTCGTCCGCGGCGCGGTCCGTCAGGTCGTTGAGCGCATCCCAGCCAAAGCGCAGGCCCATGCGCGCCACCATCAGCCCGACCACGATCGCCGCTACCGGATCCAGCATGTGGTAGCCGAGCAGGTTGCCGCCGATGCCCAGCGCCACCACCAGCGACGAGGCCGCGTCGGAGCGCGCATGCCAGGCATTGGCGACCAGCATGCCGGAACGCACGCGCCGCGCCACCGCCAGCATGTAGCGGAACAGCAGTTCCTTGGAAACCAGCGTGGCCAGCGCCACCCACAGCGCCAGCGCCTGCACCGGCTGGGCGCCGCCCGGGTGCTGCAGCTTGCCCACCGCGGCCCACAGCATGCCCGCGCCGACCGCCAGCAGCAGCGCGCCCAGCGCCAGTGACGCCGCGGTTTCGAAGCGCAGGTGGCCATACTGGTGGTCCGCGTCGGGATCCTTGCGGCTTTGCCACGCCGCCAGCAGCACCACGAAGTCGGAGAGCAGGTCGGACAGCGAATGCACCGCGTCGGCCAGCAGCGCCTGCGAGCCGGCTACCACGCCCGCGACGCCCTGCGCCGCGGTCAACCCGATATTGACCGCCAAGCTGACAAGCGTGCTGCGCCGGCCTGCGCGGTGGCGGGCGTCGGCTTCGGCCGCTGTCGCGGCGGAGGCGTCGTCAGGCAGGCCGGGGCCGAAGCCAAAGCGTTTTTCGGATTCCGATTCCATCGCGCGACTATAGCCCAGGATACGCCGGCGCCCCACCGCATTCCCCGACGGCCCTGCGTCGCCTGTTTCGTGCCGATTTCGTAACAGCGCTGGCGAAGTCCCGGCGACGCCCTTACCGTAGTCATTGACCGGCATGCCGGTCAATGCAAGGAGGGCCCCTACGATGGCGATTCGGTCACTTGCTTCGCACAGCACGTCGCAACTGCGCCGCCTGGTCGGCCAGATGCAGGCGGAAGTCGATGCACTGGAACAACTGTCCACTGCCGATGCCGATGCGCAAAGCCGGCTCGGCTATGCCACCGCGCGACTGCGCGACGGCATCGAGGCCGTGGAAGACGCGCTGCAGTCGCTGCGCGCGCTGCAACAGGTACGGCCTTCGGCGATGAAGGCCAGGCGGCCGACGCGGGTGGCTTAGGACGACAGGCGTCTCTGCTTCGACTCAGTGCTTCGACTCAGCACGATTGCCTGCCGCAGGCGCACCCCGCGCGTGCCCGTCATGCGGCGCGCCGTCATCAAACCATTCAATCGACCGCAGAAAAGATTGAATTCTGCCGGACAGTCCCCGCTGCTAGAGTGCCCCATGCCACCCGGGCCGGAAGCCAGGCCACCGGGCCGGCTATTCCAAGACACAAGCGAGGAGACTTTGATGACGAAACGCGTACTGGTGACCGGCGCCTTGTTGGCTGCCGTGTTCGTCGCCGGGCAGGCAGGCGCCCAGCAACAGCCGCAGGCACAGCCGGCGCAACCTGCGCAACCGACCCAACCGGCGCAGCCACAGAAGCCGATGACCGCCCAGGAAATGAAGGCGGCGTTCGCGGAAAAATTCAAGGCTGCCGATACCGACAACGACGGCAAGCTGACCCGCCAGGAAGCCGAAGCCGGCATGCCCGAGGTGGCGAAGAACTTCGACAAGATCGACCGCAAGAAGACCGGCTATGTCACGCAGAAGCAGGTCGGCTCTTACGCTGTCGCCAAGGCCAAGCAGCGCAAGACGGCTCAGGACCCCAGTTCACTGAACTAAAGACGGCCGATCCGGGTTCCCCTTTAGGGAACCTCCAAAGAAAAAACGCACGGCATCGTGAGATGCCGTGCGTCTTTTTACAAAAAATCCTGGTGGACCGAAGGAGGATCGAACTCCCGACCTCTGCATTGCGAACGCAGCGCTCTCCCAGCTGAGCTATCGGCCCGTCGCGGACGATTGTAGCCTACTTCGGCAGCGGCCTTCAATCCTCCCCGGCTGGCGTGAGGATACTGCACAACATCAGGCGGCGATGCCCGCGTTGCCATTCATCCCACGCACCTTGGGCTCGTTCAGCGGCCGCGCCGTGACTTCCTTCGTGCTGCGCAGCCACTGCGCCATCGCGTCCCAGACCGGCGCCCCGCCGGCCTCCCGCGCTTCCTCCGCCACCGGCGCCCAGCCCGCCACCTTGTAGGTCTTGCCTGCCTCCAGCGGCTTGCCGGCCAGGCGCATGTCGGTGATGCGCTTGCCCATGCCGGCGGTGGGATCGATGGTGTACTGCAGGCCGCCAACGCGCACCATGTCGCCGCCCTGCTGGTAGTACGGGTCGGGGTTGAACAGGTTGTCGGCCACGTCTTCGAGGATGGTCTTGATGGTCTCGCCGCTCATCGACGTCACGGTCGTGTACGGGTAGGTGATGGCGGTCTGGTCCATCAGGTGTTCCATGGTGATGGCCTGGCCCGGCAGCAGCGTGGTGCCCCAGCGGAAACCCGGCGAGAACGCGATCTGCGCGCCCTGCACCTGCATCAGGCCGTCCAGGATCAGCTGGTCGAAGGTGCCGTTGAAATTGCCGCGGCGGTACAGCAGGCCTCGGTTGACGGCGAGGACTTCGCCGAGCTTCTGTTCGTACGGTGCCCGTACCCTCCTGATAAGCGCGTCCATGGCCGGATCGGCCGGCAGGTAGTTGGCGAACACCGGCAGCAGCCGGTAGCGGAAATCGGCTACCTTGCCGCCTTTCACGTCGAAATCCAGTACGCCGAGGAACTTGCCGTTGGAGCCGGCATTGGTCACCAGCGTGGTGCCGCCCGCGTTCTTCACCGCCACCGGCGCGGGAACGCCGTCATGGGTGTGGCCGCCGAGGATGGCGTCGAGCCCGCGTACGCGCGAGGCCAGCTTCAGGTCGACGTCCATGCCGTTGTGCGACAGCAGCACCACGGCCTGCGCGCCCTTGCCGCGCGCCGCGTCGATGACCTGCTGCAGGTTTTCTTCCTGGATGCCGAAGGTCCAGTCCGGCACGAAATAGCGCGGGTTGGCGATCGGCGTGTACGGGAAGGCCTGGCCGATGATGGCCACCGGCACGCCGTTGATCTCGCGGATCACGTACGGATCGAACACCGGGTCGCCGAAGTCGTTGGTCTTGATGTTCTGTGCCAGGAAGGCGACCTTGCCCTTGAAGTCCTTGTCGACGATTTCCTTGACGCGGTCCGCGCCGAGCGTCATTTCCCAGTGCGGCGTCATCACGTCGACACCGAGCGCCAGCGCCGCATCCACCATGTCCTGCCCCTTGGTCCACAGCGCCGTGGCCGAGCCCTGCCAGGTATCGCCGCCGTCGAGCAGCAGCGCGCCCGGCCGGCCCGCCTTGAGCCGCTTGACCAGCGTCGCCAGGTGCGCAAACCCGCCGACCTTGCCATAGCGTCGCGCGGCCTCGTTGAAATCGAGATAGGTGAACGCATGCGCCTGCGGCGTACCCGGGCGGATGCCGTAGTGGCGCAGCAGCGCCTCGCCGACCAGGTGCGGCGGCTTGCCGGCGTAGTCGCCGATGCCCAGGTTGACGCTGGGTTCGCGGAAGTACACCGGCCGCAGTTGCGCGTGGCAGTCGGTGAAATGCAGCAGGTGGACGTTGCCGAAGCGCGGCAGGTCGTACATCGACTCGGCGGCCTGCGCGGCGTGCGCGTCCTGGTGGGGGAAAGTCATGCCGCCGGCGCCGGCAATGGCCAGCACCTGCAGGAACTCGCGTCGGTTCATGTTCGTCCTGTGGATAAGTGCGTGCCGGTGGGCGCGTGGCGTCCGGCATCGCATCGCTATGGCTTCGCGTAACGCTCCAGCGCGGCCACGTCGTCTTCGAGCATTTCGCCCACTTCCTTCTGCACCACGCGCCCGCGCGCGTCGATCACGTACAGCTCGGGCAGGCCCTTGCGCTTGCCGAACACGGCCTGCAGCGCGGCGGAATCCATCGCTGCGGGAAAGGTGTAGCCGCGCTTCTTCATGTATTCAGCGGCCTCGCGCGGGTCCTTGTCGATGCTGATGGCCAGCACCCGCAGCGGCGTGCCGCGCGTGCGCTCGTACAGCTTCTGCAGGCGCGGGTTCTGCATCGCGCAGAACGGGCACCACGAGGCCCAGTATTCGACCACCAGCGGCTTGCCGGCCAGCGTGTCGGCGCGCAGCGTGCGGCCATCAAGCGTCTGCACATCGGGCAGGCGCACGGTGTCGCCCACTTCCAGCGCGGCGGCGCCGCCGGCGGCGCAGGCCAGGCCAGCGGCCAGCAGCCAGCGCAGCAGGACGGCACGCGCGCGCATCAGGCTTACTGGTTGACGGGCGACGCCGGGTCGAGCAGCAGCGCCATCACGTCGCGGATCTGGGCCTCGGTCAGGATGCCCTTGTGGCCGAAGCGCGGCATGTTGGAGCAGGCGGAGTAGGCGTTCGAATCCCAGATCTTGCCCCAGGTGTACTTGACCACTTCCTGCGAGTTGCCGCGCAGCTTGCCGTACTGGTACAGCGACGGGCCGATATTGCCGAACGAGATCTCGGCCTTGGTCATCTGGTGGCAGGCGTAGCAGTTGCCGCCGTTGGTGCCGCCGACCTGGTCGGTGAACTGCATGCCGCGGCCGTTCTGGGCGACCTTCTCGCCTTCCTTCCAGTCGCCGAGCCAGTTGCTGTCGGCGGGATATTTGACCTGCTTGAGTTCGGCGGCCTCGATCTTCTTCGCCACCTTGCCAGGCACCTTGCTGCGGTCCGGGTACTGGCTGCAGGCCTGCTGCATGGCGTCCTGGTTCAAAACGCCTTCCACGGTAGCGGGACCCCTGGAGGAGAACGAGTCCTCGATCAGGTGCTTCATGTCGGCGCTGCTGACGGCGGCGGGCTTTGTCTTGGCGGGACGGGCCCTGGTGTTGTCCTGCGCCTGCGCGCCGGTTGCCACCAGGGTAGCCAGCGCGGCGATGGCGAGTGCCTTGTATTGTCGTTGCATGTCGTCTCTCCCGTACTGGTCAGCGCTTCATCGCCGGGCCATCGTAGGTGCCGCCGTTGGCGTTCTTCGCCAGGAACATGGTCAGCGCGGTGATCACGTCCGAGCCATAGGCGGGTTCGGGAAAGCGTTGCTGGCGCAGGCAGTCGTACAGGCGGTGCTGCATCGAGCGAACCTCGCCCTGCGACACGCGGTAGGCGGGCCACGTGGTGTAGGCCGCCTGCGCGCCCTTGTCGGTGAGCAGGTTGGGCAGGTCCTGCAGGCGGATGCGCTGCCCGTCGACCGCGTGGCAGGTGGCGCAGGCAAAGTCATAAGCGCCGCCGCGGTAGAAGAACATCTTCTGGCCGAGGGCGTAGGTGCGCTTCTCTTCCGGATGGTTGAGCTGCACGTTCATTTTCACGCCGCGCGATTCGCCGGTCAGATACGCAACCAGGCGTTCGATGTCGGACGGCTTGCCCGAGGCCGAGAACGGGTTCCTGGTCGCCTCTTCTTTCGTGAGACCCTGCAGCGTCACGCGGCACCAGGCCAGACGCTGCTCCAGGTCCATCACCTTGTTGGCGTCCTTGAAGTAGCGCGGCAGCTCGGCGTAGGCGCCCTTGGTCACGCCCGGGCCCTTGCCCAGGTCGCATTGCTCGAGCGAGACGTTCTTCGGGCCGGCCGGTTTCTTCCACAGCTCTTCGCCCGCGGCTTCCCACAGCTCGGCGGGATTGCCTTCGGCCAGCATCTGGCGGTACTTGGCGATTTCATCGGCGGTGCTGCCCTGCGCATGCACGGCGGCAGCGCCCGCGGCCGCCGCGGTGGCGGCCAGGGCCAGCGTGGCGCGCCGGGCCAGGCTTCGGATCGGTTTCATGGGGCTTCTCCTCGCGGCCGCGCCTTTCGGGACGGGCCGTTTTTTCTAGCTTCTTCTCTTGTCTTGCCGTCAGGCAGCGCCAGCCCGGCTCAGGGCTTGATATAGGCGTAGCCTTCCTCGGCTTGCAGGCGGGCGATCTCGACCACGCCGGCCTGTACTACCTTTGCTTCCATCAACAGCTGCGATTCGGTAATCCTGCGCGCGGTCAGCGTATTGCGGCACACGCGGAACTCCACGCCTTCGGCGGCCAGCGCGCCCACCGGGCTCTCAAAGCTGTTGCCGCGCGCATCCTTGGCACCTTCGACCAAAAAATCGATGCCATAGCCGAACGCGACCACCACGATCTTGGTGCCGGGGGCGCCATTCAGGTGGTTGCGCAGGTTGCCCATCGCGCGCACCGCCTGGTCGATGCCTTCCGACAGCTGGTACACCACCTTCACGCGCCCGCCCTTGCCGGCACCGGCCTGCGCCGGCTGGCCGGACTGTGCAGAGGCCTTGGCCGCCAGGCCGATGGCTGCCAGCGCCGCCGATGCTCGAATAAATGCTCGCCGCATAATGCTCCTTCCGGCCGGGTCCGTCCCGGCATTCCGCCCCGAACCTTAGCAGAGGACGACGCGGCGTGCCGGCAACATGCCGGCATCGGTCGGCCTCAGGCGATGGTCGCTTCGTCGGTGCGCTTGTCGCCCTTGTTGTCGATCCAGGTCACCGCGACCTTGTCGCCCTTGGCGCCGCCCTTGAACTTGAAGTTCAGGAACGGGTCCTTGGACACCGCCGGCCCGAACTGGGCGCGGAACACTTCCTTGCCCTTGCACTGGGCGGTCACGGTCTGGATATGCCAGGCCGGGATGACCTTGCCGGACGCGTCCTTGCGCTGGCCGGTCTCCATGTCGTGCTTCATCAGGATCTTTACATCAACCACGCCGCCGTTCTCGGTGGCGCGTACGCGCATCGGGTCTGCCATGTGTTTCTCCGGTTGCAGTTGGCGGGAATCTCGGTAACGGGGCGAGTGTCGGCGTCAGCCGCCGCAGCCGCCCAGCGTGACCTTGATTTCCTTCGATGCCACGTACCACTTGCCGCCGGCCTTGACCGCGGCGTGCACCACCGAGGTCTGGCCCATCTTCACGCGCGTGGAGACGAACGGCTCGGTGCCGGCCGGGATGATGAAGTCGGCGGCCAGGGTATTGGGGTTCTTTTCCACCAGGATCGCGATCTGCTCGGTATCCGGAATGGTGCTCGTCACGGCCACCGGCACCACGGCGCCGTTCTCGGCGATGTCGGGGGCGTTGAAGGTGATGGCGGTGCTTTTCTCGGTGCCGCTGCCGCCGAGCGCCTTGATCACGTCGGCAACGCTCTTGCCGTCAAAGGCGGTCTTGTTCCACTCGGCCGCCTGCGCTTCGCTGATCAGGCCGGTGGCGGCCATCAGCGACAGGACAGCGGTGACCCGCAGCACTTCTCGTCGTTTGGAATTCATGTTCTTGCTCTCCGGCTACTCCGTCCCAATCGGTTCGCGTGACCGCTTTGGCGGTACTCGTTGGTGTTCTGTCCAGCTTGTGCCCTGCTCGTACTACGTGTGTCCTGCTCGCGGCCGGTACATTGCCGGCCGCTGGATCTGTGCAGGTCGGGTCGGCTTGCGCCGTCCGGCCCGTTGCATCGGCGGACTGCCCCTTGGGGGCGGTCAGGCTTTACTTGGCGGGCGCGCCTGCGAGCACCCACTCGACCACGGTCTTCAGGTCGGCGTCGCTGATGGCGGCGTTGGCCGGCATCGGCACCGGGCCCCAGACGCCCGAACCACCGCTCTTGACCTTCTTGCTCAGCGTCGCGAGGGCGTTCTTGTCGCCCTTGTACTTGGCGGCGACTTCCTTGTAGGAAGGACCGACCAGCTTCTTGTCGACCTGGTGGCAACCCATGCAGGCGTTCTTGTTGGCGATCTCCTGTGCCTTGGCGGCATCGACCGCGTGAGCCGATGCGGCGGCGCCCAGCATCAGCGCTGCGATGACAAACTGCTTCATTGTTAAGCTCTCCAAGCTCTGTAAAGCCGTGGGGACGGCAAGGGCCGCTCGGCACGTACTGCAAGCTGCTTCGCGGCATACACCGGCCGCCGCCTCGGGGGCACTGCGGCGGCCAGCCCGCTATTTTGCCTCAAGAATCCACCCCACCATGGCATGGACGTCCGAATCGGGGATCTGCGGCTGCGGCGGCATCGGCACGCTGCCCCACGCGCCCTGCCCGCCGGCCTTGACCTTTTTGGCCAGCGCGGCGTGCGCGTCCTGGCCCTTGTACTTGCCGGCGATGTCCGCGAACGACGGGCCGACCAGCTTCCGGTCCATTGCATGGCAGGCCACGCACTGGTACTGGCTGGCCAGCCTGGCGCCGGCCGGCGCGGGCGCTGAAGCGGCGGATGCGGCATTCGCAGGCACGGCCGCGCTTGCCGCCACGCCGCGTACCGGGCCAAAGGCGCGCTGCTGCTGCGCCAGCTCGCCGTGGGCGTCGCGGGCATAGTCAGGCATCGCCGAAGCGATCGAAACCTGCCCGGAGCAATCCTTCATGCAGGCGGTATTGCGCGTGTCCGGGCGGCCGCGGCCGGGCCACAGGCCATGGTCGGTGGTCATGCCGTCGCGGTTGGGCATGCGTCGCTGCACGGCCGCGATATTGGCGTCCGACAGCGTGAAGTCGGCCGGCACGATCTCGCCCAGGTTCAGCAGGTAGGCGGTGACGGCATAGACCTCGTCGGCGGACAGGCTCTTGGGTGCGTTCCACGGCATGGCGCGGTGAATGTAGTCCCACAGCGTGCTGAGCGTGCTCACCTTCATCAGCGTGGTGCGATACGGCTGGTTGCCGGTCATGGCGGCGACCCGGCCGCGCTTGATGTCCTCGGCCGTGGTGCCGCCCACGAGCGGCGTGAAGACCTCGTTGGACTCGCCGAAATCGCCGTGGCACGACGCGCACTTGCCGTCCCACACCTGCTGCCCCTGCGCCACGGTGCCGCTGCCTTTGGGCAGGCCCTTGAAGTCCGGGCGCACGTCGATATCCCAGGCGGCCACTTCGGCCGGGGTGGCGGCGCGGCCAATTGCCGCACGCGCATCGGCCGTGCCGGCGGCCCAGGATGGCGCCACGCAGGCCGCAACCAGCGCCAGCATGGCGGCGCCGCGTTCAGCCCGCGTGGACATTGGACACCTCCCCGCCTGCCGCCACCCGCCAGCTCTGGATGGCGTTGTTGTGATAGATCGAGCGCGTGCCGCGCACGGCGCGCAACTGGGCCATCTTCGGTTGCACGTAGCCGGTCTCGTCGATGGCGCGGCTTTGCAGGATCGCGGGGCTGCCGTCCCAGACCCAGTCGAGGTTGAAGCGCGTCAGGCACTTGGACAGCACCGGCGATTCCAGCCGCGCGGTGCGCCAGTTGCGGCCGCCGTCGGCCGAGACATCGACCCGCGTGATGCGCCCGCGTCCCGACCACGCCAGCCCGCTGATGTTGTAGAACCCCTTGCCCACCAGTTGCTGGCCGCCCGACGGCGTGGTGATCACCGACTTGCACTCCTGGATCGAGCTGTACTGGCGCAGTTTGCCGTCCGGCATCATGTCCACGTAGTGGATGGTCTCGTCCTTGGCGTTCCACGGCTGGTCGCCCAGTTCCAGCCGGCGCAGCCACTTGACCCACGACACGCCCTGCACGCCCGGCACCACCAGCCGCAGCGGGTAGCCGTTCTCGGGGCGCAGCATCTCGCCGTTCATGCCCCAGGCGACGATGATCTCGTCGGCCAGCTCCATCGGGATGGTGCGCGTCATCGACGAACCGTCGCCGCCCTCGGCCAGCAGGTAGCGGCCGCGGCGCAGGTCGGCGCCGGCGTCGTCCAGCAGCACGCGCAGCGGCACCCCGGTGAACTCGCAGCACGACAGCATGCCGTGCGTGTATTGCACCGTCGGCACGGCCACGTTGCCCCACTCCATGCCCGTATTGGCGCCGCACTCGATGAAATGCATGCGCGACACCGCCGGCAGGCGCATCAGGTCGTCCATGGTGTAGACGCGCGGCGTGCGCACCAGGCCGTTGATCATCAGGCGGTGGCGGGCCGGGTCGATATCGTGCCAGCCCTGGTGGTGGCGCTCGAAATGCAGGCCATTGGGGGTGATGATGCCGAAGAAGCCCTGCAGCGGCGCGAACGCGACTGATGCCGCCGACACGCGCGTCAGGCCCGGCGACTCGCGCCGGATCAGGTTTTTCTCATGGACCGAGGGCTGGCCATAGGGCCGGGCCGCGACCGGCTGGCCAAGGGACGTGGCCCAGGGCTGGGGCTCCAGGATGGCGGGATCGCCGTCCGCAGCCAGCGCGTGCCGGCCGGCGGTGGCGGCGATGCCGGCCGCGGCGCCGAGGAAGCTCTTGCGCAGGAAGTCGCGCCGCGGCGCGTCCAGGCCGTGCCGGCCGATGTCCTGCTGCAGCGATGCGCTGACGAAGTGCTCGGGCGCGGGCACGATGCGCCCGGGCCGGTTCCGTTCCTGCAATGCCGTCTCCTCCGGCAGCTTGCGCCTGCGGGGCGCGCCGCCTGTTATTCGTGCCGCCGCGCGCCTTGCGCGACAGCGATCGATGGTCCGGAAGAGCCGGATCGCGCTCAGCCTGCCGCCCGGCGCCTGCGCGCGGGCGCGGCCTCGGGCTGCGCCATGAAGCGGTCGACCGCGCCGGAGGGCAAGGCGTTGTCCTCCAGCCGGCTGGCCACCTGCACGCACACGGTGCGGCACAGCTCGATCACGCTTTCGTCCGCAATCGCGTAGAAGACCAGGTTGGCTTCCTTGCGGCGCGACAGCACGCCCGAGCGGTACATCGCGTTGAGATGCCGCGACACGTTGGTCTGCGACGAACCCACCGTCTCGACCACCGTGGTGACCGGCTTCTCGCCATCGCACAAGGCGTGCAGGATCTTCAGCCGCGTCGGCTCCGCCAGCAGGCTGAAGTAGCCCGACACCTTCTCGAAAACGCGATCCAGCTCTTCCATGCCGTCTAATATATTCGTATATGCGTGAGTGCGCATATAGTGTTTACCCAATGATGCAGAACAGCATGATTGTGCCGGGCATGGCTGCGCGGCACCAATCATGGTTTGCCAGCGGTGACTCCCGGTGGTGGACCGGAGGATGGCCTCGTGGTGGCCTATCGGCGCAGCAGTACCCGGCCCGCCCACAGCCGCTGGCCGAACACATTGAGCAGCAGCCCCGCCATGACCACGGCCGCGCCCGCCCATTGCGCCGGCGACAGGTCTTCGCCCAGCAGCACATGCGCCGACAGCAGCCCCACCACCGGCACCAGCAGCGTCAGCGGCGCCACCTGGCTGGCGGGATAGCGCGTCAGCAGCCGGCCCCACATGGTGTAGCCGAACACGGTGGCGGCAAAGGCCAGGTACGCCACGGCGAACACGCCCATGGCCGACACATGCGTGACGCTCGCCACGATGCGCGCCGGCCCCTCCACCCACAGCGACAGCAGCGCGAATGGCACGATCGGCACCAGCGCGCCCCAGATCACCAGGCCCAGCAGGTCGACCGGCCCGATCTTCTTGCTGACGATATTGCCGCTGGCCCAGCAGAACGCCGCACACAGCGTCAGCACGAAGCCGGCCACGCTCATGCCGCCGGCGCTGGCGGCAGCGCCCGAGCCGATCAGCGCCAGCCCGGCGGCGGCCACCGCCATGCCGGCAATGTTGTGCCAGCGCACCGGCTCGCCCAGCCACAGCGCGGCGATGGCCAGCGTGAAGAATGCCTGCGACTGGAGCACCAGCGATGCCAGGCCGGCCGGCATGCCGACCGCCATCGCGTAGAACAGGAAAGCGAACTGGCCCAGGCTGATGGTCACGCCGTACGCCAGCAGCAGGCGCGACGGCACGCGCGGGCGCGGCACGAAGAAGATGGCGGGGAAGACCACCAGCAGGAAACGGAGCGCGCCGAGCAGCATCGGCGGCACGCCCGCCAGCCCTACCTTGATGACGACAAAGTTGACACCCCAGACGCAGACGATGGCGAGGGCGAGGAGACGGTCTCTGGCTTGCATGGCGGGGGCGGCCGGGATGGCGACTGGCGATGTGATCAAACCCCCAGCCTACCAGCCGCCCCGCGCGTGGCATTGCACGTTCTTGCGGTTTTGTTATGGGCGCCCTGGCAACGCCCCAAATTGCCAGTGCCTTATCCCAGCATTTCCGACCAGATGCTCCTGGCCCACGACAGCGCGTACACCCCCTCCAGCGTATTGGGCGCGTCCGACAGCCCGCCCGAGCCCGGCACGGTCAGCATGGTCTTCTGTGCGGCATCGTAGCGGTGCACGCTCGCCACGTGCACCGCCTCGCGGTCCGAGGTGAAGCTGTAGCAGGTGTTGTTATAGAGCGGCTGCGGATCCGGCGCGCGGCCCGACAGCAGCGCCACGATCGCCGCGGCCGCCACCTTGCCATGCTGGTTGGCCATATGGCCGGACTTGGGCATCAGCGGCGCGATCTGGATGGCATCTCCGATCACATGGATGTTGGGCGCCGCGCGCGACTCAAAGGTAACGAAATCGACATCGCACCACCTGGTGTTGGCCGTGGCCAGCCCGGTCGCCACCGCGATCGCGCCCGCGCGCTGCGGTGGCAGTACGTTGATCACGTCCGCGCGCACATCGTCCTGCACCTCGAACTTGAGCGTGCGCGTGGCCGGGTCGACATCGACGGTGTCGTACTGCGGCCGGTATTCGACCATGCCGGCGTATTGCCCGGCCCAGACCTTGCGGAACAGGCCGGCCTTGGAGGTGATGTCCGGGTTGGCGTCCAGGATCAGCACCTTGCTGCGCGGCTTGTGCTGCCTGAAATAGTGCGCCACCTGGCAGGCCCGCTCATACGGGCCGGGCGGGCAGCGGTACGGCGCCAAGGGGATGGTGATGGCGTAGGTGCCGCCGTCCGGCATCGCCTCGAGCTGGCGGCGCAGCGCCAGGGTCTGCGGGCCGGCCTTCCAGGCGTGCAGCACCTGGTCGCCGCCGGGCCGCTTCAGGCCGGGCAGCGCATCGCTCATCAGCTCGATGCCGGGCGACAGCAGCAGGCGATCGTACGGCAGCGTGCCGCCGCCGGCCAGCCGCACCGTGCGCTTGCCGGGATCGATGGCGGCGGCGGTGTCGCGCACCAGCTTGACGCCGTGGCGGCGCACCAGCTGGTCGTACGACAGCGTGATGTCGGCCAGCTGCCGGCTGCCGCCGACCACCAGGTTGGACAGCGGGCAGGAAATGAACGCAGGATTGGGTTCGACCAGCGTGACTTCGATGGCGTTGCCGCTCCACTCGCGCAGGTAGCGCGCGGCGGTGGCGCCGCCGTAGCCGCCGCCGACCACCACCACCTTGGCCGGCGCCGCGGCCCTCGCCGCGTGCATGCCCATCGAGCCCAGCACCGCGGCGCCGGCGGCGCCCAGGAAATGTCGTCGTTGCATGGCGCTCTCCCCGTCAACGCACGTTGGCGAACCACGCCGCGATCGCCGCGAGCTGTTCGTCGGTGTAGCCCCTGGCGATCTGGTGCATCACCGTGGCCGGGCGGGTTCCGGAACGGAACGCCTGCATCTGCGCCACCAGTTCGGCCTGCGGGCGTCCTGCCAGCGACGGGATGGTGCTGCCTTCAGGCGCGCGGCCCGACGGGCCGTGGCAACTGGTGCAGCCTGCGGCATTGATGCGCACGTACTGGCCGGCGGGGTCGGCCGACAGTGCGGGCTGGGCGCCGCAAAGCGCCAGGGCCAGCAGTGCCAGCCGCACGAACACAGCGGGCCGGGGGATGGTTGTCATGGTCTCGCTCCGTGTGGGGTGCCGGGCGCAGGCATCGGCGAGATGCCTGCTGGCGCGGCAACCGTATCACATCGGGTGCGGACAGTGTGCGGTGAAAATCTCAGATGGAAAAACGGCGCCCGCATGTGCGGGCGCCGTGGTGCCGGCAAGCGAGCCGGCAAGCGAGCCGGCTCAGGGCAGGTTCCGGCCCGGCGGCAGGGCGACCGGCGAGGCAGCCGGCGAATCTACCGGGCTGGTAGTGACCTGGCTGGGCGTGCTGGCCGGCGCATCGACCGGACCGCCCACGCCCGGCACCGACTGCACCGGCGCCGGCGTGCCGACGTTGCCATCGTAAGACGGGTTCTGCGAGGTCGAGGCCGCATCCAGGCGCGCGCGCTCGGTGTCATTGACGTAGTCGAACGCCTTGACCACCTTGGTCACGCCGGAGGCATTGCGCGCCACGTCGGTGGCGCGATCGCCTTCCTGCTGGGTTACCACGCCGAGCATATAGACCACGCTCTTCTCGGTGGTGATCTTGATCGAGTTCGACGGCACGCCGTCGGCGGTCATCAGCAGCGTCTTGACCTTGCTGGTCAGGTACGCGTCCTGGCTCTGCGTCATGAAGCCGGGCGAGTTGACCACCTCGAGCTCGTTGATCACCACGCGCGCATTCTGCAGGCCGCGCACGTACTGCTCGACCTGCTGCTTGACGCTGTCATTGCTGGCCTCGCCGGTGAGCAGCACCTTGCGGTTGAACACGGTCACGTTGACGCGGGCCTGGCCACTGTAGCGCGAGTTGATGGTGCTCTCCGCTTCCATCTGCAGGCCGCGGTCGACGGTCTGGGTGGCGGCCGGACGGCGGTCGGTGGCCATGGTCACGCCGGTGCCAACGGCGCCGGCGATCACGGGGAAGCAGCCGGCCAGCTGGGTGGCGGAAACCAGCACCGCCGCCGCGGTCAGCGTGGCGCGAAGGATACGGCCGGCGCCGGCGGCGCTGGTCCGGGTTTCAGGCGTAGTAGGCAGGTTGGTCATGCGGTCCTTGCTGTGGCTGGATGTTGGAAATGGGGGCGGAAGTGAGCAAGCGGACAGGCTAGCTCAGGCTTCCCCGAGCAATGCCTCGTCGATGCCGTCGCATAGGCAATGCAGCGTCAGCAGGTGCACTTCCTGGATGCGCGCGGTGCGCTCGCTCGGCACGCACACGTGGATATCGAATTCATCGAGCAGGCCGCCGATGACGCCGCCGCCCTTGCCGGTCAGCGCAATCACGGCCATCTCGCGCTGGCGCGCCGCCTCGATCGCGGCGATCACATTGGCCGAGTTGCCCGAGGTAGAAATCGCCAGCAGGATGTCGCCGGGCACGCCGAGTGCCTCGACCTGCTTGGAAAACACCTTGCTGAAGTCATAGTCGTTGCCGATCGCGGTCAGGATCGAGCTGTCGGTGGTCAGTGCGATCGCCGCCAGGCCCGGGCGCTCGCGCTCGAAGCGCCCGACCAGCTCGGCGGCGAAATGCTGCGCATCGGCCGCCGAGCCGCCGTTGCCGCACGCCAGGATCTTGTTGCCGCTGGTCAGCGCGCCCACCATGCGTTCCACGGCGGCGTCGATATAGGGGGCCATTGCCGCCGCGGCCTGTCGCTTGGTCTCGGCGCTGTCTAGGAATTGTTGCTGGATACTCTCGATACTCATGGCTCTGTGGCCTTTCATTGGCAGTTGCACGCCCGGTCGCGCGCCAGCGCGCATTATGAACCAGCCGCCGCGGCGTCAAGGTCAAACGCGTGCTGCAGCCACTCCAGGCGCCCCGGCTCCAGCGCCACCACGTCGAATCGGCACGGCGGCAGCTGCGCCAGCGTGGCGAGGTAGTGAGCCGCGGCCAGCAGTACGCGGCGCTGCTTGGCCGGCGTGACGCTGGCGGCGGCGCCGCCGAAACCGCGTCCGCTGCGCTGGCGCACCTCCACGAACACCAGCGTGCCGTCCGGCGCGCGCATCACCAGGTCGATCTCGCCGCCTTTGCAGCGATAATTGCGGACCACGGGCTGCAGGCCCTGGCGCCGCAGGTGCGCCAGCGCCCGGTCCTCCGCCCGCATACCGCGCGCCTGCGCGCTGCTCGGCTGCGTGGTGGATTTGAATGATGGCATCGACGGAAGTTCTCAATGAGTGACTGGATCTCGCTGGCGGCCAGCCAGTCGTACCCGGGCGGCACGCTGTATGTCGTGGCCACGCCCATCGGCAATGTCGCGGACCTGTCGCTGCGGGCGCTGCATGTGCTCGGCCTGGCCGACGCGGTGGCCTGCGAAGACACCCGCAATACCGCCCAGCTGCTGTCGCGCGTGGGGCTGCAGCGGCCGCTGGTGGCCGTGCACGAGCACAACGAGCGCGAGGCTGCCGGCCGCATCGTCGCGCGGCTGGCCGCTGGCGAGCGTATCGCCTATGTCTCGGACGCCGGCACGCCGGGCATATCGGATCCGGGCGCAAGGCTGGTCGAGGCGGTGCGCGCCGCCGGGCACGCGGTGGTGCCGCTGCCCGGCCCCAGCGCGGCGGTGGCCGCGCTGTCGGTGGCGGGCGACATGCTCGATACCGGCGATGGCCGCTTCACCTTTGTGGGCTTCCTGCCGAGCAAGCCCAAGGCGCGCGGCGAGGCCATCGCACGGCTCGCCGCGCTCGACCACGCCTGGATCTGCTACGAGGCGCCGCACCGCATCGCCGACACGCTGGCCGCGCTCGCCGCCGGCCTGCCGGGCGAGCGCCGGGTGCTGGTCGGGCGCGAGCTGACCAAGCTGTTCGAGGACATCGCGGTGGTGACGGCGGCGCAGGCACCGGCATGGCTGGCGGCGGACCCGAACCGGGCCAAGGGTGAATTCGTGCTGGTGGTGGAAGGCGCCGGCGGCGACGCGGCCGCGGACGGGGCGCCCGATGCCGAGGCGCAGCGCGTGCTGGGGCTGTTGCTGGCGGAACTGCCGGCCAAGCGCGCCGCCAAGCTGGCGGCAGCGATCACCGGGGCGAGCACCAACGCGCTCTACCAGCTGGCACTGGCGCAACGTTCCGGCAATAGCGGGGACTGAGGTTGCCCCTGAGGACGCCCGGGCGACGACGCCGGGCCGGTGCGGGGAAAGTAACGGAGAGGTGTCAGCGCGCGGTGGCATGCATCGGGCGCTGCCGGTCTCAGCGGCGCTTGCGCTTGACCGTCTTGCCGCTGGCCTTGGTTGCCTTGCGCGCCTTGGCGGGCGCCAGCGAGTTGGCGAGTTCGGGCACGGAGACATCGTCGTCGCCACTGCCATCGCCGGCTTCAGTGCCGCCGGTATCGAACTGCGGGCCCAGCGCCGCGACTTCGGTGCGCGTCAGGCGGCGGATTTCGACGTTGACGGCGCCGCGCTCGACGAAGCCAAGCCGGCGCGCGGCGCCGTAGGAGACGTCCAGCACGCGGTTGCCGTGGTACGGACCGCGGTCGTTGATGCGCAGCACCGCAACCTTGTCGTTGCGCAGGTTGCGCACCAGCACCCAGCTGTCGAGCGGCAGCGACGGATGCGCGGCGGTCATGGCGCGCATGTCGAAGCGCTCGCCATTGGCGGTCTTGCGGCCGTGGAAGCCCTTGCCGTACCACGAAGCGACGCCGCGCTGCTCGAACGTGCCGATGTCCGCGCGCAGGCCGTCGAGCGAGCTGCCGCTGCGCCCTTCTTCCCGGTCGTAGCCGAACAGGTTCCAGCTGCCGCCTTCGGACGATGCGCGGGCGCTCTTGTCCGCGTCGTTGCGGGCGGCCTTGCCGGCGTTCTTCGCGCCGCGCGTGGGCACCGCGTTCGACGTATCGGCGACGTCCGCATTGTCGCCCCCGGGGGGCGTGGCACAAGCGGCCAGCACCAGGGCGCATGCAGTGCATGTCCCGAGCTTGGCCAGCCGTTGCCAGCGCTTGGTGAGGGCGGTCAAATTAAGCATGGGCGCGAGTCTAGCATTCACTACTGCTGACTATCTCTTTCATTTTGTTACGAAATCTGTTCGATCTCGCACGAACGAGGGCGATCTTGCCCGCGATCGACGGTGTGACAAGGGATTGCGGGCGATCCGGAAATTTGTAACAGAGAGGCTTAAAAATCACATATGGATATGCGCCGCAACAATTTATCGCCCGGCGCTACAATGCAAAGCATGAATGCCGGCCGGTTTTCCAACGCTGTCGCGGCGGGTGCGGCGCCTATTTCGAATGCCGCATCGGTCACAAATATCAACTGATGAAAGTCCTCCTTATCCCGGTCACCCCTTTCCAGCAGAACTGCTCGCTGCTGATCGACGAAAGCACCGGCACAGCCGCCGTCTGCGACCCGGGCGGCGACCTCGAACGCGTCCGCGAAGCGGTCCGGGAGCAAGGGGTCACGCTGCAGAAGATCTTCCTGACGCACGGCCACGTCGACCACTGCGCCGGCGCCGCGGCGCTGGCGCGCGAATTCGGCATTCCCATCGAAGGGCCGCAGCGGGATGAACGCTTCTGGATCGAGCAACTGCCCGAGCAGACGCGGCGCTTCGGCTTCGGCCATGCCGAAAGCTTTGAGCCGGACCGCTGGCTGGAAAACGGCGACACCGTGCAGTTCGGCAATGAAACGCTGGAGGTCTACCACTGTCCGGGCCACACGCCCGGCCACGTGGTGTTCTTCTCGCGCGCCAACAAGCTCGCGGTGGTGGGCGACGTGCTGTTCGCCGGCTCGATCGGCCGCACCGATTTCCCGCGCGGCAACCATGCCGACCTGATCCGCTCGATCCGCACGCGGCTATGGCCGCTGGGTGAGGATGTGACCTTCGTTCCCGGCCACGGGCCGGTTTCGACCTTCGGCGAGGAGCGCCGCAACAACCCCTTCGTGGCCGACCACCTGATCGACGTGGGCTGAGGCTATGGCCAAGCGACAGCTGCCAGACACCCGGCCGGAAATCTACGTCAGCACCGACGTCGAGGCCGACGGCCCGATTCCGGGCCCGCATTCGATGCTGTCGTTCGCGTCCGCGGCGATGCTGGCGGACAAGACCGTGATCGGCACGTTCTCGGCGAACCTGGAGACGCTTCCTGGCGCGGCCGGCCACCCCGTGCAGATGCAGTGGTGGCAAACCCAGCCTGAGGCCTGGAGCGCCTGCCGGCGCGACCTGCAGCGCCCGGAAGATGCGATGGTGCGCTATGTGGAGTGGGTCGAGAGCCTGCCGGGCAAGCCGGTCTTCGTGGCTTTCCCGGCAGGCTTCGATTTCACCTGGATGTTCTGGTACATGATGCGCTTTGCCGGGCGCTCGCCGTTCGGCTGGGCCGCGCTGGACATCAAGACCCTGGGCTTTGCGCTGACCGGGCGGCCTTACCGCAAGACCGTGAAAGCGGCGTTCCCGGCGGAATGGATGGATCCGCTGCCCCACACCCACGTGGCGCTGGACGATGCGCTGGAACAAGGCGCGCTGTTCTGCAACATGCTGGCAACGCTGCGCGAACGGGAAGCGGCACTGGCAAGCCTGGCGCCGGCTGCGGACAACGAGGCAAGCGAGTCCTCACAAGCTGATCCAGAGCCCTGATCCGCTGCTGCAGGGCAGCATGAACCGCGGCACGCCCCTTGCAGGCCGAAGGCTCGCATCCGTCGCCAACCGCCTATAGTAGAAGTGGATGTGGCGCACCGGGCAAAACGAGCCAACTGACTATTCGGCGCACTTGCGCAACCCGCCATCATCCGCCTGACCGATGTGCCCGGAGCCGCGCGGCGCCTGCCGAGGAGGTGTCGATCATGCGTTTTCCTACCGACCTGCACTTGAGAGACCTGGCCGGCCGGATTCACTGGCCGCATGGATCGCACGCGAAGGGCGTAACGCCCATCACCCATCACCACACCTCGGATGAAGACGCCGAAGTCGCCAAGGCCACCCTGTACGTCAGTACGGTGACACTGGTGGTACTGCTGGTCGTGCTCGCGGCCATTGCTTTCGGTCAGGAGGCCATGCACTGGCTGGGTGTTCATTAAGACGACCCGCCTGAAGCTGTTTGTCTCGCAGACCGGCCGGCCCCCACCCTTCGTGGGGGCCGGTTTTATTCCGGCGTCCGCCTCAGGCCAGCAGCGGCGCCACGTTCTCGGGCGGGCGGCCGATCGCGGCGCGGCGGTTGCGAACGACCACCGGGCGCTGCAGCAGGATCGGGTTATCGGCCACGGCGGCCAGCAGCTCGGCATCGGTCAGGCCCGGGTCGGCCAGGCCCAGCTCCGCGTACGGCGCCTCGTTGTCGCGGATCATCTCGCGCACCGGCACGCCCAGCATGGTGTTGAGCTGGCGCAGCGTCGCCACCGATGGCGGGTTCTTCAGGTACTCGACGATTTCCACCGGCTCGCCCAGGCGCCCGGCGGCTTCCTCGACCATGGCAAGCGTCTCGCGCGACTTGGAGCAGCGGGGGTTGTGGTAGATCGTGATCATGGCAGGTGGTCCTTTCTTGTTGATGTGCGCCCCGCCTCGGGGCGGTGGCACTAATGCGGTGCAAATCCAACGGCACTATATACAACACATCGGGCCGCGCGCAGGTGCAACGGAACAAGTGCCGGGCACACATCCTGCTCGGTTTCGCATCGCGCCACCAGCTCGGCGAGCAGCGCCTGTCCCAGGGCCTCGCCAACACAGCGGTGGTCGCATGGGCAGTGGATCGATACGGTATTGATGCAGCGGGTGCTCGGGACGGGGGCGAATACGCTGCCGGAGTAGGCGCAAGCGCTTATAAAAAAACGCCACGGCCGAAGCCGTGGCGTTTCTGTCGCCGATCTGTCACCGGCGCGGAGATGCCTTCCCCGCTTACTTCATCAGATCCGACAACGCCAGCGCCACCACCTTGGTCGCGCGGTTCAGGTCGTTCAGGCGCAGGTTCTCGTCCGAGTTATGGCCGCGCGCTTCCATCAGGGTACGCGGGCCGGCACCGTACAGCACGGTCGGGATGCCGCGCTTGGTGTAGTGGCGGGCGTCGGTGTAGAGCGGCACGCCCTGCACCGGGATTTCCACGCCGAACACCGACTCGGCACGGCTCTTCAGCGCGCCGATCAGCTTTTCCACGCCCGGCAGTTCCGACAGCGGCTCGGCCAGGATGATGCGCTCGACCTTCACTTCGATGCCCGGGCGGTCCCTGGCGGCCTTCTCGACCACGGCACGGATCTCGCCTTCGGCGTCGAAGCCGATTTCCTCCGGGATCATGCGGCGGTCGACGCGGAAGGTCACCAGGTCCGGCACCACGTTGGTGTTGATGCCGCCCTTGATCAGGCCGACGTTCAGCGTGGCGGTGTCGATGCCAGGCACCTTCGACTTGCGCGTGGCCAGTTCGGCGCGCAGGCCGTAGATGGCCTGCAGGATATGGGTGGCGGCCTCGATTGAGTCGACGCCGGTGTGCGGCATGGCGGCGTGGCCCTGCTTGCCCTTGACCGTCACTTCGACGTGCAGGCAGCCGTTGTGCGACGAGGTGATGCCGTACGAGAAACCGGCAGAGATGGCGTAGTCGGCCTTGCTCAGGTTGTTGTCGAGCAGGAACTTGGGACCGATATCGCCGCCGGTTTCCTCGTCATAGGTGAACTGCAGCTCGACCGCGCCGTTGATCTTGGCGCCCTGCTTCTCGGCCTCCATCAGCGCCAGCACGGCGTAGGTGTAGGTGGCGAAGTCAGACTTGGACACGGCCACGCCGCGGCCGTACATGACCGGGCCGTGCTCGCTGTCGGCAATCTCGCCGCCGTACGGGTCCTTGGTCCAGCCCAGGCCTGGAGGCACCACGTCGCCGTGGGCGTTCATGGCGATGACCGGGCCGCCCGTGCCGAACTGCTTGCGCACGATCAGGTTGGTGGCGCTGATCATGCCGGCGGCCTTCACCTGCGCGTCAGGCACCTTGTGCGCCTCCACCGTGAAGCCCAGGCCCTCCAGCAGTTCCTTGGCGCGCTTGCCGTGGGCATCGCAATCGCCGGCCGGGTTGTCCGAAGGCACCTTGACCAGCTCGGCCAGGAAGGCTTCCTGCTGCGGGCGGTGCTGGTCGATGAACTGCGTCAGCGTGGTTTCGATGGGATTCATACTGTCTCGTGCGGTCATGACTTGTTCTCGTAGCTTCTCAGGAAGGTTCGGATGGGTTTCCGGGCGCTGGCTTACTGCTGCAGCCGGAAATGCTCGACGAAATCGCTGAACACGCGCGCGGACAGTGCTGCATCCTCGGCGGTCATGGTTTCGGTGGGATGGTGGCTGATGCCGCCGTTGCCGCAGCGCACGAACAGCATGGCGACATCGGCGATGGCGGCGATGGCCATGGAGTCATGGCCGGCACCGGACGGCAGATGGCGCACCGGCACGCCCTGGCGGGCGATGGCGGCGGCCCATTGCTCTTGCAGCCACGGGGCGCACGGCACGCTGTTCGCCTCGTGGGTCTTGCGCACCTGCGCGCGTACATTGCGGCGCGCGCACACGCGCTCGATCTCGGCCAGCACGTCGTTGACGGCGGCCTCGCGCTCGGCGTCGATGCCCGAGCGAATGTCGATGGAGAACACCGCATGGCCCGGCACCACGTTGGTGGCGCCATTGGGCACGTTGAACTGGCCGACGGTGCCGACCAGGCCCGGCTTGCCGCCGCAGCGCTTCTCGATGAACAGGCCGATTTCGGCACCGGCCATGGCGGCATCGCGGCGCATGTCCATCGGCACCGTGCCGGCGTGGCCGGCCAGGCCTTCCAGCTCGACGATAAAGCGCGTGGCGCCGGAGATCGCGGTGACCACGCCGACCGGCAGGCCCTCGTTCAGCAGCACCGGACCCTGCTCGATATGCACCTCGATGAAGGCGGCGACCTTGCTGCGGTCATGCTTTGCGGCAGGCAGGCCGGCCGCGTCGAAGCCAGCCTCGCGCATCACTTCGCGCATGGTCTTGCCGCTGTCGTCGACGTTGTCCAGCACCTTGGTGTCGAAGGTGCCGGCGATGGCGCGGCTGCCCAGCAGCGTGGCCTTGAAGCGCACGCCCTCTTCCTCGGCAAAGCCAACCACCTCGAGCGCGAACGGGAAGCGCTTGCCCTGGCGGTTCCACTCGGCCACGCAGGCGATCGGCAGGATCACGCCGAGGTTGCCGTCATAGCGGCCGGCGTCGCGCACGGTGTCGAAGTGGGAGCCGGTCAGCAGCGCCGGCGCGCCGGGCGTGGTGCCCTCGTAGCGGCCGATCACGTTGCCGGCGGCATCGCGCCGCACCGTCATGCCGGCCTGCTGCATCCATTCGGTCAGCTGGGCGGCGGCGCCGTGGTGGGCCTCGGTCAGGTAGGTGCGGGTGAGCATGCCGGGTTGCTCGGTGTGAACGGCCAGTGCATCGGCCCAGGCCATGATGCGCGTGCCTACCTCTGCGGCTGCCGGCGTGGCCGACGACGGATTTGCTGCCATGCGTGTCTCCTGCTGGAAGTGCTTGAAAGCCGCGGCGGCGTGGCTGGCGGGGCGCCAGTGCGGGCGGGACGCCCATGGCCGAAGCTCTATTCTGTGCGATTCATGGTAGCACAGTGAATTCAAAAATTGCATACAAAAATGATATGCACTATATTCGGTTCCACGTTCAGACAATCCGCTGCGGACAATCCGGTCCGGACAACGGATTGCGTGGATTCCGCCCCAACAGGGGGGCTGTCCGCGCGGTGGCGCGCTCCCGACCCGGAGCCCTGCCCGAGACGTAAGGCCGGCAGCCCACCCAGCCGTCAGAGCAGCACGGGGCCGCCGGTGATTCCTGGATCGAAATGGGCCAGCCAGCGCACATGCGCAGGACCGGCCCGGCACGGAGACAACCATGCAGCACGCAGTTCCCTCGCAGCACCGCCCGGGCACCCCACGCCTGCACACCCGCTTTACCCGCTCGCTGTTCGGCCAGGTGCTGATCGCCCTGGTGATTGGCACGGCACTCGGCCTCGCCTTTCCCGAATTCGCCGCCAAGCTCAAGCCGCTCGGCGATGCCTTTATCAAGCTGATCAAGATGCTGATCGGCCCGATCGTGTTCTGCGTGGTGGTGGCCGGCATCTGCGGCGCCGGCGAGCTGAAGAAGGTTGGACGCGTCGGCATCAAGGCAGTGGTGTATTTCGAGATCGTCACCACCATCGCGCTGGCGCTGGGCATCCTGCTGGCTTATGTGTTCCAGCCCGGCGTCGGCATGAACGTGGATCCGCGCTCGCTCGACGCGTCGGCCATTGCCGGCTTTATCGACAATGCCACCAAGGTCAAGGACCAGGGCACGGTCGACTTCCTGCTCAAGCTGATTCCCAATACCGTGTTCGGCGCCTTTGCCAACGGCGACGTGCTGCAGGTGCTGCTGGTGTCGATCCTGTTCGGCTGCGCGCTGTCGCTGGTGGGCGAGCCGGGCCGGCCGCTGGTCAAGCTGATCGATACCTTCTCGCACACGCTGTTCAAGATGATGGGCTTCATCATCAAGCTGGCGCCGCTGGGCGTGCTGGGCGCGGTGGCCTTCACCGTGGGCAAGTACGGCATCGGCTCGCTCAAGCAGCTGGGCTTCCTGGTGTTCCTGTTCTACGGTGCGGTGATCGTGTTCGTGCTGGTGGTGCTGGGCACCATCATGCGCGTGTGCGGCTTCTCGGTGATCAAGCTGATCCGCTACCTGCGTGCCGAGCTGCTGGTGGTGCTGGGCACGGCCTCGTCCGACAGCGTGCTGCCGCAGGTGATGAAGAAGCTGGAGTTCATGGGCATCAAGAAGTCGGTGGTGGGCCTGGTGATCCCGACCGGCTATTCGTTCAACCTGGATGCGTTCTCGATCTACCTGACGCTGGCCGCGGTGTTCATCGCCCAGGCCACCAACACGCCGCTGGCAATGGGCGACCTGCTCGGTATCCTGGCGGTGGCGCTGGTCACCTCCAAGGGCGCGCACGGCATTCCGGGCTCGGCCATCGTGATCCTGGCGGCGACGCTGTCGGCGCATCCGGCAATCCCGGCGATCGGCCTGGTGCTGGTGCTGTCGGTGGACTGGTTCATCGGCATCGCGCGCGCGCTCGGCAACCTGATCGGCAACTGCGTCGCAACCGTGGTGGTGGCCGCATGGGAGAAGGATATCGACCGCGAACGGGCGCGTGGCGTGCTCAACGGCACGATCGAAGCGACCGACCTGGACGCCGGCCTCGCCGCCATGACGGATGACAACGCCGTGGCCGGTTCGCCCGCCGCCGTGCCGGGGAGTGTCGCGGGGCGCTAGAATCACGGCATTTCCCCAACGCGCAGCCCCTGCGCAAGTGCGCTGCCATGCCCGAGCATATCGATCCCGACATGACCGCTGAAGCGATCGCCGACGACATCGTCGCGGCGATCGTCTCGCACCGCCTGCCGCCTGGCACCAAGCTGCGCGAGGAGGCGCTGGCCAGCGTCTACCGCGTCAGCCGCACCAAGGTGCGCGCGGCGCTGCTGATGCTGAGCAAGGACAAGGTCATCCAGATCGTGCCGGACAAGGGGGCGTTCGTGGCCAAGCCCAGCGCGGCAGAAGCGCGCGAGGTCTTCGCCGTGCGGCGCATCCTGGAAGCGGCGCTGGCGCGCGAGTTCGTCGCCAGGGCAACCGCGGCCGACTACAAGCGCATCGACAAGCACCTCGCCGCCGAGCGCAAGTCGCTGGGCGGCAACGACGCGCAGGTGCGCACCCGGCTGCTCGGCGATTTCCATATCGTGCTGGCCGAGGTGGTCGGCAATGGCGTGCTGACCGAGATGATGCGCGAGCTGTCCGCGCGCAGCGCGGTCATCACCATGCTGTACCAGTCCCGCCGCGACGCGGCGTGCTCGTCGGACGAGCATCGCGAATTCATCGAGGCGGCGCGCGCGGGCGATGTCGAGCGCGCCGTCACGCTGATGGTGGACCACCTCAGCCATGTCGAAAGCGCGCTGCATTTCGAGGAAACCGCGCCGGTGGCACGAGGCAAGGACCTGGTCGCGGCGCTGCTGGCGTAGGAGAGGGACTGGCCGTTGACCCGCGCTTGACGTGAGTCAAAGCGGCCTGGGCCGCGCCCGGGCACACTTGTCCTCGCCATGAAGACGCGGGGGCGCACTTCATGAGCACTCTGCCTTTCGCGCATCATCGCCGGAAGGCCGCCCGCACGCTGCAACGGTGTGCGGGCTTTCTTTTTTCTGAGGGCTGGCTTTTGCCGCGCCGAGCATCGTTAGCCGGCGGATCCTCGCGAGCAATGCCGCAGCGCGGCAATTTCCCTTTCCGGCCAATCACTTGCGCATGTACCGGCCGCGCAAGCCGTGCGGGCTGGCGCACATTGCCGGGCCGGCCACTTTCCATCGCCGGCGCAAAGCGGCCATAACCGAATGCGTGCTTCGGGTTAGGATCGCGAGGGCCCAACCCAGAGGCCTGCGCCGCGGCATCGCCGCGGACGCGCATCAGAACAACCGTCATGGAGACCCGTCATGCGTGATCGCACCGTGCCCGCGCGGCCGTCCGGCCTGCGTTCGCACCCTCTCCCGGTTTTCGTTTCCTGAGCGCCCCGCCTCTGGCGGGCGCGGTCATCCCTCGCATTGCCTGACCATCGATCAAGAGGACTACCCATGCCCAGTGCCTTTCGCGCAGACGCCTTCGCCGGCAAGACCGTATTCATCGCCGGCGCCTCTTCCGGCATCAACCTCGGCATCGCGCACGGCTTCGCCCGCGCCGGCGCGAAGCTGGCGCTGATCAGCCGCACCGAAGACCGCATCCAGGCCGCGGCCGATGGCATCGCCGCCGCGGGCGGCACCGCGATCGGCATGGCGGCCGACGTGCGCGACTATGCGGCGGTGGAGGCGGCACTGGCGCGCACGCGCCAGGAACTCGGCCCGATCGACGTGGTGATCTCCGGCGCCGCCGGCAATTTCCTCGCGCCGGTGGTCGGCATGTCGGCCAATGCGTTCAAGACCGTGGTCGACATCGACCTGCTCGGCACCTTCAATGTGTTCCGCGCCAGCTTCGACCACCTGGGCAAGCCCGGCGCGTCGCTGATCGCCATCACGGCGCCGCAGGGTGTCAACGCCATGATGTTCCAGGCCCATGCCTGCGCGGCGAAGGCCGGCATCAATATGCTGATCAAGTGCCTGGCAATGGAATGGGGGCCGGCCGGCGTGCGCGTCAACGGCATCTCGCCGGGCCCGATCGCCGATACCGAAGGCATGGCGCGACTGGCGCCGACGCCGGAGGTGGAGGCGCGCTACAAGGCCCGCCTGGCGCTGCGCGACTACGGCACCAAGGACGATATCGCCGGCGCCGCCATGTACCTGAGCAGCGACGACGCGCACTTCGTCACCGGCACCATCCTTGACTGCGACGGCGGCAGCAAGCTGGGCGACGCGTCGGCCGATGCGCTCAAGCCCATGCGCTGACGCGCGACCCGGAGAACACAAGAGCAACCACAACGATACATGGAGATCCAACGATGACAGCATCCGTGCTTTACCAAACCGACGCAGGCGTGGCGACGCTGACCCTGAACCGCCCCGACGTGCTCAACGCGATGAACGCCGACCTGATGCGCGAGCTGCGCGCAGGCGTGGAACGCGCCGCGGCCGATGCCGAAGTGCGCGCCGTGCTGATCACCGGCGCCGGCCGCGGCTTCTGCGCCGGCGCCGACCTGGCCGCGCGCCAGGCCGGCGGCAACGGCCTGCAGGATTCCGGCCAGATGCTGCGCGAGCGCTATCATCCGATCATCCTGGCGCTGCGCCAGATGCCCAAGCCGGTCATTACCGCGGTCAACGGCGTGGCCGCCGGCGCGGGCATGAGCCTGGCGCTGGCCGGCGACGTGGTGCTGGCGGGCCGCTCGGCCAGCTTCCTGCAGGCGTTCTCCAAGATCGGCCTGATTCCCGATGCCGGCAGCACCTACTTCCTGCCGCGCTATGCCGGCGAGATGCGCGCCCGCGCGCTGGCCATCCTGGCCGAGAAGATCGACGCCGAGGAAGCGCAACGCATCGGCCTGGTGTGGAAGGTCCATGACGATGCCGCGCTGCAGGACGAAGCCGGCAAGCTCGCGCGCCACCTGGCCAGCATGCCGACGCTGGCCTACGGCATGATCAAGGAAGCCCTGAACCAGAGCTTCGGCAATGACCTGGCCGCGCAGCTGGAAGTCGAGGCCACGCTGCAGTCGCGTGCCAGCCGCAGCGAAGACTGCAAGGAAGGCGTCGCCGCCTTTGTCGAGAAGCGCAAGCCGCAGTTCAAGGGGCGCTGAGCAGCGTTCTCGCCGCCTGCAGCACACCCGGCACACCCGGCACACCAACCCAAGGAGCCCGCGCATGAGCGCCAGCAGCAATGAACGGATCATCGTCACCATCGAAGGCGGCGTCGCCGACGTCCGCCTGAACCGTCCCGACAAGATGAACGCGCTCGACCAGCAGATGTTCGATGCGCTGATCGAGACCGGCGAGCAGCTGGCGCGCACACAGGACCTGCGCGCCGTGGTGCTGTCGGGCGAAGGCCGCGCGTTCTGTGCGGGCCTGGACATGGGCCGCATGGCCGGCATGCTGTCCGGCGATGGCGGCAGCGAAAGCGACAGCATCGGCGGCGGGCGGCTCGGCAAGCGCACCAACGGCATTTCCAATCGCCCGCAATATGCCTGCATGGTGTGGCGCGAGCTGCCGGTGCCGGTGTTCGCGGCGGTGCACGGCGTGGCGTTCGGCGGCGGCCTGCAGGTGGCGCTGGGTGCCGATGTGCGCTACATCGCGCCCGACACGAAGTTGTCGGTGATGGAGATGAAGTGGGGCCTCGTGCCGGACATGGCCGGCATGGTGCTGACGCGCGGTCTGGTTCGGCCCGACGTGCTGCGCGAGCTGGTCTACAGCGCGCGCGTGCTCAATGGCATCGAAGCGTGCGAGCTGGGGCTCGCCACCTACGTTGCCGACGACCCGCGCGCCGCGGCGCTGGAAGCGGCGCGCCAGGTGGCGCAGAAGAACCCGGATGCGATCCGCGCGGCCAAGCGGCTGATGGCGGTGCTCGAGCGCGGCGACAATGCCGCTATCCTGCAGGCCGAGTCGGACGAGCAGGACCGGCTGGTCGGCTCGCCCAACCAGCGTGAGGCGGTGCTGGCCAACATGGAGAAACGCGTGCCGCGGTTTGACCCGGCGCGTTGAAGCCTGTAGCTCAGTGGTGGCGCCGGCGGCGCCACCAAACCGCGTAGACCGCCACGTTGACGACCAACACCACCAATCCCAGCCACAGCTGCACGGCGGGCGTCAGGCCCGGCGGATAGATCAGCGGCAACAGGTAGCGCTCGATAAATCCGCCGCTGTAGCCCGCCTCCCCCGCGGCACGGCGCAGCGCATTCTCCAGCGGCGTCAGCGGGCAGATCCACCCGGACCACTCGATCAGCACGCCCCACGCCGCGGCGGGCAGGTGGACCCACGCCAGCCGCGGCCAGCGCAGCACCAGCAGGCCGCCAGCCACCACGAACACGATAAACAGCCCGTGCACGATGACGACGAGATCCGCCAGCCAGGCTGATATTGGCATCTCGTCCCGTTGCGCTCAGTCGCCGTTGCCGCCGGCCATCCAGTAACCGGGGCGCGCGAACTGGGCTTTCAGGTGCTCGATAAAGAAACGGATCTTGGCCGGCACCGGGCGCTGCTGCGGGTACACCGCGAGGATGTCGTAGTCGGGCAGCGCGTATTCGTCGAGCACGGTGATCAGCTCGCCGCTCTCTAGCTGCGGCAGGATCTCCCAGGTCGAGCGCCAGCCCAGCCCGAGCCCTTCGCCGGTCCAGCGGTGCAGCAGCTCGCCGTCGTTGCAGTCGAGGTTGCCGTTGACGCGCACCGTCACGGTCTTGCCGTTCTGGCTGAAGTACCAGCCGCGCTGCTGGCCGCCCTGCAGGTTGAACGCCAGGCAGTTGTGGTGCTCGAGGTCGTCCAGCGTCTGCGGCACGCCGTACTTGGCAAAGTACGCCGGCGTGCCGCATACCACGCGCTTGTTCTGCGCCAGCTTGATCGCGACGAAGTTGGGGTCGATCGCGCCGCCGATGCGGATACCGACGTCATAGCCCTCGCGCACCAGGTCGACCACGCGGTCGGTCAGGTTGAACGAGATCTGCACTTCCGGGTTGGCGGCCAGGAAGGCCGGCGCGTGCGGCGCCACGTGCTTGCGGCCGAACGCGGCCGGCGCCGACACGATCAGGTGGCCGGTGGCCTTGTGCTTGCCTTCGGCGATCAGCATCTCGGCGCGGTCCAGGTCGGCGAGCGCCTTCTTGCATTGCTCCATGAACACCGCCCCCTGCTCGGTCACGGCGATGCGGCGCGTGGAGCGGTGCAGCAGCTTGACGCCGATACGCGCCTCCAGCGCGTTGATGCGCCGGCCGATCATCACCGGCGTGACGTTCTGCGTCAGCGCCGCGGCGGCCATGCTGCCGTGCTCCACCACGGCGATAAAGGCTTCGATTTGCTTGAGTTTGTCCATCGGATATCAGTCTCCCGGGCGCCATTGTGCGGCATCGGCGCCGCCGTGGCATCCCGGCGGCGCTTATGAAGCGGATCGGGCCCGGCGCATGGCGGGCGGCGCATCGCGGCGCTCGCGGGCACAATGCCGCACTTCGCGGCTGAATTCCGCGCAGGCGTGCGTCATCAGGTCGACCGAGCGATAGACCAGGAAAACGCGGAAATCCGGCAGCTCGTCCTGGATCGGCAGCGGCACCAGCTGGTCGCGGGCCAGCTGCAGCGGGCCGCCGGTGCCGTGGAAGACAAAGTCCGACCACATGCTGACCAGGTCGGTGCGCGTGGCCAGCTGCAGGCCGAGCAGGTTCGATGCGCTCTGCACCACCCGGCGCGGCATTTCCATCCGGTGCAGCCGCATCAGGCTGGCGAGCGGGCTGCCGGCATCGTCGACCGGGTCGAGCACCAGCCAGTCGGCGTCCAGCAGTGGCCGCAGCCGGCGCGTGCGGCGCAGCGGGTGCCCGGCGCGCACCGCCAGCTTCATGCCGACCGAGAACAGCGGCTCCCATTGCAGCGAGGCCGAGCCGGGGCCGCTGTTGGTGGAGATCAGGCCCAGGTCGAGCCGCCCTTCGCGCAGGCCTTCCTGGATCTGCTGCGGGCGCAGCTCGAAGCCGCGCAGCGCCACGTTGGGAAAGCGCTGCCGGAACGCCGCGATGGCCGCGGGCAGCGGGCCGCTCGACGCCACCGCGGTAAAGCCGATGTTCAGCTCCGCCTCGGCATGGCCGCGGATCGATTCGATGTCTTCCAGCGCATGCCGCAGCTCCTGCTCGACCACGCTGGCGCGCTTGACCAGCGCCAGCCCGTAGGCGGTCAGACTGACGCCGCGCACCGAGCGCGACAGCAGCGTCACGCCGAGCTCGCGTTCCAGCTCGGCGATGGCCTTGGACAGCGCCGGCTGCGAGATATGCAGCGCGCGCGCCGCTTCATGGATGCTGCCGTGCTCTGCCACGGCCAGCAGGACCCGCAGTTGGTGCAGCTTCATCGATTTCGTTTCCTGTTCCAGGGTGCCGTGCATTGCCGTGCGCCATGCCCCGGCGCGGGGCAACACGCCCCATCCGCGGGCGCGGCGCCGATGCGCGTCGCGGGCAGCACTTCCGTCCCTTCGCCGCATCGGCCAAGGCTTTGCCGGCGCCCTTCAGTAGTTTTCCCGATATCGGGACGACACCGGTTATGACGGTGATTCGATCTGGTTATCAGGATGAAAATATATGATTTTTTGTCCCGGGCCGTTTGCCTGAATACTCAGCGCCACAGGTTGCCAACCTGACTGCCGCGCGAGCCGCTCCTGCTCACCGGGCCCTGACAACACCGGTCCGCCGTGCGTGCAGCCCCCCACCAGTTCGTGGAGAACTTGCATGAACGAAGCCACCCTCGCGACGCCTGCCAGCGTCGCGGCCGCCCCCGCCGCCACCGTCAGCACGCCTCGCAACCAGAGCCAGTTCCGCCTGATCGCGGCGTGCTCGCTGGGCAACGCGCTGGAGATGTTCGATTTCACCGTCTACAGCTTCTTCTCGCTGCTGATCGGCAAGCTGTTCTTCCCCTCCGACAGTCCTTACGGCTCGCTGCTGCTGGCGGTCGCCACCTTCGGCATCGGCTTCGTGATGCGCCCGCTCGGTGGCGTGTTGATCGGCAGCTACGCCGACCGGCGCGGCCGCAAGGCTGCGATGACGCTGACCATCGGCCTGATGGTGCTGGGCACGCTGTGCATCGCGCTGGCGCCGCCGTATGCGTCGGCCGGCATCGCCGGCTCGCTGATGATCGTGGCGGGCCGCCTGCTGCAGGGCTTTTCGCTCGGCGGCGAGATCGGTGCCTCGACCGCGATGCTGATGGAGGCAGGCGGGGTCAAGGGCCGCGGCTGGCGCGTCAGCTGGCAGCTCGGCAGCCAGGGCATCTCGGCGCTGCTGGGCGCGCTGACCGGCGCCGCGCTGTACGCCGTGCTGCCGGCCGCGTCGCTGGAGAGCTGGGGCTGGCGCCTGCCCTTCCTGGTCGGCCTGCTGATCGCGCCGGTGGGGCTGTATATCCGCGCGCACCTCGACGAAACCCACCAGGCCGACGACCACGCGCCGAGCCCGCTCGGCGAGCTGTTCCGCAACCACTGGGCCACCGTGCTCAAGGGCATCCTGGCGACCACGGCCGGCACCGCGACGATGTACCTGGTGGTGTTCTTCATGCCGACCTACATGATCCGCGTGCTGCATATGCCGGCGTCGCTCTCGTTTCTGTCGGGCTGTGTCACCGGGCTGACGCTGACGGTGGTGTCGCTGTTCGCCGGCCGCCTCGCTGACCGCCTGGTCGCGCGCAAGCCGCTGGTGGTGGCATCGCTGGTGCTCAGCATGCTGGCGGTGTACCCGGCGTTCTGGCTGATCAATGCCTACCCGAGCGTGCCGCTGGTGCTGTGCGTGTCGGCGCTGCTGACGGCGCTGGTCAACCTCGGCACCACGCCGATGTTCCTGATGATGCTGGAGATGCTGCCCGCCGGCGTGCGCGCCAGCGGCCTGTCGGTGATCTACAGCGTGGGCGTGACGGTGTTCGGCGGCTCGTCGCAATTCATCGTCACGTGGATGCTGGCCCGCACCGGCAACCCGATGTCGCCGGCCCTCTACATGCTGGTCTGCGGCGTGATCACGCTGCTCGCCGTGCTGCGCATCCGCGAAATCCGCGCCCACTGATCCGCACCCACTGAACCCTGACCATTTTCCGGAGACCGAACCCATGACCCGCGCACCGACGCTCCAGCCGTTCCAGTACCTGCCGCACCTGCTGCCGGCGCTCGGCATCGACGCCGAAACCTTCGTCGGCATCCGCCGCCAGATCCACGCGCAGCCCGAACTGGGCTTCGAGGTGGGGGCGACCAGCAAGCTGGTGGCGACGCTGCTGGCCGAATGGGGCTACGAGGTCCACACCGGCATCGGCAAGAGCGGCGTGGTCGGGCAGCTCAAGCGCGGCAGCGGCGCGCGCCGCCTCGGCATCCGCGCCGACATGGACGCGCTGCCGATCACCGAGGCCACCGGCCTGCCCTACGCCAGCCGCGTGCCCGGCAAGATGCACGCGTGCGGCCACGACGGCCATACTGCAATTTTGCTGGCGGCGGCCAGGGCGATTGCCGACCAGCCCGAATTCGACGGCACGCTCAACCTGATCTTCCAGCCCGACGAAGAGAACCTGTGCGGCGCGCGCGCGATGATCGAGGACGGGCTGTTCGAGCGCTTTCCGTGCGATGCGATCTTCGCGCTGCACAACATGCCGGGCGTGCCGGCGGGATCGTTCCGCGTGCTGCCTGGGCCGGTGAGCCTGTCGTCGGACGTGGCCGACGTGACCGTGCGCGGCGTGGGCGGCCACGGCGCGATGCCGCACCGCGCGCGCGACCCGATCGCGGCGGCGGCGGCCATCGTCACCGCGCTGCAGACCGTGGTGGCGCGCAATGTCGCACCGGACGATACCGCCGTGGTGTCAGTCGGCTTTATTCGCGGCGGCGCCACGCACAACGTGATTCCGGAAGCCGTGACGCTGGGGCTCAACGTGCGCGCCGCGCGGCCCGAGACCCGTGCGCTGGTCGAGCAGCGCATCCGCGAGATCGTCGCGCTGACGGCACAGGCACATGGCGTGGAGGCGGAGATCGACTACCGCCAGCTGACGCCGCCGATGGTCAACGCCGAAGCCGAAACGCTGCTGGCGCAGCGCGTCTGCACCGAGCTGGTCGGCGCGGACAACGTGGTCACGCAGGCGCCAAAGGGACTCAACGGCAGCGAGGACTTTGCGTGGATGCTCAACGCAGTGCCGGGGTGCTACCTGATCCTCGGCAACGGCGAAGGCGAATTCGGCGGCTGCATGGTGCACAACCCCGGCTACGACTTCAACGACGCGGTGCTGCCGCTGGGCGCGGCGGCCTGGGTGCGGCTGGTGCAGACCTATCTCGCCGCGGCCTGATCACGCTTCGCGTGCAGCGGCGGCGCGTTGCGCGCGCCGCGCATCCAGTTCGGCGTTCATCCGCGCGGCTTCGCCCAGCACGTAGGCCAGCCGCCGCAACGGCCGGCTGCACTGCACATGCAGGTACAGGTAGCTGGCGCCGCCGGCGACCAGCATTACGCCATAGCCCCACAGCAACGTCGGCACCGCCTGCTCCGGACGCGGCAAGGCGCGCCACGCGCCGGCCAGCACCACCGCGGCGGGCGCCAGAGCCAGCAGCAGGCCCACGGTACGTGCAGCCCCCTCCCATAGCCGCAGCTGCAAGGCCACGCGCCTTTGGCGCGCTTCCAGCTGCGCCGGCGGGATGCGCGCCAGCTGCCGCAGCAGCGCGTCCTCGGCCGCGCGCTGGCGGTCCATTTCCCGGGCTTGCCAGCGCAGCGGGTTGCGCAGCCTGGCCAGCACCGGGCGCGTGCGCGCCAGCCCGGCGCCCACATAGCAGGCGGCCGCCGCGGCCAGGAACGCCTCGAAGGCGCGCAGCGACCACGGTGGCACCGGGTGCTTCAGCCACAGCCGCCACGCGGCCAGCGCACCGCCGCCGAGCAGGGTCGCCACCAGCGCGACGATAAAGCCGATCCACAGCAAGCGGGCCAGCCCGCCTGCCGGCGCGCGCTCCGATGGCGGCGCGGGCGCGCTGGAGACGTCAAGCGCTTCAAGCAGTTCGTAGGTCGGCGGCAGCCTGGAATACATGATCGGCACGGGCAACGGGATGCCGCCATTTTCGCCGCCTGGGCACGTGCCGGATAGACACCGCGCCGGGTAGCCGCGGGGCGCACCCACCGCTGCGCAGCGTGGCCGCTTCATCACACCGCATATCCAATTGCATACGCCGGCGTGCTATCGACGACCGTCTCATCGGGCTTCCAAGGCCACATTCCATACCCGAAGTATCGAATCAACTGATCGTCCTTCTGTTTATCCCGCCCGGGTTGGGGGAATAGGATCGACTCCAATGCGAATCCCACCACCATTGGAGACAAGATCATGGCAAAGATGAGAGCAATCGACGCGGCCATCGCGGTTCTGGAGAAGGAAGGCGTGACCACGGCGTTCGGCGTGCCGGGCGCAGCGATCAACCCGTTCTACTCGGCGATGCGCAAGTCGGGCAACATCAGCCACGTGCTGGCCCGCCACGTCGAAGGCGCCTCGCACATGGCCGAGGGCTACACCCGCGCCGAGCCGGGAAATATCGGCGTCTGCGTCGGCACTTCGGGCCCCGCCGGCACCGACATGATCACCGGCCTGTACTCGGCCTGGGCGGACTCGATCCCCATCCTCTGCATCACCGGCCAGGCCCCGCGCGCCCGCCTGTACAAGGAGGACTTCCAGGCCGTCGACATCGAGTCGATCGCCAAGCCCGTGACCAAGTGGGCCGTGACCGTGCGCGAGCCGGCACTGGTGCCGCAAGTGTTCCAGCAAGCGTTTCACATCATGCGCTCGGGCCGCCCGGGTCCGGTGCTGATCGACCTGCCGTTCGACGTGCAGGTCGCCGAGATCGAATTCGATCCCGACACCTACCAGTCGCTGCAGCCATACAAGCCGGCCGCCTCGCGCGCCCAGATCGAAAAGGCCATCGCGATGCTGAACGCGGCCGAGCGCCCGCTGATCGTCTGCGGCGGCGGCGTGATCAACGCTGACGCTTCGGAGCTGCTGGTCGAGTTCGCCGAGCTGGTCAACGTGCCGGTGGTGCCGACGCTGATGGGCTGGGGCGTGCTGGCCGACGACCACCCGCTGCAAGCCGGCATGGTCGGCCTGCAGACCTCGCACCGCTACGGCAACGCCACGCTGCTGGCTTCGGACTTCGTGATGGGCATCGGCAACCGCTGGGCCAACCGCCACACCGGCAGCGTCGATGTCTACACCAAGGGCCGCAAGTTCGTGCACGTCGATATCGAGCCCACCCAGATCGGCCGCGTGTTCGGCCCCGACCTGGGCATCGTCTCCGACGCCAAGGCCGCGCTGGAGCTGTTCGTCGAAGTCGCCCGCGAAATGAAGATGGCCGGCCGCCTGCCGTGCCGCAAGTCGTGGGTCGCCGACGTGCAGAAGCGCCGCCGCACCATGCAGCGCAAGAGCGACTTCGACAACGTGCCGGTCAAGCCTCAACGCGTGTACCGCGAGATGAACCAGTACTTCCCGCGCGACGTGCGTTATGTCAGCACCATCGGCCTGTCGCAGATCGCCGCTGCGCAGTTCCTGTCGGTGAACCAGCCGCGCCACTGGATCAACTGCGGCCAGGCCGGCCCGCTGGGCTGGACCATCCCGGCCGCGATCGGCGTGAAGACCGCTTCGCCGAACTCGGACGTGGTGGCGATCTCGGGCGACTATGACTTCCAGTTCATGATCGAGGAACTGGCCGTGGCCGCGCAGTTCAAGGTGCCGTACATCCACGTGGTGGTGAACAACTCCTACCTCGGCCTGATCCGCCAGGCGCAGCGCAACTTCGAGATGGACTACTGCGTGCAGCTGGCCTTCGACAACGTCAACTCGCCCGAGCTGAACGGCTATGGCGTGGACCACGTCAAGGTGGTGGAAGGCCTGGGTTGCAAGGCGATCCGCGTGTTCAAGCCGGAAGACATCGCCCCCGCCTTTGCTGAAGCGCGCGACCTGATGGCCGAGTTCTCGGTGCCGGTGGTGGTCGAGGTGATCCTGGAGCGTGTGACCAATATCGCGATGGGCACCGAGATCGACAACATCAACGAGTTCGAGCCGATCGAAGACATCGAGGATGCGGACGAGGCCATCCTGAACGAAGAAGTGGAAACGGCGTAAGGCTCCACAGCCCCTTGCAGTCCGACACGTCATTCCCGCGGAGGCGGGAATCCAGCGTCTTTGAAAGTCACTGGGTTCCCGCCTCCGCGGGAACGACGAACAAAAACCAAGTCACAGGAGATGACAAAATGACCAAACTTGCGGCCAACCTCACCATGCTGTTCAACGAAGTGGGCTTTCTCGACCGCTTCGAAGCCGCCGCGCGCGCGGGCTTCCGCGGCGTGGAGTTCCTCTTCCCGTATGCGTTCCACGCGGACCAGATCGCTGACCGCCTGAACCGCTTCCAGCTGGACCTGGTGCTGCACAACCTGCCCGCCGGCAAGTGGGACGCGGGCGAGCGCGGCATTGCGTGCCACCCGGACCGTGCCGGCGAATTCCAGGACGGCGTGGGCGAGGCCATCAAGTACGCCAAGGTGCTGGGCGTGCGCCAGCTGAACTGCCTGGTCGGCATCCTGCCGCAGAACGTCAAGCGCGAACAGGCCCAGGAAACGCTGGTGGAAAACCTGCGCTTCGCCGCCGGCGCGCTGGCCGCCGAGCATATCGACCTGCTGGTCGAGCCGATCAACACCTTCGACATTCCCGGCTTCTTCCTGTCGCGCACCCAGCAGGCAGTCGACCTGATCAACCAGGTCAACGCGCCCAACCTGTACGTGCAGTACGACATCTATCACATGCAGCGGATGGAGGGCGAGATCGCCAACACCATCAAGGCCAACCTGCCGAAGATCAGGCACGTGCAGCTGGCCGACAACCCGGGCCGCAACGAGCCGGGCACGGGCGAGCTGAACTACCAGTATTTGTTCAAGTTCCTGGACGAGATCGGCTACACCGGCTGGATCGGCTGCGAATACAAGCCGAAGACCACCACCGAAGCCGGCCTGGGCTGGCGCGCCGCGCACGGCGTGCAGTAAGCCCCCGCGGTAACCCGCTACCACCTACTCGAACCAAGACAGACTTACTCTCAAGCAAGGAGACATCAATATGGCAAACCTACGCAACGTCGGCTTCATCGGCCTGGGCATCATGGGCGCACCGATGGCGGGCCACCTGCGCGCCGCCGGCCACACGCTGTTCGTGCATGACGTCAACCCGGCCCCGCAAGCGCTGGTCGATGCAGGCGTGACCGTCTGCACCAGCGCCGAGGAAGTCGCCAAGCGCGCCGACATCATCGTCATCATGGTGCCGGACACGCCGCACGTCGAGGCCGTGCTGTTTGCCGACAAGGGCGTTGCCGCCGCGCTGAAGGCCGCCGGCAAGGAAGCCAGCTACGGCAAGATCGTGGTCGACATGAGCTCGATCTCGCCGATCGCCACCAAGGACTTCGCCGCGCGCATCAACAAGCTGGGCGCTTCGTACCTGGACGCCCCGGTGTCGGGCGGTGAAGTCGGCGCCAAGGCCGCATCGCTGACGATCATGGTCGGCGGCCCGCAGGAGGCCTTCGACCAGGTCAAGCCGCTGTTCGAGCTGATGGGCAAGAACATCACGCTGGTGGGCGGCAACGGCGACGGCCAGACCACCAAGGTGGCCAACCAGATCATCGTCGCACTGAACATCCAGGCTGTGTCCGAAGCGCTGCTGTTCGCCTCCAAGGCGGGCGCCGATCCGGCCAAGGTGCGCGAGGCGCTGATGGGCGGCTTTGCGGCCTCCCGCATCCTGGAAGTGCATGGCGATCGCATGGTCAAGCGCACCTTCGATCCGGGCTTCCGCATCGAACTGCACCAGAAGGACCTGAACCTGGCGCTGCAGGGTGCCAAGGCGCTGGGCGTGGCACTGCCCAACACCGCCACCGCGCAGGAGCTGTTCAACACCTGCTCGGCCAACGGCCTTGGCAAGCAGGACCACTCGGCCCTGTGCCGCGCGATCGAGATCATGTCTAACCATCAGATCGCCAACGCCAAGTAAGCAGCAACCCCGTCGTCCCCGCCCCGCGGGGACGACTAGCTTTCGCAGTCAGCCAGTACCTCGTCAGCACCAGGATTCTTCATGCTCGCCACCGAACCCCAAGCCGCGCTGCTGTCGCCCCAGCGCACGGCAGCCCATCCCGGACAAATCAATCCGCGCGCGCTGCTGCGCGACCTGTTCGATACCGCGGTCGCTTCCGTCAGCGCCAGCCACTGCCTGCCGCCGCACCTGCCCGCGCCGCCCAAGGGCCGCACCGTGGTGATCGGCGCCGGCAAGGCCGCCGCCGCGATGGCGCAAGCGGTGGAAGCGAACTGGCAAGGCGAGCTGTCGGGGCTGGTGGTGACGCGCTACGGCCATGGTGCCGATTGCAAGCGGATCGAAGTGGTCGAAGCCGCCCACCCTGTTCCCGACGAAGCCGGCGCACGCGCCGCGCAGCGCATGGTGGAACTGGTGCAGGGCCTGACCGCCGACGACCTGGTGCTGTGCCTGATTTCCGGCGGCGGCTCCGCGCTGCTGGCCGCGCCCGCGCCGGGCCTGACGCTGGCCGACAAGCAAGCCGTGAACAAGGCGCTGCTCAAGAGCGGCGCTAGCATCGGCGAGATGAACTGCGTGCGCAAGCACCTGTCCGCGCTCAAGGGCGGACGCCTGGCGCTGCACTGCGCGCCGGCGCGCGTGGAGACGCTGCTGATTTCCGATATTCCGGGCGATGACCCGACCCTCATCGCCAGCGGCCCGACGCTGCCCGATGCGACTACCTGCGCCGATGCGCTGGCCGTGATCGCCAAGTACGGCATCGACGTGCCCGCCAATGTGCGCGCGCACCTGGAGAGCGGCGCGGGTGAAACGCCCAAGCCCGGCGACGCGCGCTTCAACGGCCACCGCAGCGTGACGCTGGCGACCGCGCAACAATCGCTGGAAGCCGCCGCGGCGCGCGCGCGCGAACTGGGCTTCGAGGCCCACATCCTGTCCGACTGCATCGAGGGCGAAGCGCGCGAAGTGGCCGAAGTCCACGCCGCCATCGCGCGCCAGGTCGCCCAGCGCGGCCAGCCCTTCAGCAAGCCGTGCGTGCTGCTGTCCGGTGGCGAGACCACCGTGACCGTGCGCGGCAAGGGCCGCGGCGGGCGCAATGCGGAGTTCCTGCTGTCGCTGGCGGTGGCGCTCGACGGCCTGCCCGGCGTGCATGCGATTGCCGGCGATACCGATGGCATCGACGGCTCGGAAGACAACGCCGGCGCGCTGCTGTCGCCCGACACGCTGACCCGCGCCGCCGGGCGTGGCCTGAATGCGCGCGCGCATCTGGAGAACAACGACGGCTACGGCTTCTTTGCCGGCGTGGACGACCTGATCGTCACCGGCCCGACCCGTACCAACGTGAACGACTTCCGCGCGATCCTGATCGTCTGACGATCGCCGCCAACGTAGTACCGACTGACTCGCGGCGCCGAAGCGCCGCAACCGAGAATGGAAGAGGAGACATCATGAGACGCCAGCGCAAAGCGAAGATCGTGGCCACGCTCGGCCCCGCCAGCACCGACATCGCGGCGATCCGCGCGCTGTTCGAGGCCGGCGCGGACGTGTTCCGCCTGAACTTCAGCCACGGCACGCACGACGACCACCGCGCGCGCTACGACGCGGTGCGCCAGATCGAGGCCGAGACCGGCCGTCCCATCGCCGTGCTGGCTGACCTGCAGGGTCCCAAGCTGCGCATCGGCACCTTCGCCGCGGGCAAGGTCGCGGTGCGCACCGGCGACGTGTTCGTGCTCGACAGCGATCCAACCCCGGGCGACGGCACCCGCGTCTACCTGCCGCACCCCGAGCTGTTCGAAGCCGCGCAGCCGGGCCAGTCGCTGCTGATCGACGACGGCAAGGTGCGCCTGGCGATCGAGTCGGTCACCACTGGCACCATCACCACGCGCGTGGCCAACAACGGCACGCTGTCCGACCGCAAGGGCGTGAACGTGCCCGACGCGGTGATCCCCATCCCCGCGCTGACGGCGAAGGACCGCAAGGACCTGGACTTCGCGCTGTCGCTGGGCGCGGACTGGATCGGGCTGTCGTTCGTGCAGCGTCCGTCGGATATCGTCGAGGCGCGCGAGATCGTCGGCACCCGTGCCGGCATCCTGTCCAAGATCGAGAAGCCGGCCGCGCTGCAGCAGCTGGAAGAGATCGTGCGCGTGTCCGACTCGGTGATGGTGGCGCGCGGCGACCTGGGCGTTGAGCTGCCGCCCGAGCGCGTGCCCGGCGTGCAGAAGCGCATCCTGCGCGTGTGCCGCCAGCTGGGCAAGCCGGTGGTGATCGCCACGCAGATGCTGGAATCGATGATCGACTCGCCGGTACCGACGCGCGCCGAAGCGTCGGACGTGGCCAGCGCGATCTACGAAGGCGCCGATGCGGTAATGCTGTCGGCCGAGTCAGCCAACGGCCGCTACCCGGTGCAGGCGGTGTCGATGATGAACCGCATCGTCACCGAGGTCGAGCGCGACCCGCTGTACCGCAACCTGCTCGACGCGCAGCACGAGACCCCGCTGAACACGCGCCAGGACGCGATCTGCGCCGCGCTGCGCGAGGTCACGCAGATCATCGGCGCGGCGGCCACGGTGACCTATACGTCGTCGGGCGCCACCGCGCTGCGCGCCGCGCGCGAGCGGCCGTGCGCGCCGATCGTCAGCATCACGCCCAACCTGGACATCGCGCGCCGGCTGGCGATCGCGTGGGGCATCCACTCCACCGTGAGCCCGGACGTGCAGAGCGTCGACGAGATGGTCGAGGCCGCGACGCGCGCGGCGCTGGTGGAAGGCTACGCCGCGCCGGGCGACCAGATCACCATCGCGGCCGGCATGCCGTTCGGCCAGGGCGGGACGACCAACCTGCTGCGCGTGGCGGAAGTCGGCGCCAGCGCAGTGGCCACGGCCTCGTCCACGCGGGAAGCCGCATTGGCCTAGCCGACGCACCAGCGTCCCGTCGCGGGACGCTCAGGCAGTGACCGGACCGGGCGCAAGCCCGGTTTCTTATGTTTGCCGCACACCGCCCGCGTTGCCCGTCTCCAGGGCGATCGGGTGGTGTTTTTTTTGGGGCGCAGAAAGGCAAAAGAGGCGTACAAAAAGGGGGGCGGTTTTGGGCGCACGCGGGCCGCCCGAGCCCATTGCTATACTGACTTTCAACCCGGCAAATCCCGGATCTCCCTCACATTGCCCCAGGAGCCTGCAACATGCGCCTCGATGACGAAGCCGAAAGCCAGCACGTAGAAGACCGCCGCGGCGGATTCGGCGGGCTGGGCGGCAAGTCGATCGGCATTGGCACGGTCATCGTCGCGTTGGCCGCGTCGTATTTCTTCGGCATCGACCCGATGCTGATCATGCAGGGCGCATCGGTGCTGCAAGGCTCTGGCCAGCAGCAACAGCAGCAGCAGGCCAACCGCCCGCCCGCCACCGACCAGATGACGGTGTTCACGCGCAAGGTGCTGGGCAATACCGAGCGCACCTGGCAACACATCTTCGAGACCGAGCTGAACCGCCGCTACGCACCGCCGACGCTGGTGCTGTTCTCCGGCGCCACGCCGACCGCGTGCGGCACCGGCCAGTCGGCGATGGGCCCGTTCTACTGCCCCGGCGACCAGAAGGTCTATATCGACCTGGCTTTCTATGACGAACTGCGCAAGCGCTTTGGCGCCAGCGGCGACTTTGCCCAGGCGTACGTGATCGCGCACGAGATCGGCCACCATGTGCAGAACCTGCTGGGCGTGTCCGAAAAGGTCGACGCCGCGCGCCGCCGCATGGGCGAGGCGCAGGCCAACCAGCTGTCGGTGCGCATGGAACTGCAGGCCGATTGCCTGGCCGGCGTGTGGGCCGCCACCGCGCAGCGCGCCAACCAGCAACTGCTGGAACCGGGCGATATCGAGGAAGGCCTGAAGGCCGCCGCCGCCATCGGCGATGACCGGCTGCAACGCCGGTCGCAAGGCTATGTCGTGCCGGAGGCCTTTACCCACGGCTCCAGCGAACAGCGCGTGCGCTGGCTGCGCCGCGGCATCGAGTCGGGTGACGTCCGCAAGTGCGACACCTTCGCCGCGCGCGAGCCCTGAAGCCTTAGCCCAAGGGCACCCCAACGCCGGAGGGGTGCGCGGCGCGAAGGGCGTGACCAGCGTGGTGGAGGCCGCCGGGCGCGCGGCTGGCCAGCGCCTGCGCCCGGTGGTGATGACCTCGCTGGCGTTCGTGCTGGGTACGCTGGCGGTGCCGCTGCTGTACGCGGCGATCGCGCGCAGGCTGCCAAAGGCGCAGGCGGAGCGGCACGACGCCGCTGCCACGCAGCCGCCGGCGGCATGAGACGCGCGCAGGCTATCGCAGCCGTGGGCTTGCAATCAGCACAATCGGACAAAGAGGAGAAAGACGGGGGAGAAAAACGCCTGCCAGGCGAAGAGAGAAGGAGGAGGAGGTCGGCCGGGCAGGCGGGAGAGAAAACGTGCGGCCACCGTGGTGGCCGCTTCAGGTCAGGCGAGGACCGGAAAGGTCAGGCGTTCGGCTGTGCCGCTCAGACGCGATAGCCGTACAGCGAGCCGTCACCCGTGCGCGAGTTGTCGAGCGCGCGGTCAGCGATATCGCCGCTGAAGGTGTGCGTACCTTCGCTGAAGGTATCGAACTTGCCTTGCTTGGAGATCTCGCCGCTGAAGGTATGCGTGCCTTCGGTGAAGGTGTCGAACTTGCCACCCTGGCGCGAGCCTTCCGAATACACATCGAAGCGGCCGGTGCGGGCGCCATCGGTATATGTATCGAACTTGCCTTGCTTGGCGCCGTCGGTGTAAACGTCGTACTTGCCGGCGCGCAGCGCATCGGCATACACATCAAACTTGCCGACCTTGCTGGTGGCGGGGGCAGCCAACGCCGCAGCGGACGCGGCCACTGCCGCGAACACAAGCGCGCCGCCAAGGATACGTCTGGCGATCATTTCGGGACTCCTTCAACTGATTTCGTCGGTCTTATTTTTTGGCCGGGTGAAACTCCGACCGCCCGGCAATCTATGTTGCGATGCGAGCACGGACTGAAGATTAGTCACAGTGCGCGCAAGCAGAAATGCCGCTGCGACGAATGGTGCGTTGCGAGTCGTGAAACGACTCGCTTGCCGATGAATGGTGTCCACGGAGCGCCGGTTGCACGCAGGCGGCTGGGCTTGCGTGTGGCCCGGCCGGCACGCGCCGGCGGGCGCGCGCTGCGCTCAGAGCGTGTACTGGCCGCTGGCTTCCGGCTGGAAAGCGATCTCGCCGATCGTCACCTGCTGCTCACGGCCGTCCGGCAGGCGGTAGCCGACGGTCTGGCCGGCACGTGCGCCCAGCAACGCCTGGCCCACCGGCGACAGCACCGACAGCCGGCCGGCGTCGAAATCGGCCGCATCCGGGTAGACCAGCGTCCAGTTGCGCGGCGACGGATCGCCAGGCAGCGTGCACACCAGGCGCGAGTTCATGGTGACCACATCGGTCGGGATTTCGTCAGGCGCAACGATCGTGGCGCGCGCCAGCAGGCTGTCGAGCATGTCTTCGAGCTGGGTCGATCCGGCGCGGCTGGCGATGCGCTCAAGGCGCGTGACGTCGAGCTCGGTCAGGTACAGCGACGGGGTCGCCACCTGAGTGGATCGTGTGGTTTTGGCGGATTGCTTCTTGGTGGCCTTCATGGCGGATCCTCCGGCAGTCATGGATTGGCGCGGCCCGGCCGCATGAACGTGGCGGGCGGCAGCGCGGTCAGGTCTTGGCTTTGCGCAGCAGCGCGAATATCGACGGTGCCGGCGACGTGTCAGTCGTCGGCAACCATGGAGAGGCTGGCTCGGGCCCGGTTCGGCCCGGGCCCCGTGTGGGGGAGAGTCAGGCTGGGAACCGGGCGGATGCAGGCGGTGCGCTGATCCGGCGCGGGGACATGGCGAACGCGGACGCGCGCGGGCGGCCGGTCCGCTGCAGGCGGACAGGCGCGTCGGTCATCGGCGTCAGGCGATCGTTCACGGTCATGTGGAAAAGATTGGAGTGCGGCGGCCATCTGGCCGTAAGGCCGGCAACGTAAGTCATTGCTTACCATCCAAGGCGCCGCCCGGGCTCGTGCACCGCTGTGGTGCGATCACGGTGACAGTCATCGTAGCACAGCGATGCGTCCGCGTACCTCACCCATTGGCGGCATGCCCGCTATCGTCGGCGCTATCGTGCGCGCCAGGATGGCATTCACAGGCGGCCCCGGCGGCGGCCTGCTGCAGGTTCTGCAGGATGCCGCATTCGCTGGCGGGCTGGTGGTGGTGATGGTGGCAGGTTTCGCGCAGTGCGCGCAACTGCCCTTCCAGCGCTTCGAGCGCCACCCGCTGTGCATGGATCTGCGCGATCTGGCGGTCCAGCAGCGTGTTGATGTCGTCACAATCCTGCGACGGGTTGCGCTCGAACTCGCGCAGCCTGCGCACGTCCGACAGGCTCATGCCGAGCGAGCGGCAATGGCGCACGAAGTTCAGCTGCACCAGGTGGCCGTCGTCATAGCGCCGGTAGCCGTTGGCCTCGCGCCGCGGGGCGTCGAGCAGCCCCTCGCGTTCGTAATAGCGGATGGTCTCGACATCGCAGCCGCTGGTACGGGAAAGCTCGCCGATACGCATGGTGGAAGTCCTGTCTTGGAAGATCGAATCCTGTAATCGCTCCAGGGTTTTGGCTAGTGTAGGGCAGCCTGCGCAACCTTGCAGCGGCGTGCGGCAGCCGGCGCCGACGTCATGGCGCATCCTGTAGAATCCCTCAACACCACCGATAAGTCGTCCCCCAATTGCGTTCGCTCCGGCTTCTCCTGCTGGTCATGATGCTGGCCTTCCTGCCCCTGCCGGGCTGGGCGGGCGCGCTCGCGCACGCCGCGGGTACGATCGGCGACGGGCTGGCGGCGTCCGCCACCGCACCGGCTGCAAGTGCAGCCGACAAAATGTCCGACCAAAGGTCCGATGACATGGCCGGCGATGTCGCGCAAGCTGAACCGTCCGTCCTGGCCGATTCCGTCCCTTCTCCCGAATCCCCCGAGCCGCAACCGCAGCCCGGCGCCGACCTTGCCGAGCAACTGCTGCCGGCATCTCCGCTGCGCCTGGCAGCGTGGGCGGGCCGCGCCGGCCCGCCGCGCTACGCCGGCGCCGCGCTGCCCGAACCCGACCTGCCGCTGCTGCCCCGCCCGCCGCGCGCCTGAGCGTGCGCGGCCGCGGTTGTCCGCGTCCGCCGTTTCCTGCGCGCCGTGCCGCGGGTGCGGTGCGCGCTTGCGGCTCGTCCGCATCCCCGCCGTAGTTGCTCCACATCCACTTCGATTGCACTCGACTGCATTCCATACACACATGAAACGCGTACTGCTTTTCCTGGCGACCAACATCGCCGTCATGGTCGTCCTCAGCATCACCGCCAGCGTGCTCGGCGTGAACCGCTTCCTGACCGCCAACGGCCTGAACCTGGGCATGCTGCTGGCCTTTGCGGCGCTGATGGGCTTTGGCGGCTCGTTTATCTCGCTGCTGATGTCCAAGACCATCGCCAAGTGGTCCACCGGCGCGCAGGTCATCACCCACCCGAGCACCAGCACCGAGCTGTGGCTGGTGCAGACGGTGGAAAAGCTGGCGCAGCGCGCCGGCTTGCCCATGCCCGAGGTGGCGATCTACGACGGCGAACCCAACGCCTTCGCCACCGGCGCAACCAAGAACAGCTCGCTGGTGGCGGTGTCCACCGGTCTGCTGCAATCGATGTCGCACGAGGAAGTGGAGGCGGTGCTGGCGCACGAGGTCGCGCACGTGGCCAACGGCGACATGGTCACGCTGACGCTGATCCAGGGCGTGGTCAACACCTTCGTCATCTTCCTGGCGCGCGTGGTCGGCTACTTCGTCGATTCGATGCTGCGCAAGAACGACGAAGAATCGAGCGGCCCCGGCATCGGCTACATGGTGACCGTGATCGTCTGCGAGATCGTGTTCGGCATCCTGGCCAGCATCATCGTGGCGTGGTTCTCGCGCCAGCGCGAATTCCGCGCCGATGCCGGCGCATCGGGCCTGATGGGTTCGCCCACGCCGATGGTCTCGGCGTTGCGCCGCCTGGGCGGCCTGGAGCCGGACGGACTGCCGCAGAACATGCAGGCCATGGGCATTGCCGGCGGCAAGTCGTGGATGGCGCTGTTCTCCAGCCATCCGCCGATCGAGGAACGCATTGCCGCGCTACAGTCGGCCCGCTGACCTAAGGCTGGCCTCGCAAGCGGGGCTAGTCGAGCACCCTGCCGCGCAGCGCCTTGACCTGGCTGCGCTGGCTCTTGCCTTCCAGCCTGCGCCGGCGCGATGCCAGCGTCGGACGCGTGGCGCGCCGCACGCGCGGCGGGGTGGCCACGCTGCGCACCAGTTCATGCAGGCGCCGCACCGCTTCGTCGCGGTTCTGCTCGAGGCTGCGGTATTGCTGCGCCTTGATCACCACCACGCCGTCGCGCGTGATGCGGTGATCGTGCAGGGCCAGAAGGCGTTCCTTATGGTCGGGCGGCAGCGAAGAGTCCCGCACGTCGTAACGCAGGTGCACGGCGTTGGATACCTTGTTGATATTCTGGCCGCCCGCGCCTTGCGCGCGGATCGCGGTGATCAGGTATTCGTGGTGGGGAATGACTAGCTCGTCGACCATGGCTGCATCATAGCAAGCCGGCCCCGCGCCGGACCGCACCTAGCGCCACGAATAAGCCAGGCCGATGCCATAGGTAATCTGGTTGCGCGTGCCGCGCTGCGTGACGATCGGGCTGTCGGCCGCGTCGCCGGCCAGCCGCTGCGCGTAGACCATCGCGCCGCCATACCAGTGCTTGTCGAACTGGTAGATCATCGCCAGCCAGCCCGTAAACTGCTCCAGCCCGCCGCCCGGGCTGTAGACGGGCAGGCCGCTGGCTGCCGAATCCGCCGGCGTTACGCCGAAGTAGGTACGGTTGAAGCTGCCGCTGACCCAGGTCGCGCCCAGGCCCATGCCCGCGTAGATGCGCTGGTGCAGCGGCATCCAGAAGGTGCCGGTGGCGGTGACGCGGCTGCCGCCGTAAACGATGCCGGCATTGGTCATCACGTTGATGCCGCCGCGCAGCCGCCACGGGACGCGGCCAGGGTTCAGGTATTCATAGCCGATGTACCCGCCCGCCTCCACCGTGCTGTCGATCTCGTGCACCTGCGCCACCACCGGATCGTCGACATTGTTGCGGCCCAGCCGCAGCCCTACCGCCGGCCCCCACTGGAATCCCGTCAGGCCGCCGAAATTGAACTGTGCATACGGCCCATACCATTCCAGCAGGCGGCCGCCCGGGGTCACGTAGCGCACGCCGGGCACCACGCCGATCATGCGGTCCTTGCCGCCGGCGAACTCGGTGGTAGAGCCGACGCCGAGGCCGACCATGTTCGGCAGCGATCCTGGCAGGCTGACCGGCGCGGCCTCGCCGGGATGCGCGGCCACGGCCAGCGCAATGCCGGCCAACGCGCCGCGCAGCCAGCGCGGGAGGCTTGTCGAGATAACCATGACAGGGCATTCGGGACAGGGTGTGGTCGGGTGAATCTATCAGCATGGCCGTGGCGCAAGGTGGCGGGACCGTCATGAAACTTTTTGCGCCGCGAGTTAAGTGCACGCCGATATCCATGCCAGCAGTGGCGATATCCATACCTGGCAGCCTCGATCATTCCTTATCTGGCAATGACGCATCGAGTTCTTTGCCTCTTATTCCGGATAGCACATGATGAGTTCAGCTTTCGCTGACCTCCGCCCCCCTGCTGCTGCGCACCGCCTCGCACCTGAGCGCGGTGCTGGCAGCCAGCGCGCTATCGTTGGGGCTGCTGCTGTGGGTCACGCTGCAGGGCTTCCGCAAGCTGTTTTCGCACTACCTCGCCCGCGGCGAAGCGCTGCGCGAACTGGCCGAGACCGACGCGCTGACCGGGCTGGCCAACCGCCGCGTTATTCGAGGCGCGTTTTGCCATCCGCGGCAGCAGCACGGCGAATTCCTCGCCGCCGATGCGCGCCCGGCACGTCGATGGCCCGCACGGTCGCGCGCATCACGTCGGCCAGCTTCTTCAGCACGCGGTCGCCGCTGGCGTGGCCCCAGTTGTCGTTGATGCGCTTGAAGCGGTCAATATCGACCATCAGCATCGACATCGGCGTCTTATCGCGCAGGCTGTGGTTGTGCGTTGTTGTTCTTCGCGGCGGCGGTGGCGGCGGAGGAAAAGCGGGAAATCCGGATGGGATTGGCGCGCCATACAGGACGTGGCTGGGCACTGGGAGGAAATTGTGCGTTGGCCAGAGCAGAAGCGGAGAGGGGCTTCGAGCTAGAACGCGGTAGTGGGCTCAAGAGGCATCGGACATGCACAAAGTTACATATCTGATGCCTACAACGCATCTGCCATGGGCATTTGCATTGTAATCATGAATGATTCGTCACTTCAGACTAACGCATTGACGGCAGGTTGGAGGAGTCTCCCAAGATTATATGAAGGCTTTTGTCCCGGCTTTTGCCAAGGTGAAAGCTTAGCCCTTCCCAAGCGTTGGTGTAAGAAGGGCGTGAAGTGTGCGGTAAAGTGTAGCGACCTTCTCGACGAGTTGGTCTTCCCCAATGTTCTCCACGTGTCCAAACCGCCGCCGCCTGGCATCTTGCCGCCTTGTCATGTCCTTTGGGTATTTGATTGCCAACGCGCTGCGGATTGGGGTTTCGATGCCACTTTCCCTCAAGTGATGTGGTCTGAACTGAACGCAGATCTTGTAGCGCCTGGCCGCAGCGCCGAACTCCACATCATCATCTTCGTCTGCTTGCATTTGAGTAATCAAAATGCAGATAGGCCAGAGAATCCGACCGCGCTCATCGGGCTCCGTCCTCATCAACTTCTCCCAGGACTCATCAATCACGAAAGCCTCGCGTTTGTGCGGGCGAACGTCCGGTCGAAGATTGGCGATTGCTGTTTTCAGGTCATGCTTCAGGAAAGAAAAGGTTTTCTGGCCCCGAAGCTTCAATGCTAGGTCTTTATGCTGATGAGTCCAGATCCATAACTGGCTAGCGTGGCCGTCCATGCGAAGATCTTTAGCCACGGGGTGCCGCCTTGCTCGTGCGACGCCAATGTCAGCCACGACGTCACGGTGATCGCGCACCAACGCTGACAGGAGTGCCTCGAGCTCCTCTTCGTCCTTGGATTTGTATTCTGCCTGGCGCCGGCAGTACGCGATGACGAGTTGCTGCCCTGCCTCTATCCCCTTCTCAACCCGTGCCTCGGCCCGACGTGCGGCTTTCTCCAACCAACCATAGTCTAGATACGCCCAACGCCTGATCTCTCGCGATGCGGCAGGGGTGGACGGAGTATCCTCGACGTCCTTATAGCGATCGAGCAGCACAAAGCCGGTCTTGTAGCCAGGGAAGGGGCCGCGCACCTTCGCGGTCAGTCTTGTTGCGCCGTCGCGGTACGACTTAAGCTGTTCAGTGCTCCACTTCCGGCCGGCCTTGTTCTCGACAAGGAGGACGAACTTGTGAACTGGGTCGACGAGGAATAAGTCCTGTCGTCCAGCATTGCTCACCATAGCTCGTTCGCGCACCACTATAAGCGACTGAAATCCCGCAACAGCGATCCGACCAGGCGTCCAGTAGGCCAGGAGTTCTTGCTCCCCTCCGGCGTCCCGATTGGCCTCGTGGGCCGCGGTGAGGAAGTCCTTGAAAATCGCCTCGCCTTGGCCATGTCCTTCCCGGGGATCGAACAACCATTGCAGAATGCTCGAATGCTGGTTCTCATTTGGGCGAATCAATTCAAAGACGTCGTCCACGCGTCGGGATGCCTCAATCGCGCGCGACAGGGTGGGGTCTGTGAGAAAGTGCTCGAATTGCTCTTGGGTCGCCATTGTCGAATTATTGGAGGTAGCGCCCTATTATGCCAATGTGAGATGCGCCTTACGTTATATTTCGGCAGTAGAATCCACGGAGCGTTTCAAGCGATGGGACGGTACCCCAAACTAAAGATTGGGAGATACATGACGGAGGAAGTCTGCCGAGCCGCGCTCGACAGCACGTTTTTCTCCTGGCACAGGCCGGAAGCAAGGAAGCGGACGCCCTTGTCAGACGACGTGACATTTAACAAGATCCTGTTGCCCGATGGGGCAATGTCGACCGTTGCAAGCTGGTGGCTTGCAGGATGCTGATTGCATAGCCGTTTTCAGAAGACGGTGGCGATGGCAGACGAACCGGAAGTGTCATACAAACACTTAAAAAAACTGACGCAGGGATAATGTAAGTTCCAAGCGACGAGTCGCCGCGCCGCTGATTCACCGTCGCAAATAACCAGACCCCGCCGCCCCTGCGGGTGCCATGAGAATAAGGAGAAATCTGTTGGCAGAGCCGTTCTACCTCGTATCGTGTCAGTCCGACGGACTCCTAGTACCGCTACACTCTCATGAGGACAAGAAATCCGGTCCCAAGGTCACCGTAGTGATCGGCCCGAATGGCTCGGGCAAAAGCACGGCAATTGCCGCCGTGGTGGAAGAGCTGGCCTTCATGCATTCGCTGCTTTACCCTGATCAGCGTGCGAAGCACCTCCGGTTGGCGAAGACCGGTACCATTACGTATCGCCATAGCAACAATCTCTATCGCGTGGTTCGGATGGGTACCAAGATCGAGGCTTTCATCAACGGGAAAGAGGCGGATCCAACCAAAGTTCCGTTTCCAAGCCGTGCATTAGCCGTCGCACACCTCCCTACCGACAAATTCCGCTATTCCGACAACGAGAAAAAGGACTTCTACCGGTATCTCGGGTTGCGTCAGGCCACGAACCTAGTAACCACCGGTGCCCTTGAGGCCAAGGTTGTTGCCGACATACTCGCCGGCCAGCAGTCAGAAACATATCCGCTCGCGCTGAACGAGTGGCTGGCTATCCTACAGATTTCTGATGAGTTCGAGATCGAGTTACGCGGCCTGCCGTTCGAAGTCTTCCACATCCAAGACGTTGACGACCTAGATCGCCGGATTCGCCGCTCGTCTTCGAAGAACGCGGCCGAGCATCTCAAATTTCATGCCGATGAAGGCAGCGCGCCGCTCACACAAAGAGATATTGCAGGCTTCTTCCGGCGACTCGGCAGGCTATGTGAGGGTGCGGATCGGGACAACTTCCCGCCCCTCAAATCAAAGGCAAGCTATATCCTTCCCCTGTCCGCGCTGCGCGACGATCCGCTAATCACTAGGATCACCTGGGAAGCGGGAATCGACCTTATGCGCAAGATGCGCCTAGCCGACGAGATCCGTTTGATGGTGCGAAAGAACGGCCGGCGCACCCCATTTGCAGACCTCAGCTCAGGCGAAAGACAGATCCTCGGGACGTTCACCCGCCTCTTCCGACACGCCGAGAACGGAAGCGTCGTCGTCATCGACGAGCCCGAAATCAGCCTTCACCCGTCCTGGCAGATTCGATACATCCCCACCCTACTCAAGGCCCTCCGACACCTCCCGTCGGCTCACGTGGTGATAGCCACGCACTCCCATTTCCTTGTTTCGGACGTCGGCGATGCCGCGTCGCTCGTGGTCGCCGAAACCGATCAGACCGGCCGTTGGCATTTCACGAACTTTGAAGGAGACGTGTTCGGAAGAACGCCGGAGAACATCCTCTACCGGGCTTTTGGTATCGGCTCCGTCACGAACTTCTACGTCGAGCATGACCTGACGCAAGCGCTAATGATGCTCGCCAATCCCGCCAAGCTGGACCGGGAAAAGCTGCACGCTATCAAACACCGGCTTGACAAGGTGAAAGCCCCGGACAACCCAGCGTTCGATCAGATTCTGAATACTATCAACAACGCTCTGATCGGCTAAAAGCATGCTCAAGATACAGACGCCCGCGACTATTGCCGCCGCAGATCAGCAAAATCTCGACAAGATACCGGAAGACCAACGCTCAGCGAAGTGGGACAAATCGAGAGCGAATTCCGTGAGAAATTTCAAAACCGCGGTAATGACACACGGACTGGAAGTACAGGGCTATCGGTGTGCGTGGTGCACACTACCTGTTGGCGCGGCAGGAAGGCGAACGGCCCATCGGGATCACATAGCGCCCAAGGCGCTCTATCAGCAATGGACATTCCATGCGAAGAATCTTCTAATTGCCTGCGAGTACTGCAATGGCTTCGCCATCAAAGCTGACCTCGACACTGTAGAGGCGTTGGGAGCTGATTATGACACCACCACGTTTCGAATCGTCCACCCGTATCTGGACGAGCCGAATGGTCACATATCCTTCCTAGAGCAGGCAGGTCACGAACCGGGCGTCGTCATCCAGGGCCTCAGCCCGAAAGGGCTATGGACCATAGACAAGCTGCAGCTAACGGAAAGCGGCCTGACAATTGAACGCGCGAAGGAACTGGTCTTCTACCGTGGCCTGAATCAGCTTCCTATGCATTTTCAGGAGCTTCTGCTGGCTGCCACTAAGCGCGAATAGTGTTCGCACGCAGGAATCCCGACAACGTTCTAACCGCGCACCTTCCCGCCGTCCACGGAATGACGAGCGACAGAAGCGTGCGCTGACGCGCCGCGAGCATAGTGCATTAAGACAGTGTAGCGGGCTACCTCTGCGAGGCAAAGCGGGGCGGGCAATCAGGTGGTGGCTAAGGACGTGCTTGCCGCCTTCAGCAACCTGACGAAGCCATAGTGGCGTGGGGTCAAGCCAGATCGCACCCCCTGGTACGCGGAAACGCCAGTAATGAACCGGGCGAGGCGCGGGGCTATCCCGCAGTAGAGCCTGCTTTCCTAATGCCGCGGGCGCCGTCAAGCTGCTTCCTGCAGGGTGACGAAGAAGTGTTTGTGGCCAGTCAGGAAATACCGGTTGCCAATACCGCCCCACCTTGCCTGCCGGCCTTTTGCACCGATTCTCGATGCGCCGCTTGGCGCTCCACCACCGGGCGCGTGGCATCGGCCGCGATCCCGGACGCCTTACGGAAGACGCGGACAGACTCGCGGGCCAACTTGCCTCGCAGTTCGTCGACACTCCGGCCATAGCTATGTGGCCGAAAATGCTCCTTTCCAATCGGCGCAGCGTTGGGCGATGGGGATGCGACGGGGGAGAGCGAGATCTCACTTCCCTTGACCGATGGGGCCGGGGAGTGCGGAAGCTCCGCCGGTCGCATTTCCGACGACCCCGATGCCTGGGTGTAGTAGATCCTGCGCCTTTGCTTCATTTGCAACACCTCCACTGCTCACGCAGCGCCTAGTGTGTTGCATCGACGGACTGAATCCACGGCCAGAAGCCGCCAAAACCGCCTTAAAGCATCTTAGAAAGAAATGCGCGACATGTGCCAGACGGGCTACAAGCAATCTTCCCGGATTTTGTCCATCCGTTGCGTTTATAGAACTGAGGTGCCTGAAAGCTGAATGTCTAGACGACTGCGCTCGGCGCCTCGCTTCACGCTCACCAACCAAACGGCGCCTTGAACCGCCGCATTCGAACGTGACCGCGAAATGTAGCTACATTTCCCCACGCGCTCCTCCCTCGCCGTGCGCGTTAATTCACTATTGACGGTTGCAGAACCTCCCCCGATAATCAGCCCGGTCGCCGTCGTGGTGTGTGCTGCTTACATACACCACCTTCGATACGTTTCGGCCCTGTGGGCTCCCTCACCTTAGTAGTTCACCCGCTTTGCTTGATGCATTCTTCGTTCGCGCATCGGCATCGGGGCATCCCCAGCAATGTTTCGATGATTCTGATGAACGCCATGAACAGGATTGATCATGACAAAGATCGCCATGCGCGCCGCCACGTCGGCCGCTCAAGCCCTACGGGCAAATAGCCTTCCATTTACCCCGGAGAGCACTGCTCAGTTGGTTGTTGCTGCCCTCGTTGGCTCCGGTGTCTCGAGCTACGAAGAAGCGAAGTCGATCGACCTCCCGTTTGTAGTCGACGAAAACACGAAACACGGTCGGCCATGGGCCAGGCGCCTGCGTGAGGACGTTGTCTTGCAGCGTGCGGAGACTGCCATCATGCGAGCATGCGAGCGCACTGGGATTTCGCCCCCAAGCAGCGTCGAGCTCGAAATACAAAAGGTTCGTGTCGGCTCGCATGTCCAGGAACACATCGAGCAACACCGGCTCTTTCTCTACACCCAAAAGCTGCTGTTCTCGCCGAAGTATGCGGACGTCGGACGCAAGATTTTGGCCGAGACCTCTCATCCGAATCTCGGGCCGGCGACAGCCTCGGGAGCGATAGCGTCGGGCCTGGCGCCTGAGCTGCCGTCCAGAACGCTAAAGAAACATTTGATGTTCTTGCGACACGAGACTGCACGGGTAGTCTCAGGGCATTTGGAAAACGTGGCTGAATGGATCGCTAGTACTCGACCGTGGGTCCTTGAGTTTCCGCCGCCAAACCTTGTGGCCGGAGAGTTTTGCCGTAGTGATGAGTATAACGACATCCCCTATGGTCGTAGCTGCCACCTTGGATTCGGTTTCATTCTGGTCGAACACCAAACGATGAAGGTGCGAGGCAAGGCCGAGCCGCTTTCTGTTGTGGTAACGCCTACCCTCCATCACCACGTGCGGAGGGGCGCTGATTCTGGTCCCTGGCGGGCTGAACTCCAAAAGCATGTTGTCAGGCCCGCATCGTGGAGCAAAAGTTACGAGCATCTGCAGGAAGTGCTGCGAGACAAGAAGTACACCGCAGCTCAATTGGACGCATGCAGGGTCTGCGGCGAGATTTTTTCTGACGCGCGGGACGATCTTCGCCGTCAATGCACCTGTGCGTAACGACGGGAGGACGTGAAATGACCAACGAAATCGTACCGACTGAGGTCGGCCAGCAAGCGATGCAATCGAAGGCGGGCGCGTTGCTGCAAAAGGCCCAGAGCTTTGAGTGCCAAGGGATTATCTCCGCGCGAACGAACCAAGGTGAACACTTCTCCCATGATCCGGACACCGGCCGGACGGTGATGGTGGCAAAGGGGATGGTCTTGGACAAGAAACCGAACACTGTATCGGTGACGGTCGCAACTCCTGATGCTTCGATCGACGGCGTGCTCGGTGAGCTTTCGTACCTCACTCAGGAGCAACAAGGCGCGTTCGTGGGGCATAGTCAGCCCTGGGTGTCACAACGGCGTGCCGACGACTGATCGCGCGTGTCGGTATGCCGGCGGGCCCTGCTGGCGGCATGGCCCGTCACGCTCACATTGCGTTCGCGGAAGGGAATTCGCGTTCGAGCGCAAGAATCTGCTTCTTGAACGGAATATCAAGGGAAACTGTCACCTCCAATTGAGGCCAGGGCCTGCTACCAACAAATGCGCGATGTGTTTAAGCTTGTAGCCACAACACAGATCGACAGAACCGCTTCATACATTACTTCAAGGAGTCGGAGGTTAGCGCGGAAAGATTTGTTCAAAGTGCCCATATGGCATACGGGTGGCCCCGGCTGCCGTTGAGACGTCGGCATACTCACACAGTCCCGCGAAGCAACTGGAAGCGGGCGGGACATAGCGAACCAAAGCAAAACCCCCGGCAGGCTCCTTCGGCTGCCGGGGTGGGATGGGTTACGGGGTCATCTTCTTTGTCTGGGCGCTCTACTTACCGTGCCCGGACAAGGAACATGAAGCAGTCCGCCGTCTTCGGATAGACGAGCTTGCCGGTACGCCAGTGCTTGAAGCACTTGCAGTAGACCCAGCGAAACCCCGGCGGGGCGGGGCGGTGGGGGTTTTCCATATCTGGAACTCCTTACCAACTGCGGCTCCGCTTGACACCGGCAACCCTCGACCCAATAATGGGTTTCTCACTCGGGGATTGTTCCCGGCCTCCCTTTTGGACGGAACCTTTGTCACAGGGAGATGAATGGCCTTACGCAGTTGGCGCTGCGTAAGGCTTTTTCTTTGCACTTGCGGCTTACTCGTCATCCGCATCGTCGTCCGCCTCATCGGCATCGTCCGCAAGCTGCATGTCGATATACGCCTTCAGCCGCTTCTTATCGGCTTCGTAGAAGGGAATCGGCAACTCCAAATACGCACAACGCCCCTTCGACAGACGTACCGGTACTCGGATTACGTCCGGGCTATGCGTCTGTGCATGGGCAATGGTCCCGCCCGCCTGTACCGCGCTATGTGCGGCGGGAGCCGGTTGCACTACATGACCCGTCGCGTGCATTTGAGGCGCAGGCATCCGCAGCAGCATTTCCGCTTGAACGGGAGTCGGCTCAGCAACGCTGAGGAGCGCGGGTTGCTGCTCGTCATCTTCCGGCTGCGCGGTGGCCTGCTCGAAGAACCGGGCGAACTCGACCGAGCGCCGGAACACGCTCACATACGCGTCAGCGCCCCCAGGGATGAAGCCCATGCTGATGAGGTCGTACCGAATGTTCGCGTCAGACGGCAGTCGGCCATCGTACTTGTCGAGCAGGGTGGAAAAGATCGGGGGCGTGCGCAGCCAGCCGATTAGGAGGGACTGCTTCTGCGCTTCGTCCGGGCTGTACTTGTAGCTCTCGTAGTCCTTGGACACGACCAAGTGCCCTTCCTTCGGACGCTCCAGCAAGCCGTAGTACCGCAGCGACGCAATCGCCTGCGCGGCGGAACCGTTGGTGGCGCTCTTGTAGCCGAGAGCTTGCGCCACGATTTCGATGGGCGTGGCGTGACGGCCCTCTTGCGCGTAAATCTTCTCCACGCGGTCGAGCGCATCCGGCAAGGCCATCGTCGGAGCCCTTGGGCTCTTCTTGCGCACGTCACTCATCGGTCACCTCCATCTCACAATGGTCGGAGTGTATCAGCAAATTTTGCGCCGTGCCAGCCTTAAACGCCATAAACGTATGTTTATACGCCGTTGTATTCGTATGCGCATACGGAATTCACTGATCGGGTACGTTGCTCAACCATAGACTCGTTATGAATCAATCAGTTGTGGACTTTTGATTAGGAGAATACTAACAAAAATGGCGGCCGCATCGGGCCGCCCATCATGGCGTACAAACGTTCGGGAAGGGTCTGCAGGTACTTATCCCATCAGTTCCGCCACGTCCTCCGCCTTCAAGTGGACGTACCGCTTCAACATCTGGAGCGTCTTATGGCCTGAGGTGACCGACAGCCGTATCTGGTCCAGCCCGCGCTCCGCGTATCGGGTCAGGGCCGTATGTCTGAGTCATGGAACACGATGTGCGGCAACTTCGCTCGCTTTACGAGGCGGGCGAACGCCTGCTTGAGTTCATAGGTACAGAACACGCGACCGTCGCGTGGGCCCTTCCTGACCAGTTCTCGACACTAGAAGGCGGCACATCAGCTCGCCAGCCCCAAAAGCGGGATGTGGCGTCACAGGCGCGGACGTCTGTGTGCTCGCACACAGACGACGCCCCACAAACAGTACAGGCAGTCGCGGCCCGGCCTAGCCGGAGCCCTCGCCCCTGAGCCGACGCGCCTTGTTCACGTCGCCCTTGAAGTTCAACCAGGCCCGCCGATCGCCTGGGGTGCATGGGACAATCACCGTGCCTTGCCCAGACGGGTGCAGCAAGCGGCCATGTCTGCCTCCCCGCCTGAATCGCCAGCCCTCCTTAACGAGCCTGCGCACCAAGACGTCAATCTCCCTCCCCGTGGAATACTTCATCGCACGGTCTCCGCCGAAGAATATCGAGCCAGGTATCTCGACGACGACAGCTCCGTCTGCGCGAATGCCGCGCCCGCGCCGACGCGAGGAATTGGCAGACTGTAGCGGTACCCGCCGCGAGCATCCGCGTTCTGGAAGAAGCGCCCGAGGGGGTCGATCATGATGTACGACTCGGTCATATCGGCGTTGTCCTCCACGCGCAGTGGCAGACCGTGGCCGGAATGGCGTTGCACGAAGGCGCAGAACTGCGCGTCGGAGACGGCGAGATCGGTGGTCACGATCGGAAGCATCCGGAGCACCTTCCACTTCTCCGGGGCCAATCTTCTGATCAGCGGCGTCATGTCTTCGTCGCTGTTCAGGGCGTTGACCACTGTGTTGATCTTCAGGCGAAGTCCTGGGTTGATCCGACGCGCGGCCGCCAAGCTTGCTTCCAGCGTGTCGGGCGCTACCTGCCGCCCTCGACGGTCTAGACGACCGATTTGCCGATTGGTCGACCTGTTTGCGGAGTCCAGACTGACGCCAAGCAACGACAAATGCTCGGCCAACCCTTCGGCCAGCACGGGCGTCAGCAAGCTGCCGTTCGTGATTATCGAGACGCCAAGCCCCAGCTCGCGCGCAAGCGCCGCGATGCGCAGGACCTGCTGGCCATACAGGAGCGGCTCACCCCCGGCGAGGTTCAGGCGGACGGACGTCCAATCCATGGCACCGGCAAACGGATAGGCGGCGCTGCCGGGGGCAAAGTAGGCGCTGACTTCCTGGAGCAGGCGCGTCGTGCCGGCCCAGTCGTGGATCAGTTCACGCCGGGACTCGGGCTTGTCCCACTTGGCGTAGCAGTAGCGGCAGGCATAGTTGCACGCCTCGGTCACATGCCAGTTGATGACTAGCTCACGCGAGATTGACTGACGGTCTTTTTCGGCTTGCAGCAAGGGGATCTCCGGTGGGTGGTGGGTCACCCCAGATTGCCCAAAGCCCTTTCGCCCCGAAATGAACTTGCCCGTCCCCTCCGTTTGCAGCGGGCCGAAAACATGGGGGACGCGAAAGTTCATTGGCTTCCTCCCCTCCATCGCCGAGAATGAGGCCTATTGACCACTTATCACGACGTTTTCATGGCTACTCTCCCCACTTTCGAATCCGTGCTTCTCGAAATCGGCCAGTGCCTCGGCCTCAAGCGTCGGTCGACAAAAAAGCAAGGTGAGTTCGTCAAACTCGAAATGACGCTCGAGAATCACCTGGACATGGTGGCAAGCGAGCTCCAAGGGATATTCGATGCGCTCGAGATGAGCGACGCTGCCCGCCGTGACGCCTTTCGCAACCTGAACAATTGGACGGGCTTCCAACGTCTCCTTGCCCAGAATGTCTGGACATTTGACGCCAGCGCTCGGCAAGTCGTCTGGCACCTGTGCGCTTTCACGTACGCTCCGGCGGCCGGACGCTTGATCGCAAACTGGAATCTCGGCGAAGCCTTTGACCACGGCATGCCCGGCGGCGAGTTCTGGTTCCTACCCCACGTCGACCAGAAGACAAAACAGCTTGCCCTGCCCATGCAGCATGTGGTCGGCTGGATCATCGATCTTCTCGGCCTGCCGATGGATCAGCTCGCAGCGAATCTGGGCACCGCGACGAGGCGCGCCAAGGGCAAGCAGGATTCGATCGAGCGCTCACTCTACAAGTGGAAACATGGGACGATCCCCGAGATCAAGACGATCGAGGAATATTTTCCGGATGATTCCGCTTTGAACTTCAATGGCACCTTCGAGGTGTCTGCGGAATTGCCACACGAGGACAAGGTCGCCGCCGCGCTAGCTTTCGTTGATCGCAAGCGGCTGAATCCCCAGGCACTGCGCTCGCAGATCCCGATGACGCAGCCCGGCCGCATTGAAGCCATCATGAACGGCCAGGCGTCAACCGAAGAACAAGCCGAATTCGTACGGCTGCTCGGAGTTCGCTATGGCAAGCCATCGATGCGAACCATCCGTCAGCGCCTTCGCACCGCCCGTGCGGTGCAGGATGGCTACAAGCGTCTCGTCGAGTTTCTGTGTCCGGGCGTTGATTTCACGTGTTCCAATCCAAATGACAACAAGGTCCTACAAGTCTTCGCCCTCGTCCAGTTCAGCTACAACCTGACCGTCGAGGCCTACAAACGCGCCGACTCCGAAGTGGAACAGGACGCGTGGTTCGAGGCTCATCTTCCGCCCGAGGATCGAGCGACGCTTTTTCGGTCGGTCTTGCCTTCGCACCGACCCAACGCGCATACCGAGGTCGGCGATCTTCTGACGCACCGGTTCGCCAGGTTGGACGCACAGGCGCCCCTTGACGACTTTTTCGCGCTGGATAGCGCGGACTGGCCCCGCGTCGCCCAGACGAAGATCTCGTTGATGAACGACTTTTTCAAATGCCTGCAACGGGAGTTTGAACTGAGGGACCTGTTCCGCAGGCACTCCCCGTGGCGCCTCTTGCAAACGGAAGCTGACTACCTCGTGGTTAGCCAGTTGGCCTTGTCCGACGACATCTCGCCAAAGGCGCGCGAGGCAGCCCTTGCGCGACTGAGGGAGCTCGCGAAATCCCCCGAAGATACTGTCGGCGCGATTGTCTGTGCACTCGGGAATCTGATCAACTGCGACATCTCGGACAGGCCTCGCGACGTCGAGCAGCGCGTCGAGATGTTGCTGGAGGAAGCCGAGCGCAGTCCTGGCCACGCTACTTGGGCGCTGCCGCTCTTGCAATATCGGGCGAAGCACTGTCTCGCACGCAATCAATTCGACGAGGCGGCAAAGCTTTTCAAACAGGCCGTGGATTGTGGCTTTGAGCGCAACTTCGGGTCGGTGATCGGCGAGGCGGCGCGCGACCTGTTCGCGACGCTTGTCGCAGATCGTCGACTCATGCCATCCAGGCATGAACGGCCGTACCGCATCATGTTGATGACCAACATGATCAATGGCGACCCCATGAACATCAGCATTGCGGAGGTCGCGAAGCAGGTCGCCGAAGACTTCTGGACAGACCTCTACAAGCCATATCCGGGTTATGAAAGGCGGCGTCCGCTCATCGCGGACCAGGCTGCGACAATCATGGGTGATACGTTTCGAATGATCGACGAAGAAGATTGGGACAGCCTGCAGCGCTGGTTCGACAGCAATTCCAAAGCGCTTCGCCGCAAGCAGACAGACAGCGTCCGCGGCGATTCTGTCCTGATGTCCTGGTTGAAACTCCTCAACACTTCCGATGCAAACATGCCGCTCATGCGCACGCTGCTTCCGAAGGAGTTGGTCGGCGACGTCGATCGATTTACCGCGCACCTCAAGCGGCGCCGCCACGCGATCTGCCTTCTCCTCAAAGCGTGGCCTGAACAGGCTAACCTGACGGATTTCAAGCGGCAAAGCCCGCTCATGGTGGCGGCGAACGCAGGCGACGTTCAGATTGCCGGTGCCCTGCTCGAGGCCGGCGCTGACGTTGATCAGCAGGACTATCTCGGCAGGACGCCGCTACACGCTGCGGTAAAGGGCGGCTCGTCCGAGTGCGTCGTTGCCATCCTCGCGCGCATGCCAGAGTCGCGGAACGTCGAGTATGGTGAGCGCAACAACGCCTTGCACACTGCCGTCAAGCTCGGACGTACCGAGATCCTGCCGCTTCTGGTGGAATATGATGCTGGCTTGCCCTACCAAGCTAACGCGCATGGACTGACACCGCTCGCACTGGGCGAGCAGATCCTGCGCGACTGGTCAGACTTCACGGCGGCAATGCACGATGAACAGGTGCAAATCCCGGACCGGAGTGCCTACGTTGCCTGCATCGAGTACCTGCGTGGCGTGACTGACAGCAGCCAGGAATAGCCGTCTTGTCGCCCTGCCGACTGGAGTGACTTACAGATCTATCGGCGGGGCCGCAGCGACCGGCAAGAAGGCCTCCATGGTGCTATTTGCCCTCCGTTTCGCGCAATCAGGACTCCCGCCGCCGGGCCGCGCTATGTTGCAATTTTGCAAGAGATCCGTGCCCTTCCCTTGTGTTTGCGGGAATAACGGGGCTAGACTCCTTTCCGTCAGTCTCCCTAGGAGCTGAAGTGGTGCCAGCACGAGCTACTTGGCTGGTTCCCGTGTATGCCTTCTACGGGCGAGCGGGGTTTCGAAGTTTCCGAAATCTTCCTGAATACAGGATCGCTCATGCCCACGACTCTCGCGCGTCGGCGCGCCCGCGCCTTTCAACTTCAATCCGGGTGTTGCTTCTATTGCCACTGCCCCATGTGGGAGCAATCCATGGAAGCTTTCGCCGCGACTTTCCATCTCTCTACCCGACAGGCTCGACACCTTCAATGCACGGCCGAGCATTTGCACGCTCGCGTCGATGGCGGCAGTGACTCACAAAGCAACATCGTGGCCGCATGCCAATTCTGTAACGCCCGGCGACACCGTCGAAAAGCGGCGCGGGACGCAGCGCATCACAAGGGACACGTTGAGCGCCTCATGGCCCGGAAACAGTGGCATGCATCCTGGGTCTTCGAGAAGCTGATGCAGCCAGGCGGATCTGTCACGCCGTCACCCAAGGATCGCCCTCTCGGGCAGTCCCGTCAATGCAGGCTGGGACTTGATTCTCGTTAGAGAGCACCACTGGGCTGGGCCCACACCGGAGCGCGAAGGAGTCATCGGTCCAAGCCGAGAAAGCTACAGCAGCAGAGGCAATAGATTCGACCCTGTTATGAAAAACGGGCCTCGGGGCCCGTTTCAAGTTCAGAGAGACGCGTATCGCTGCAAGGTAAGGTTCCGGCGATCGTCTCGGTCAAACTCTTCTCTAAGTCGGAGATAGTTCGATTCCGCGAGTTCATGTGCTGCGTCATCCTGGCCAGGCTCAGCACGTCTGCTGGCGCGGACTTCGGCAACAAAAGGATCCTCGCTTTGCGCCTGCTTCATGAGAGCATCAATCACACTATGCAATAAAGTGGTCATATCGTCTCACGCTCCTTGTGACTGTCTTGCGAAATAACGGTGATTCAGCTCAGGACTAAAGTAGTGCTTTCGCTTGATCCAGACCAAGCCTTCGGACTTGGTTATCACTGCTACATCGATGGGACCGCCCACTGATTGCGTTCGCTGAGTTACCTTTTCCTTGAACGATTCTAGCATGACCAAGGTTTCAGCTAGCTCCGCCATTTGGTCAGGGGGCAACCCTGAAACCACGCCTCGGAGAGGCACATAGTGGCTTTGAAAGGCTTTGGTACTCCACTCCTTCGTGAATGCTCTACTCGCAGCATCGATTTGCTGATCAACGTCAGGCAAATTGGCTCCAGCCGCAGTAAAGACGCCGGCCAGAGCCTGAGCATGTCTATCGAAGGACTCGTTCACGGCCTCCCACACTTCTGAGGCAAAGCCATTCAAGAAAGTCTCAACCATTGCCTTCGTGGCATACGGCTGAATGTAAGACGACGTCACGTGATCAATGCCTGTGCCACCGACGCGCTCGTACACTAACTTGTTCAGCATGAACCCGTAGAAGCGCAACTCGACCACAGCAGGAAACAATTCCTGCTCGCCGTAGCCAGCCACTACAACGCCAGTGTAGGCACCGTCGAACACCGCTCGATAGTCGTGATAGACCCACTGGATTGCCAGTTCGACAAGGTCCTCGGCGGGAAAAGCCTGCACGAGGTGCGGGTGCATTGCCGCAACATGTGCGCGAGCTGCCTGGGCAAGCCAATCCCGATGGCCCTCAATCGCGGCATCTACATCGTCAGCCGAAAAGATCTCCGGGAGCGGCTTTTGTCCTAACATTTCGCGCATGCGCTGCAGCGCTTCAGCAAACGCTGCAACAAGATTTTCCGCAGGATCCCCAACCGTCAAGCCCGGCTGGTGCGATACGACAGCCTGGAACATTTCCAGGAATGCGCGCGCGATCAGGCTTTTGAATTGGCGGTCTCGATGCTCGTCCGGAAACAGTGCCCTGTTTCCTTCTATGAACGTCGAAAGCGCGACGGAGTACTCTTCCAGATGATTCTTGTGCGTCGCGGCCAGTTCGGTCCGAAACGTCTTGATGATCAATTCCCACGGAATGTCCTGCAGCTCCGCGTTATTGAAGATCATGATGCCAACCGGCGCGAAGTTGGATAGCTGGAAGATCTTGTTCGCGCCAGAGGCGTAGACCAACCTACGCGTGCCATCGTGGGCTTGTCCGCTGAACGTCACTGCGCTGTCGGCAGCGAGCGCGACCGCCATTCGATTCGCGACGGCGACTTCGCACGTCATTGCGATCTCCCGAATTCCTCTTGGGGGCTGATTCTCATCTAACCAGCGCAGGTTGCAAGCCCAAAAACGAGGGGGATCGCAAGGGTGTCGCCAATTGACAGCACCTCACGACGAGGCCTCTGCGAAACATGACTGCATCCAAATTGCACCTAGACTGCGCTGACTTGTCCGTGAGTGACCTTGATTAGTGTCGGTTTTGCAATTTGCGAGTTGCGCAAGGCATTGATTTATAAAGCGTTGTGGTGCATCGTGCGCCTTCAAAAGAGGCCCTTTGTGCAGCGTAGTTGCTATCCACGATTCGTCAGCACGGTGTCGTTTCGACACCCAACTTTCACCGATGACTATTTGCACCACACAGATGTGTTTGTGATGGTCGTCGACATCAATCGGGGGATCTCGGGTACGGATACCAAGATCCTCTTTCAACCGGTTGCGCTACGCGCACTCCAGATCCCAGATCAGCCTGTCGATCGCCATTGCATGGGCGACAGCTCCCCTCTCCGCCGCCAAATCCGTAAAAGGCTACGTAGGTCCAATCGGCATAGCCGGTAGGACCTTCACAGCGACGACCGGGAAAGCCCGCAGCCTCGAACTCCGCAATTTCCTCTGGTTGCCATCCCCTGCGCCCGAGCTGCTGCACGACCGTGCTCGGCTGACACGCATCTCGTTCAACTTGAACACAAAGCGATCCGATGCTATCCTGCCTGAATCATATTGATTTACTTGAACACAAAGTTATCATGTCAACACATACCGAACTAAAGCGTGTCGTAGACGGCAAGGCCTACAACACGGCAACAGCCGCGCTGATCCATGAAAAGGAGCTGTCACCGAATGACACCTACGGCCCAGGGTACGAGCACTGTTTGCAACTTTACCGGACTCGGTTGGGGAAATTTTTCCTCGTGGAGCGTAACGAGCCTTACTGGAACGCGGTTAGTGGGGAGAGCGACCTTCGCGACCATCTCTTCCCCATGAACCAGGATCAGGCCACGAAATGGATGGAGGAGCACTGCAACGACAAGATAGAAAGCTACATCGACGTGCCGGAAGCCGGGGATCCAAGCACCACGCTAACGCTACGCATGGATAAGACCTTGAAGATTCTTCTGAATGCCGCCGCCATAAAAGAGGGCATCTCCATGAATGTCTGGTGCGTGCGAGTCTTGGCGCAAGCCGTCGCCCAGGACGAGTGAGACATGCCCGTCAATTGGCTGCAATGGTCTAGTTTACGATTCCATGTTATGTAATTAAATTACATTTGACGAAATGTAAATTACATCGTATGCTTTCTCCAAGCTCAGGGGGGAACCGTTATGAGACAAACTAAGCACATGAAGCAGCGCTTGTCCCAGCGCGGCATCAGCCAGGACATGGTCGAGCTGGTTCTTGCCCATGGCACGCCGGATCACGACAAGTACGTCCTGGGGTTCAAGGAGGCGCGGCGCCTGCTGGAGCAATTTCAGGGATTCGAGCGAGTGCTCAAGAAGATCATCGACAAGGGCGGCGTCACCGTGGTGGCCGAGGGCGAGGCGTTGATCACGGCCTACAACTGCGGACGCCGTCACTAAAGGAGTCCGGCACCGATGAAAGACATTGTTTGGGGGCTGATTGAGTCCTTACGCGGTCAATTCGACAACGCCGATGCGCTCGAATTGGTGCTGCGGGTCCTGGTCTGGGAGAAGTGGTCGAGCGATGGCAGGCTGCCGCCGCCGCTGTGTCTTACTAGGAGTGAGAGACCGCAGGACTACGTCGAGCGCTGGCAGCAGCTTGGTAGTCACGATGGGGATCTGCGGCGAGCCGCCTTTCGCGACGATAAGAACTTCGCCCGACTGGGTGAGGCCGGCTTGCAGGACCTAGTGAATCTCGTGCTGCAGTTGCGTGACACCGGGGTACTGCAGCATCTAAACATCGCAGATGTCGTCACCGGGCTGGCAGTCAGCAGGGGGGATGGCGAACTGTTCTATCCACCCGAACTGGCGGATTTGATGCTGACTCTTGGCGAGTTGCGGGCCGAGGACACGCTCTATACGCCTTGGGACACCGGCGCGCAACTGAGCGTAAGAGGAACGCTCCAAGGGGCCGCCGTTTATCTGGAGACGCCCCTTCCATGGCGGGTAACGTTGCTGATCGGCCTGCTGGCCGGCGGACCTTTGGCCGTCCGATATGGGGACCCTATTCGATCTCCACAAGCCATTGAGGAGGGGAAACCGCGCCACTTTGATGTTGCCATCGCCTTCCCCCCCTTGAACCAACGCTATGAGCGCGAGGTCGCCGAGCGGGACTGGTTCGGCCGCTTCCCGGAGAAAACAACGTCGGGAACGATCCTGTCGATTCGCCACCTGTTGGCCCAGGCTCGCCGACGCGTCGTGGTGGCGGTGACACCCAGCTTCCTGTTCGGGCGAGGCGAGGCGGCGCTGCGCATCGACCTGCTGCAACGCGGCATGGTCCAGGCCGTGGTGGCCCTGCCTGGCGGCATTCTGAGCGGGGCCCCGATTGCCATCGCACTGCTGGTGCTCGATCCGCGTGGAGGCCATCGCACTGTGCGCTTCGTCAACGCCGAGAACGAGCGATTTGTGGAGCCCCTGTCGAAGGCGCGCTCCAGGCTGACCAATACCTCCACGCTCGGCGGCCTAATTTTGACGGAAGCCGCAGACCCGGACGTCATCGTGGTATCGGTTGAGGAAATTCTGGCCAACGATGCCCAGCTTCAGGTTAGTCGTTACGTCGTGCCCCCCGCCCAGCGGCGGCTCCGGGAAAAGCTCGCGCAGGCTCGGATGATTCGGCTGGACGAGCTGGTCACGACATTGCGGCCGCAGCCGGTCAAGTTCCAGGACGGCGAGGACACCGTAGGCGCCTGGGAGGTCGGTCCCACCGACCTGCCGGCCTACGGCTATATTCAGGACGCCAGCCGGTCGGTCAGTCTGCCGCGCGAGATGGCGCTGCAAAAATCCACAAAGCAGTTCCTGTTGCCGCACGACATCGTCCTGATCGTCAAAGGTGGCGTTGGCAAGGTGGGCATCGTGCCGCCCGAGGTCCCGCCGCCCGGCGAAGGCGGATGGGTGGCTGCGCAGTCGGCCATGGTGCTGCGCGTCGACGCGGCAGCGCGCACCGATCCGCGCACCCTATTCCTGCAACTGCGCTCGCCCCTGGGCCAGGCTCTGCTGCAAAGCATCGTCTCTGGCGGCGCGACGATGCAGATGATCAACCTGTCGGAACTTAAGGCCCTGCAGGTACTGCAGCCGACCGCGGAAGAACAAGCGCAGGCCGCGAAAGCCTTGGATGAAGAAGTCGGCATTCAGCAGCAAATCGAACGCCTGCGCAAACAGCAGTCGAGGATAACCCTCGAACTTTGGCCGCTCGACTGAACGTGGGTTGGCGCGTAACGCGAAGGACAGAAGATGAACAAGAAATTGCTTTCCGAGCGGGACATCTGCAGCAAGTTCATTTCGCCGGCCCTCGTCGAAGCCGGGTGGGACCTGCACACGCAATTGCGTGAAGAAGTTAGCCTCACCAGCGGGCGGGTCGTGGTGCGTGGCAAGAAGGCGACGCGCGACGAGGACACCATCGTCCGTGCCGACTATGTGCTGTCCTTCAAGCCGGGCCTGCCGCTGGCCGTGGTCGAAGCTAAGGACAACCACCATTCGGTGCGCGCGGGCATGCAGCAGGCCCTGCGCTACGCCGAGATGCTCGACGTGCCGTTCGCGTTCTCGAGCAATGGCGATGGCTTCATGTGGCACGACCGCACGGGCCAGGACGGCGTGATCGAGCGCGAGCTGACGCTGGCAGAGTTTCCCTCCCCCACCGTCCTCTGGCAGCGCTATCTGGCGTGGAAGGGCATCGCGCCCGAGACCGAGCCGGTCTACGCGCAGGACTACTACCCGGGCAAGGAAGCGCGCTACTACCAGCTCAACGCGGTGAACCGGGCAGTGGAGGCGGTGACCAAGGACCAGTCGCGCATCCTGCTGGTGATGGCGACCGGCACCGGCAAGACCTTCACGGCCTTCCAGATCATCTGGCGCCTATGGAAGGCGCGGGCAGCCAAGCGCATCCTGTTCCTCGCCGACCGCAACATCCTAGTCGACCAGACCAAGACCAATGACTTCAAGCCCTTTGCCGGGGCGATGACGAAGGTCGAGAACCGCACCGTCGACAAGTCTTACGAGATTTATCTGTCACTCTATCAGGCCGTTACCGGCACCGACGAGGCCCAGAATATCTACCGCCAGTTCAGCCCGGATTTCTTCGACTTGGTCGTGATCGACGAGTGCCACCGCGGCAGCGCCGCCGAGGACTCGGCCTGGCGCGAGGTCCTCGACTACTTCAGCTCGGCGATCCACCTGGGACTGACCGCGACGCCCAAGGAAACCGAGGAGGTGTCAAACATCACCTATTTCGGCGACCCGGTCTATACCTATTCGCTGCGCCAGGGCATCGACGACGGTTTCCTCGCGCCCTACAAAGTGATCCGGGTCGACCTGGATAAGGATCTCGGCTGGCGCCCGCCAGTCGGCACCGTCGACAAGCTGGGCCAGGTGGTCGAGGACCGCATCTACAACCAGTCGGACATGAACCGCACGCTGGTGCTGACCCAGCGCGACGTGGCGGTCGCCGCGCGCATCACCGAATTCCTGCGCGCCACCGATCGCATGGCCAAGACCATCGTGTTCTGCGAGGACATCGACCACGCCGGGCGCATGCGCCAGGCGCTGATCAATGCCAACCCGGATCTGGCCAGCGCCAACTCCAAATACGTGATGCAGATCACCGGGGACAATGCCGAAGGCAAGCTCGAACTCGACAACTTCATCAACCCGCGTAAGGCCTATCCGGTGATCGCGACCACCTCACGCCTGATGACTACCGGGGTCGATGCCAAGACCTGCAAGCTGGTGGTGCTCGACCGCACCATCAAGTCGATGACCGAGTTCAAGCAGATCATCGGACGCGGCACGCGGATCGACGAGGAGCACGACAAGCTCTGGTTCACCATTCTGGATTTCAAGCAGGCCACGGCACTGTTCGCCGACCCGGCCTTCGATGGCGACCCGGTCGTGGTGTATGATCCCGCGCCCGACGAGCCGGTGCTGCCACCCGACGAGGATCCAGAGGGTGAGGACACCGGGAAAGGTGGCGCGGCTCAGCCTGGCGGCAGCCTCGGCGAGCCCGAGGAGCCGGGTCCGGGACGCACCCGCTATGTGCTGGATCACGTGCCGGTGCGCGTGGCGCACGAGCAAGTGCAGTACTTGGGCCCGGACGGCAAGCTGATCACTGAGTCGCTGCGCGACTTCACCCGCATCCAGCTCAACAAGCGCTTTGCCTCGCTCGACGGTTTCCTGCAGGCGTGGAACGCGGCGGACCGCAAGGAAGCAATCCTGGTCGAACTTGAAAAACAGGGCGTGCTGTTTGAGGAACTGGCCGAAATGGCCGGCAAGGACCTCGACCCGTTCGACCTGATCTGCCATATCGCCTTCGATCAGCCGCCGCTGACGCGGCGCGAACGCGCCGAACGGGTCAAGAAGCGCAATATTTTCGGCACGTACGGCGAGACGGCCAGGCGCGTGCTGCAGGCGCTGCTCGACAAGTATGCGGATGCGGGCATCACCAATATCGAGCACATCGAGGTGCTCAAGCTGGCACCGCTCAATGAGTTCGGCACGCCGGTCGAGATCATCACCGCCTTTGGCGGCAAAGCGAACTACCGGGCCGCTCTCCAGGATCTGGAACGCGCCCTCTATCAATAACGACGACACCCCATGACCATCAGCTCCTCCTTCATCAAGTCCGTGCAGGACATCCTGCGCCAGGATGCCGGCGTTGACGGCGATGCCCAGCGCATCTCCCAACTGAGCTGGCTGCTGTTCCTCAAGATCTTCGACGACCAGGAGACCGAGCTCGAACTGCTGCGTGACGAATTCAAGTCGCCGCTGCCGGAGCGGCTGCGCTGGCGCACCTGGGCGGCCGATCCAGAGGGCATCACCGGCGAGGAGCTGCTGGAATTTGTCAACGACGACCTGTTCCCGTCGATCAAGGGGCTCAATGCCGACCCGAAGCGCAACCCGCGTGGCTTCGTCGCGCGCGAGGTGTTCAGCGACGCCTACAACTACATGAAGTCGGGTCAGTTGCTGCGCCAGGTGATCAACAAGATCAACGAGATCGACTTCAACAACCGCACCGAGCGACATCTGTTCAACGACCTCTACGAAAAGATCCTGAAGGATCTGCAGAGCGCCGGCAACGCGGGCGAGTTCTACACCCCGCGCGCGGTCACGCAGTTCATGGTCGACCAGGTCAATCCGCGCCTGGGCGAGCGTGTGCTCGACCCGGCCTGCGGCACCGGTGGCTTCCTCGCCTGCGCCATCGAACACCTGAAGCCGCAGCGCCAGCGCGCCGACGACGACATCGTGTTGCAGAACGCCATCACCGGGGTCGAAAAGAAGCAGTTGCCGCACCTGCTGTGCGTGACCAACATGATGCTGCATGGCATCGAGGTGCCCTCGCAGATCCGGCACGACAACACGCTGTCGCGGCCGCTCGTCGACTACGGCAACCGCGACCTGGTCGACGTGATCCTGACCAATCCTCCCTTCGGCGGCACCGAAGAGGCCGGTATCGAGGCCAATTTCCCGGCCGACGTGCGCACCAAGGAAACCGCGGACCTGTTCCTGGTGCTGATGATCGAGCTGCTCAAGCATAACGGGCGCGCGGCCGTGGTGCTGCCCGATGGCACGCTGTTTGGCGAGGGCGTCAAGAGCCGCATCAAGGAAAAGCTGCTGACCGAATGCAACCTGCACACCATCGTGCGCCTGCCCAACGGCGTCTTCGCGCCGTACACCGGCATCAAGACCAACCTGCTCTTCTTTACTAAGGGCACGCCGACGCACGAGGTCTGGTATTACGAGCATCCCTACCCGTCCGGCTACAAGAGCTACTCGAAGACCAAGCCGATCCGCATCGAGGAGTTCGCCCCGGAGAAGTCCTGGTGGGGCAGCGAGGCCGACGGCTTTGCCAGCCGCGTCGAGAATGAGTTCGCCTGGAAGGTCAGCATCGAGACGCTGAGGACCAACGGCTTTAACCTCGACCAGAAGAACCCGCACCGTGGCGAGGAAATCAGCCACGACCCCGACGAGCTGCTCGCCCAGTACCAGCGGCTGACTGCCGAGGCGCAAGGCTTGCGTAACCAGCTCAAGGGTATTCTGGCGGATGCGTTGGAGGGCAAGGCATGAACCTAGCCGATGGATTTGAACTTTTGGCTGCCGCTCCGGATGGCGTATCCCGTTTGCGAAAATTGGTTCTTTCGCTGGCCATTCAAGGAAGGCTGGTACCTCAGGATCGGCGTGATGAGCCGGCATCCGCACTACTCAATGAAATTCAGCGTACGAAGGAAGCCTTAGTCACGGAGGGAAAATTAAGTCGTATCCAACCTTTCGCGAGGATCGCTGAGACCGAAAAGCCATTCTCGATACCGGAAGGGTGGTCATGGGCCCGGTTTGGTGAGGTGTCGATCAATCGGGATGGGGAGCGGGTCCCGGTTTCCTCGGCTGAACGCGAGAAGCGTCAAAAGATCTATGACTACTACGGGGCGTCGGGGGTAATCGACAAGATTGACGGCTATTTGTTCGACAAGACGCTGCTGCTCATCGGCGAGGACGGCGCGAACTTGATCAATCGTTCGACGCCAATTGCTTTCTTGGCGAGCGGGAAGTATTGGGTTAACAACCACGCGCACGTAGTCGACACAACGCACGACATGCTCATGCAGTATCTCTGCCTGTTCATCAATGCGATTTCGCTGGAGCCCTATATCACGGGAACGGCACAGCCGAAGATGAACCAAGCAAAGCTCAACAGCATTGTGATTGCATTGCCTCCTCTGCGAGAGCAGGCCCGCATTATTGCCAAGGTGGAAGAGCTAATGCGGCTATGCGACGACCTGGAAAGCCGTGGTGGCCTGGAAGCCGAGCAGCATGCCCGCCTGACCGCGACGCTGTTCGAGACGCTGGCCGAGAGCGAGTCGACGCACGCGCTCGCGGAAGACTGGTCCCGGATTGCCTCTCACTTCGACCTGCTGCTCGACCGCCCGGAAGCCGTCGACGTGCTCGAGCAGACGATTGTGCAGCTCGCAGTGCGTGGTCTGCTGGTGACACAGAACGCCAAGGATGAACCGGTCAGCGATCTGATCCAGCGAATTCGAATGGCAAAGGATCGCTCGATTGCGCGGGGCGAGATGAAGCGGGACAAACCTTTGCCGGCCATTGCCGACGACGAAAAGCCGTTTGCCCTGCCCGAAGGCTGGGATTGGGTGAGATTTGGTGATGTAGTACAGATCTCCAGCGGTGTCACGCTCGGAAGAAAGACTCCCTTGAAGGATCCTGTGTCTTTACCCTATTTGCGCGTCGCAAATGTGCAGCGCTGGCACCTAGTCCTTTCGGAAGTCAAGGACGTGATTATCGACAGGACCGAGATTGAGCGCTTTCGTTTGTTGCGTCATGACCTGCTAATTACGGAAGGTGGCGACTGGGACAAGGTAGGCCGAACCTGCCTTTGGCGAGACGAGATTGACCTATGCCTTCATCAGAACCACATCTTCAAGGCTAGGGGCCTCGTCGATGAGTGGTCCCCCCAGTGGGCGGAACTGTTCCTGAACTCTCCTGACGCCCGGGCCTATTTTGCGTCGTCTGCCAAACAGACAACCAACCTCGCTTCGATCAATATGTCGGAGCTGAAGAGATGTGTGTTTCCGACGCCCCCAGTTGCTGAGCAGATCCGCATCGTCGCGCGGGTGGCGGAACTGCGCCAACTCTGTGCCGACCTGCGCGCGCGGCTGACGGCTCGGCAAACCTGCCAAGGCAACTTTGCCGCGACACTGGTCGAGCAGATGGCGGCGGCCGGCCCGGACGAGGGCCGCATGGAACAGGCGGCCTGAGCGCGGCGGGCGCGCCGGGTCCCCTGCGGGCCGCCCCGCCATGATCGCAATGGATCCGGCCACGCTCAGGGCGCGCGCCAGGCGAACGTGTACGAGACCGGTCGCGGCAAACTCGCCACAAAGGCCGTTATCGCAAGTTCGTTGCCGGCTCGCCTTCTTAGCTGGTCAAGGCGAAGGCGCCCGAGCAACCATTTCGCGCGCGGCGACTTCCAAGCCATCGTTCATCGCTGACCAGCCAGGAAGTCGTCCCAATCCCAAGCAAACGCCATCCCCGCTCCGGGGGTGCCTGAGCCACGCAGGTTTTGCGCGAAGAAGGTCCGGGTCGGTTCTGGGATTTCATCGAGGTGAACAATCCGCATTCCGCCATCGAAGGTATGAACTGGCACCTGTCGGTAGTTGAGGCCGTGGAGGCAGCTCCTCCTTTCCCGTCAGCGCGACCGCAATGCTGCGCGCAACGAGGTCCCGTAACCTGATCCGGACAAGGATGCCCGCATTGCCGGCTCGTACTCATCCGTGACATCGCGCCACCACAGCACTGCATTGCCGCGACACCATAGACTCCACGTCAAGCGAGCTTCCATTGCGACGCTTCCGATGCCTCGAAGCGAGTAGACACGGCCGCTATGGGTGGTGACCTGCATGGTGCTCGCGTCCAGCGTCTCGATGACGCTGCTGACCCGAGCCGTTCCTCTGGACAAGTTGATACCCACCAGATATCGCTCGCCACGCTCCGTCTCCATCATCAGCCAGGCTGCCAGCTCAATCGAAGGCCCTGTTGGCACGTCAGGGGCGTGTCGGAACATCAATGATTCCTCAGATACGCTTCCATGGCTGGTGCGTAGTCGGTGGTCACGTCCCGCCATGACTGCACCCCGTTAAAGGCAGCCCAGCGATCCCATGCATAACGAGCATCGTCCGCTAAGTTGCGGGCGTCGCGCATCCGATAGAGTCGGCCACTGACAGTTCCGAACTCCATGACGCTCGCATCGAAGACCTCAATGGCACTGCTGACCTGCCCCGCCCCTGTTGCTAGGTCGATCCCGACCAAGTGCCGTTCACCCTTGTCGGTCTCAATCACCGCCCAGCAAGCAAGATCGATCTCGGGCTTTAGCGCCACGTCAGGTGTTTGCCAGAACATCAACTCCTCCTCTCATCTAAGGCACGCGTGAAAGTCGTTCCAGTCCCGCGAGATCTGCTCGACCAGATACGGGGGCTTAATTTAATTGCTCAGCTTCTAATTGCGCCCAGAACCACTGGATGGCAGTAGGTACCCTAAAGCGAAGGAGATGTGGGGAAAGCTCATCTGTCATCACGACCTGGGCTGAATAGTAAAAGTCCATGCCACGGTCAATCTCGAGCAACGTTGTTTGCAAACTGCGCAGCGCCGCGGCAACCTCCTCTTCGCCCTCTCCATGCCGAAATAGCGACATGAGTTCGTGATATGACACTGAACTTGCCTCTGCTGAGTGCCTGTCCCGATAGGCAAGCAAATACAGGTAGTCGCAGATTTTCCACGCCAGGGGCGAAAGGTTCCCCTCTAGCTTGAGCCGTCCTTCACTCCTCCCGACTACCGCGGCAAGCAAATAATTTGCACCGATTGGCGGTGGCCCGTCTTGTACTAAATCCGATCTCATCGCAACTCTTTCACATCTTTCGCTTCACCACTCAACCGGCCGTCATGCCTGGGTATCCGCTGCACCGATGCCTGGCAAGCACACATCATCATGGTCCGACCGTATGCGTGGACTTAACGCGGCCGTCGGTCACACCGACTAGGTCATCCTTAACCCCCCAGACGCGTCGCATACCTCCCTGCGCGCCGCCAGACGTCGGTGGGAATCCGTGGCATCCATCCACCACATGCAAGCGTACTGAACGAAGGAAGGCTCAGTTGTGTGCAACTTAGCTCCAACGTGCCCCATCGGCAGTGCCGATATCTCGATTGTAGGCATATAAGTTGTATATGTAAATGACGACAACTCAGATGGTGACAATTCATATGCTATAGACGCTGGCGTTGTAATCATGGATATATCGTCACTTTAGAACTGACGGTTCCATGGGATGGCGTCGCTCCGGCAGACCTTCGCTCACAATCTAAGGAAACTTCGCGAGGAACGAGGCTGGTCACAAGATGATCTAGCCGAGTGCCTTAAGACGGACCGAACTTCCATAAGCCGGATAGAACGAGTGGCGCCAAACGTTGCGCTCGATAAGGTGGTGCAGTTGGCGCTGGCGCTAAAGGTTGATGTCCGGCAGTTGCTCTCTACAGGAGTCCACGAGGTCAGGGCCACCTCAACCCGCGGTGTATCTCCCTCGCCCCAACTCGTGGGAGCGGCAGTCCGCCGCCTGAGAGAGGCGGAGGATATCTCTCAGCGACAGCTAGGAGACAGGGTGGGGCTAGACCGCAATCACATTTCGAGAATCGAGCTGGGTACAACCAATATAGCCTTAGACACGCTGGAGAAAGTTGCAACTGCGCTAGGAGTGGCTGCAACTGATTTGCTTTCGCCGAAGTAAGCGGCTCGGCGCCAGGACGCCATCTCAGGCGTTTATGACTTCGATCAGGGGGCGCGGCGATTCCCGCCGGCGGCCCAGCCGTGGGCGGAGAAGCTGGGCAAACCGCTCATCAGGATGTCCCGTCGGAAGGCGGATGGGCTGGCGCCCGCTGGGTGGTCAAAGCTTGGTCAAGAGACGGTACGCCGTTGCCCGCGTCGATGAGCACCCGTAGTCGCTCGAGGTCTTCGTCTTTGACAAGTTCCGGAAAGCAATTGAGCAACGCTTTCAGATAGTCAATTTCCATGATTCCGAAGAGATAGCGCGATACAACTGGCAAACAGTCTGACGTCGGTTTGCAGAGCGGCGCCAGATCGCGCTTCAGCGTCTCTTCTATTGCAAGGGCTATCCACTGCGAGGGACGACGGTTCCCCCGCTCGGCCAGACGGCGCACCAGATCGTAGCGCGCCAGCGAAAGCGAGACCGTCACTGTGTGGCGAGGTTCGCGTAAGGTATCGCGGCGCCGCTCGCGTCTAGGGGGAATTCCGCTGATCATGGGTTGTCGTGCTCCAAGGCTAACCCTTCCGTATAAACGGCCCACTTGGCGCGGATTCTAGGCAGGTCGGGGTCGTCTTTTGCCGGCCATACTGCCTCGTCCTCTGCAATGCGCTGATATGCCACCTGCTCGGCGAACGTCATCAAATGGGGGGCATGCATACCAAGCTTGACGATTCGATCAGCCTCCTCAACCGACCACAGCAGTGCAACGGCGTCTTCAATGGAAACCTGTTCCGGCCGGTTGTCGCGTATGACGCGGAAAGCGAGCGATTTCAATTTCTCTGAGACAGCCCACGCAACGAACTGCCCCAGCGACCGATGCTGGTCGCGCGCGGCGAGGATGGCCATGTAGCGCTCGCGCGGAGCCAACCTCGCCCCCGTAACTTGAATGCGTTGTCGCTTGATACGACTTGTCGCCGGCTCCCCTACCTCCGCAGTGTCGACTTCGGGGGACTGGATGCGAGCAGAGACGGGGCGTCTTGCCATTTGCACCTCCAAAGAGACTTCATGAGCAGATTAGACGCTACATACGTTTCGTCAATAGGGTTTCGCTTCAACACCGCATTTCTATAGAAAAACCCGTTTCTCCAACCTAGACTTCGAAATAGGGTCACCCCAATACCGCGCATCGCCAGGCCTCGTCGGTCCATGAGTATAGGGAATCACCTGACAAACTTCCGCGGATATCGAACAGCAGCATGTCCACGCGACAAACGATTGTTTTGTCGATCCGAGACGCGCAGGTCACAGTGCGCCTTGTCAAGGCGTATGAGGAAGCTCATCTCCTTCCCGGTGAGCAAGACGTGTTCGTCGCCCTACTGACTCAATACGCTCATGCACTCGAAAAGTGCAGTGACGATTTCAACGATCGGTCGACGAAAGAGTTGGCCGAGGAAGTTGATGAACGGTCACTCACAGCTCCCGCTGGCGAAAGAACGCCTGCTTAGGGAGACTCTCTAAACCGGAGCTTCAAATGAAAGCCGCAGTGTATGTCCGCGTTTCGACGGACCGGCAGGCGGAACGAGGCATGTCGATCGGTGACCAGTTAGCCGCCTGCAAAAAATGGTGTAAGGAGCACGGCCACACAGTCGTAGAGATCTTTGAAGATCAGGGTTCCGCATATTCTTTCACAAAAACGCGGCCTGAATTTCAACGAATGATTAATGCCGCGCTATCCGACGAGAAACAATTTGAGCTTATTGTTGTTTTTACGCAAAGCAGATTTTATCGCCGGAATGCAGACCGGGAGATTTTGGAGCGAACGTTAGAAAGCCATGGCGTTTACGTCGTAACGCTTGGCCAACCACGCCCCGAAGACGACTTGTCCGCGTTTATGATGCGAAACTTTACTGGCGTGATGGATGAAATTTTTAGTCGTACAGGTGGAAAGCGCGTCGCGGAATGTATGATTGCAAACGCCAAGGCGGGCTATTTCAACGGATCTCTACCACCGTACGGATATCAAACTCAGGCGACAAACATTCCCTCCCGCAGCGGTGTAAAGAAGATACTCATTGTCAAAGAGAGTGAGGCAGAGGTAGTTCGCGAGATTTTCGCACTGTCCTTGTCTGGAAAAAATGGATTGGTTATGGGCCTGAAACGGATCACGGAAGACCTGAACGAACGAGGGCTTTTGCACCGAGGCGTAACCTGGACCATGGGGCACGTGGAAAAGATCCTCAAAAATACTGCTTATATCGGAAAACTAGTTACGTTTCAGCGAGATACCCGAAAAGGAGGCATGCACCCGCAGTCGGAATGGATTACTACAAACATTCCCCCAATTCTAAATAAAAGCATCTTTGATGCAGTTCAAAAGAAACTGGAAAGCAGAAGGCCGCCCAATACAGAGAATCGCGCTGCCCAGGTTCCCACGCTATTGACAGGCTTGCTCGTGTGCAATATCTGCAAGAAGGGCTTTGCGGTGACTACCGGAAAATCCGGGCAATACAAGTACTACAAATGCCAAACAAAGATAAAGGTCAGCCCGAATGCCTGTACCAGCCCCAATCTTCCTAAGGAAGAAACGGACAAGCTTATTCTCGAGGCTGTTATTAACCACGTACTCAATCCCGCGCGCGTAGAGTTCATTTTGGATGAGCTAGCGCAGATCTGGAAAGATGTAAAAAAGCCCGACCCTAAACGCGTCCTTGCTTTGCAGACTCGTGCAGGCACGTTGCGAGCTGCTTTAGGGCAGTTTTATAGCAGGATATATGAGAAACGCTTGGATCTCGATTCCACATGTCAGGACTTCATCCGAGCAAAACAAAAGCAGATCGAAGTCACTGAGGCGGAACTGCAGGCGCTGAACGCGAGGCAACACCTGCCGTTTCTAAAATTTGGTCGAAGCCAGATTGAAAAGTTTATCACCGCCGCAAAGGCTGCGTTGCAAGATCCGACGACCCCGCTTGCGCGGCAGTTCCTGCGGACGCTAGTGACGGACATTCGTGTTGATGCCAAGAAATGTCGTATTCATGGCAACCGCGCCCAATTGGCGTCAGCAATTTCGCACTTCAAGGGGAAGCCCGGCGAAGTGCCCAGCGACGTATCAGATTGGCGCGCCCGGCTGGGATCGAACCAGCAACCCCTGCCTTCGGAGGGCAGTACTCTATCCATTGAGCTACGGGCGCACAGAGACGGTTTTTTAAACCGGTATTGCGGGTACAGCAATGCAGCGCGCGAATGCCGCCGCAGGAAAGTCGCATAGGATACCGCGTTTGCCCCGCGCCGTCCATGCGGGCCTCTCCGGAGGGTCCGCCTTACGTCTCGCAACCGCCGCTTTTGGCACTGGCGAAGGGTGGAATGGGGCTATAATCGCCAGCTATTTGCGTCAAATCGTGCCCCTCACGCAGTCGACCAGGATCAAGGCTTTGCGGCTTGGTTTCGGCGACAATCCGGGGCCCGGCCCGGGAGACACTCCGAAGTGCGCAAATAGCGACAGACCCGAGCCAGGCAATGGCCGCAAGGCAGCATGGGGCGGACTTCTGTCGGGTCCCTGCGGGCCAGGTAGTGGTCAGACTAGGGCCAGATAAAGCAAGCCGAGGGTGAGCGGCCAGAAGGTTTCCTGCAAAACTGAGAGTTCTGTATGAGCGACGTCCACAACGAACACCACGAACACGAGTCTCCCATCAAGACCCCCAAGCAGCTGATCGCTGTGGTGGTCGCGGCTTTCCTGGTACCGATCCTCGTGATCGTCCTCCTGGTCAACTTTGTGGGACACGGCTCCACTGAAAGTGCCGGCACTGCCACCACCGCGGAAGCCGTCAACGACCGCATCAAGCCGGTCGCGTCGCTCGAAATCAAGGACCCCAATGCACCGCGCGTGTTCAAGACCGGCGAACAGGTCTACAAGGAAATCTGCGCGGCCTGCCACGCCACTGGCGCGGCGGGAGCGCCCAAGTATGGTACTGCCGGCGACTGGAGCGCGCGTATCGGCCAGGGCTTTGACGGCCTGATGAAGTCGGTGCTGGGCGGCAAGGGCGCAATGCCGCCGCGCGCCGGCAGCACGCCTGACGACTACACCGATTACGAACTGGCCCGCGCCGTGGTCTACATGGCCGACGCCGGTGGCGCGAAGTTCCCCGAGCCGCCGGCACCGGCTGCCGCTGCCCCGACGACCGCTGCGGCGCCGGAAGCCGCTGCGGCTGCTGCTGCGCCCGCACCGGCCGCACCCGCTGCTGCGGCTCCGGCAGCCGCTGCCGCGGCGCCAGCTGCGGCGCCAGCCGCTGCGTCGGCCGACGTCGGCAAGAAGGTCTATGACCAGGTCTGCGCCGCCTGCCACGCCGCCGGCGTGGCCGGTGCGCCCAAGTTTGGCGACAAGGCCGCCTGGGCGCCGCGCCTGAAGGAAGGCATGGACGCGGTCCACAACTACGCACTGAAGGGCAAGGGAGTGATGCCGCCCAAGGGTGGCTACGCCGGCCCGGACGCCGACGTGATCGCCGCGTCGGACTACATGGCGAACGCAGCCAAGTAAGGCACGACTGCGCCGCAAACAACAACGCCCGCGAAATTCGCGGGCTTTTTTTTCGTGCGCCCGGCAGGGCGCACTCACTAGAGGGGTGGTCAGCAATGGTGGCGCGGCTGGGGTGGATGCCCTGGAAGTGACAGCGTTGCGCGACTGGCTGAAGGCGCACTGGCCGAGCGTCAAGGCGGCGTTGCTGGCCGGCCAGTACGTCCCGCAGGCGGTGCGCGCGGTGGACATTCCCAAGCCCGCGGGCGGGGTGAGGACACTGGGCATCCCGACGGTGGTGGACCGGCTGATCCAGCAGGCGCTACTGCGTGCGTAGCAAGACGGCGGGACAGCAGTTGTTGGCTGGCATGACGGCGTTCCTAGCGGAGCGACTGAAACCGCGGGTCAACGAGGCCAAGAGCGCGTGTGCGCGGCCTTGGGTGCGCAAGTTCCTGGGCTTCAGCCTGACCGTGCATCGTCAGGCGCGGCTGCGTATTGCCCCGGAAAGCCTGAAGAGGCTGACTGAGCGGGTGCGGGAACTGGTGCGTCCGGGACGAGGCAGGAGTCTGGCCCCCACGATAGCGGTACTGAATCCGGTGCTGCGCGGGTGGATTGGATATTTCCAGTACACGCAGAGCAAGAGGCCATTGGAGGAACTGGACGGGTGGGTGCGGCGGCGGTTGAGGGGGTGACCCCTCACCCTACTCGATATGCCTGGCGGCGGTTACACGACGCGCGAGTAGCGCGCCCGCGGCACGATGCGGATCGGTTGCGCGCCGTCGTTGGCGGACCGGCGAGTGCCTTCGCTTTCGGGCCCGGCGACCGCCACGCGTGCGGCATCGTCGCGCAGGTAGCGGTCGAACGCCATCGCCACGCGCCGCACCAGCAGGCGTCCCAGCGGCGTGACCGTGATGCGGGCTGGCTGGACCTGCACCAGCCCGTCGGCCGCCAGGGTGGCAAGGTCGGCCAGTTCGGGCGCGAAATCGGTGCCGAAGTCAATGCCGTGGCGCCGCTCCAGCGCGGGGATATCCAGCACGCCGTTGCACATCAGCGCGCCGATCAGTTCGCGGCGCAGATGATCGTCGGCGGTCATCTCCACCCCGCGCGCCAGCGGCAGGCGCTCCTGGTCCAGCGCGCCGTAGTACTCGTCCAGCGTGCGGGCGTTCTGCACGTAGCGGCCCGCCACCGCGCCGATCGCCGAGATGCCGAGGCCGAGCTGGTCGTAGCCGGCGTGCGTGGAGTAGCCCTGGAAGTTGCGCTGCAGCCGGCCTTCGCGCTGCGCCACGGCGAGGTCGTCATCGGGCAGCGCGAAGTGGTCCATGCCGATATAGACGTAGCCCTCGGCGGTCAGGCGTTCGATGGTGGAGACCAGGATGTCGAGCTTCTCGCCGGCAGGCGGCAGCGCGCTTTCGTCGATGCGCCGCTGTGGCTTGAACACATGCGGCAGGTGCGCATAGCTGTAGACCGAAAGGCGGTCGGGGCGCAGCGCCAGCACCTGGTCGATGGTGCGGCCAAAGCGTGCGGCAGTCTGGTGCGGCAGGCCGTAGATCAGGTCGAGGCTGACCGAGCGGAAGCCCAGCCGGCGCGCGGCGTCGACCACGGCACGGGTCTCTTCGTACGACTGGATCCGGTGGATGGCCTGCTGCACCTCGGGATCGAAATCCTGCACGCCCAGGCTGACGCGGTTGAACCCAAGTTCGGCCAGCAGCGCCATGCGCGCGTCATCGACGCGGCGCGGGTCGATCTCGATCGAATGCTCGCCATCGGGCGGCAGTTCGAAATGCTCGTGCAGCAGCGCCATCACGCGGCGCATTTCTTCGGGATCCAGGAAGGTCGGCGTGCCGCCGCCCCAGTGCGACTGGAGCACGCGCCGGCGCGTGCCGAGCCGCGCGGCCAGCAGCGCCATCTCGCGGCCCAGGTAGGTGACGTAGCGGGCGCTGCGGCCGTGGTCGCGCGTGATGATCTTGTTGCAGCCGCAGTAGTAGCAGATGTTCTCGCAGAACGGGATATGCAGGTAGAGCGACAGCGGCGCGGGCGCATCGGCACGGCAGGCGGCCAGGGCGTCGTGGTACAGCGACAGGTCCGGGCCGTTCCTGAAGCGGTCGGCAGTCGGGTAGGAGGTGTAGCGCGGGCCGTTGCCGTCGATGCGGCCGGCGAGAGCGCGAAAGTCCGACAGCGCGCGGCGGTCGGGCGCAAGGGTAGTCATGGCAAGCGGGTTCATGGGGGGCGCGGGGGGAACGGTGTTTGACAGCCCATGCTAGGACTGCGCGCCGCGCGTTGCGTTGATCGTCGTCAAGCGCGGCGTTGGCACGGCACGGGTGCGCAGGCGCCCCGCGTCACACGGCGGTAATACGTGGCGGATACGCTGCGCGCCGGCGCGACTTGCGCCCCCTTTTCCTATTGCGCGATGCCGATCCCGGACACCCTGCCCCCTTCCCTGCCGTACCTACCGCTGCGCCGACGCCTGCTGGCGGCCGGCGCTGCGGCCCTGGCGCTGCCCACTGCCCCGCTGCTGGCCCAGTCTCCCGCGCGCCGCACCGTGGTGGTGGGCCACATGATCGACCGCGGTAGTGCGCAGGCGGACCTGGCGCGCGACTACCTGGCCGGCGCCAAGGTGCTGTTCGACGCGGTCAATGCCGCCAACGGCCCGGTACGGATCGCCCACGTGGTGCGCAACGCCGATCCCGATCCGCGCCGCGCGGTGGCCCAGGCGGTGGCGCTGGCCGACAGCGAGCACGCCGAGCTGCTGTTCGGCGCCGGCGACCGTCTCCTGCCGGCGCTGGCGTCATCGGCCGAGCTGGTCCGGCGCGGCGTGCAGATTGTGGCGCCGCTGTCGGGCCTGGCATTGGCAGCGGACAACGTCTGGTTCACCCGCGCCGACTACCAGGCCGAACTCGACGCGGCAGTGCGGCAGTTGCGCAGCTATGGCCTGAGCGCGATCGCGCTGGCGGTGGCGCCGGACTTCGCCACGCCATCGCTGGCCCGGCTGGAGGCGCAGACCGGCACGCGTGCGGTGCCGATCGATCCCAAAGCCGACCCGGGTGCCGACGCCGCGGCACGCCGCATTGCAGCCGCCCGCCCCGGCGCCGTGATCGTCGCGGGCGATACGCTGGCCTATGCCGGACTGGGCCGCGCACTGGCGGCGCAGGGCTGGTATGGCTTCCTGGTCGGCCTGTCGTCGGTCAGTGCCACGGCCGCGCGCGAGATCCTGGGTACCGGCTACGCCGGCGGCATGGTGCTGACCCAGGTCGCGCCCGGCCCGCAGCAGGCCACGCTGCGCGTGGTCAGGGAACACGTAGCGCGCATGAAGCAATACCTGGATGAGCCGCCGTCCTCGGCGACGCTGGCCGGCTATATCGGCGCCGCATGGCTGGCACGGGCGCTGGCCGGCGTGCGCGCCGGCGGTGCCGCCGAGCTGCGCCGCGCGCTGCAAGGCCGTGTCGACGTGGGGGACTTTACCCTCGACTTCAGCCACGGCCAGCGCGGCTCGCAGTACGTCACGCTGGCGGTGTCAGGCGCGCGGTAGCGACAGGCGCGCGCGCAGGCCGCCTTCGGGACGGTTGGACAAGACCAGCTCGCCGCCATGCCGCGCGGCGATATCGGCAGCGATCGACAAACCCATGCCGACCCCGCCGGTGGCGCGGCTGCGCGACGATTCGAGCCGGTAGAACGGCTCCATCACGCGCGCCAGCTGGTCTTCCGGAATGCCGGGGCCGTCGTCGCAGATATCGATCAGCACCCGCGCCGGGCTGTCGGTCAGCACGATGCTGGCCGCGCCGCCATAGCGCCGCGCATTCTCGACCAGGTTGACCACCGCGCGCCGCAGCTCCGACGGCCACGCCAGCAGCGGCTGCGCCTGGCCGCTGAGCGCGACCTCGTGGCCGCTGTCGGCGGCGTCGTCGACCACCGCCTGTAGCAGGGCGAGCACGTCCAAAATTGCCCCCGCACGCTGGCGCGGCGGGGGCCAATTACAGGGAAAAACCAGACGTGATATCTGGCGCGGCAAGACCCGGGCAGCCCCTGCCGCCGCAAGCCGCACACCGTGAAAAGCGCAGAGCGGCACAACCGTCATGCTAAGGACAGCGGCGCGCGCGGTCTTGTCGGCCTGGTAGGGTTTTGTATCGGGCTTCGTACCTAAGATCAGCCTGCCGCCGTCTTGCCTGGGCCGCCGAGCAGCGCCTTGAGCGCGCCGAGCCGGTCCTTGGGGCTCATCGCCGGAGTTTCGTCCTTGGGTGCCGGCGCTTCTTCCAGCTTCATCTCGCCGATAAAGCGCGACGGCTGGCAAGAGTACGTCTCTCGCGCGCGCTTGCGCTTCTTGCACCAGCTGATCTGCAGGCTGCGCTGCGCGCGCGTGATGCCGACGTACATCAGCCGGCGCTCTTCCTCGATCTTCTCGTCGGTCATGTCGTCGTCTTCGCGGCAGTGGGGCAGGATGCCCTCTTCCACGCCGACCAGGAACACGTGCGGATATTCCAGCCCCTTGGACGCGTGCAGCGTGGACAGCCGCACGGCGTCGGGATCTTCCTCGCGCCCTTCGAGCATGCTCATCAGCGCCACGGTCTGCGTCAGCTCAAGCAGGTTCTTGCCTTCGCTGCCGAAGCCGTCGGCGTTGTCATAGCCGGTGGCTTCCTCGCCCTCGGCCGCTTCCGGCTTGGTGCCCTTGCGCTTGAGCCATTCGAGGAACTCCAGCGTGTTGGTCCAGCGTGACTGCGCCTGGCGCTCGTCGAAGCTGTCGTACAGGTATGCCTCGTAGTGGATGCCGGCCATCAGGTCGTCGAGCACTTCGGTGGCCGGATCTTTGGCCGCGCGGTCGGCCAGCCGCACCATCGATTCGCAGAACACGCGCAGCGGCTCCAGCTGGCGCGGCTGCAGCTTGCCCTCGATGCCGCCCATCATCGCCGCCTCGAACAACGACACCTTGGCCTGCCCGGCAAACGTGCCCAGCACTTCGAGCGTGGTATTGCCGACGCCGCGGCGCGGCGTGGTGATCGCGCGGATAAAGGCGGGATCGTCGTCGGGATTGGCGATCAGGCGCAGGTAGGCGCAGATGTCCTTGATCTCGGCCTTGTCGAAGAAGCTCTGGCCACCCGACAGCACATAGGGAATGCGCTCGCGCCGCAGGATCTGCTCGAACAGCCGCGCCTGGTGGTTGCCGCGGTACAGGATGGCGTAGTCGCGGAACTGCGCGCGGCGCTCGAACTTGTGCGCCGACAGGCGGAACACCACCGACTCCGCCTCGTGCTCCTCGTCGTTCATCGGGTGGATGGCGATGGGATCGCCCATGCCGTGCTCGCTCCACAGCTTCTTGTCAAAGAGCTTGGGATTGTTGGCGATGACCGCGTTGGCCGCTTCCAGGATGCGCACGGTGGAGCGGTAGTTCTGCTCCAGCTTGATCACCTTGAGGTCGGGGAAGTCGGTCTGCAGCCCGCGCAGGTTGTCCAGCGTGGCGCCGCGCCAGCCGTAGATGGCCTGGTCGTCGTCGCCCACCGCGGTAAAGGCCGGCGCGCGCAGATGCGAGCCCCCCGCCAGCAGCTTGAGCAGCTGGTACTGGCAGGCGTTGGTATCCTGGTACTCGTCGACCAGGAAGTAGCGCAGCCGGTTCTGCCACTTGAGCTGTACCGCTTCGTTGCGCGCGAACAGTTCCGCGGGCAAGCGGATCAGGTCGTCGAAATCCACCGCCTGGTACGCGTTCAGCGTGGCGACGTAGTTGCGGTAGACCAGCGCGGCCTGGTGCTCGTCGGCATTGGCCGCCTGCGCGATCGCGGCCTCGGGGTCGACCATGCCGTTCTTCCACAGCGAGATCGTGCTCTGCACGCCGCGGATCAGCTTCTTGTCGGTGGTGCCGAGCTGCTCCTGGATCAGGCCGAAGCAGTCGTCCGAATCCATGATCGAGAACTGCGGCTTCAGGCCGACGTGTTCCGCCTCCATGCGCAGAATCTGCACGCCCAGCGAGTGGAAGGTACAGACTGTGAGCTGCCTGAGCGGGATGCGCTTGCCCTCGCGCGTGGTCTTGCCTTCCATCAGCTTGCCGATGCGTTCCTGCATCTCCTTGGCAGCCTTGTTGGTGAAGGTGACGGCGGCGATATGGCGCGGCTCGAAGCCCTTGTCTTCGATCAGGTGCGCGATCTTCTGCGTGATCACGCGGGTCTTGCCCGAGCCCGCCCCGGCAAGGACGAGGCAGGGTCCGTCCAGATAGCGGACGGCTTCAGATTGGGCGGCGTTGAGGCCGTGGCTCATGCGCGGGAATGCTTGCGTGGGGTGGTCGGGACGGCGTCGCGCCCTGTACACCACATGGGGCGGCGCCGGACGCAAAGCTAATCATGTTAACACGCTGGGCCGGCCCTGATCAGTCAGCGGGAACCGCTTTTTCCGGGGGCGGGGACGTTACCGAAGTAACACTTGGTAAGTCCCAAAACCGGGCGTCCGGGCCCTCCTCTAACCAGTATGGCGGGATGGCAGACCTGCGTCCCGAACGTACTCAAAGTTACTTTCGGAGCCCATCATGAAAATGCTACGAGCCTTTTCCAAAGCGACGATGGCCGGCATAGCCGTTGCGGCCCTGGCCACCGGCTGTGCCGACATGACACCGAAGCAGCGCAACACGGTCATTGGTGCCGGCGTGGGCGCGGCCGGCGGTGCTGCGTTGACGCACGGTAGTGCCGCAGGCACGCTGGGCGGTGCCGCCCTGGGCGGCGTGGTCGGTAACGTAATGACCGACGACCATCGCCGTTGATAGGGCGAATGGCTGCTGGCGGGGGGCGCCTGCCGCGTTGACAAAGGCAGGGCCCTCCCGTACATTGCGCGCATCCGACCGGGAGAGCGCGCATATCTGCGCCGCCGAAGGGGTATCACCCGAAAACTCTCAGGCACCACGGACCGCTCGGATCGGCATGCAACATGCACACGATGCATGCCGCACTCTGGAGAGCGGCACCCGCCATTCGTGGCGAGCGTGCCCACCGAAGGGGCGCGCGAGGACGGGATTCAACGAATCCGCCTCGTAATCTCTCAGGTATCGAGGACAGAGGGGTCATCCGCCGCAGCGGATTGCTTGGCCATTGGCATAGCGATCGTTGCGGCGGGTGGCCCTTTTTTGTTTTCGCAACCCGACATTGCCCCCGAGGATTCCATGACGCTCCAGGCCACGCCCCTCAACGCCATCCACCGCGCCCTCGGCGCCCGCATGGTCGACTTCGGCGGCTGGGACATGCCGGTCAACTACGGCTCCCAGATCGAAGAACACAACGCCGTGCGCACCGACGCCGGCATGTTCGACGTGTCGCACATGTGCGTGGTCGATCTCAGCGGCCCCAATACCCGCGCCTTCCTGCGCGGCCTGCTGGCCAACAACGTCGACAAGCTGCAGACGCCGGGCAAGGCGCTGTACTCGTGCATGCTCGACGAAAAAGGCGGCGTGATCGACGACCTGATCGTCTATTTCTTTGCCGAGGACCGTTTCCGCCTGGTGGTCAACGCCAGCACCGCGGTCGGCGATATCGACTGGATCCGTGCGCGCAACGACGCCACCGGCAGCGGCGTGACCATCACCCCGCGCCGTGAAGATGTTGCGCCCGCGGGCGCGCAGCCGCTGGCGATCGTCGCGGTGCAGGGGCCTAACGCCCGCGCCAAGGTGTGGAGTACCTTCCCGTCGACCCAGCCTTCCGATGCGCTCAAGCCGTTCAACGCTGTCGTGGTGCAGGACCCCGCACTTGGCGAAGTCATGGTCGCGCGCACCGGCTACACCGGCGAAGACGGCTTCGAGCTGGTGGTGCCGGTGGCCAGCGTCGCCGGCCTGTGGGAAAAACTGAATGCCGCGGGCGTGCGCCCGGCCGGCCTGGGCGCGCGCGACACGCTGCGCCTGGAAGCCGGCATGAACCTGTATGGCCAGGACATGGATATCAGCACCTCGCCGCTGGACGCGGGCCTGGCCTGGACCGTCGACCTGCAGAGCGAGCGCGACTTCACCGGCAAGGCGGCACTGGCCGCGGCCGGCTCGCGCCAGCAATTCCTCGGCCTGATCCTGCGCGACAAAGGTGGCGTGCTGCGCGCCCACCAGAAGGTCATCACCGCCGCCGGTGACGGCGAAATCACCAGCGGCACCTTCAGCCCCTCGCTGTCGCAATCGATCGCGTTCGCGCGCCTGCCGCAGGGCGTGAACGTCGGCGACACCGTGCAGGTGGAGATCCGCGACCGCAAACTCAACGCGACTGTGGTTAAACTGCCGTTTGTGCGTAATGGCAAGGCACTCGTGAGCTAAGGGAAACATCCGCTCACCCAACGGTCGCCCTCGCCTGCCGGCAGCGTTGCCGGGCAGGCATCACCCAACAAGAAACAGATCTGAATCCGGAGAACCTTCATGAATTTCCCCGCCGACCTCAAATACACCGAGTCGCATGAGTGGGTGCGCGTCGAAGCCGACGGCACGCTCACCATTGGCATCACCGACCACGCACAGGATGCGCTGGGCGACATCGTCTTCCTGGAACTGCCCGAAGTGGGCAAGTCGGTCGGTGCCGGCGACGCGCTGGCAGTGGTGGAATCGGTGAAGGCCGCTTCCGATATCTACGCCCCGGTGGCCGGCGAAGTGATCGCCGTCAACGAAGCCGCCACGGCCGAGCCGGAAAGCGTCAATGCCAATGCCTTCGACGCCTGGCTGTTCAAGCTCAAGCCGGCCAACAGCGACGACGTCAACGGCCTGATGTCGGCCGACGCGTACAAGGCCAGCGTCGGCGCCTGATCGCCCCGCCGGTCCCGCACCCGGGATCGGCACACAGCATTTGCAGCGCCGCGGCACGGCTGACCACCTGCCGCAGCGCTCCCCACGAGGTTCTTGCCAATGAACGCCCCGCTTCCCATGACCGCCGCCCAAGGTAACCGGCCCACGCTGGCCGAACTGGAGGCGCGCGACGCCTTCGCCGCCCGCCACATCGGCCCCGATACCCCCGAACAGCAGCACATGCTGAAGGTGCTCGGCTACGACAGCCGCGCCGCGCTGATCGATGCCGTGATCCCCGCCGCCATCCGCCGCCGCGACGGCATGCCGATGGGCGAGTTCACCGAGCCGCTGAGCGAGGAAGCCGCACTGGCCAAACTGCGCGGCCTGGCGCGCAAGAACCGCGTACTGAAGAGCTTTATCGGCCAGGGCTACTACAACACCGTCACGCCCGCGGTCGTGCTGCGCAATATCTTCGAGAACCCGGCCTGGTACACCGCCTACACGCCCTACCAGCCGGAAATCTCGCAAGGCCGCCTGGAAGCGATGCTGAACTTCCAGCAGATGGTCACCGACCTGACCGGGCTGGATATCGCCAACGCGTCGATGCTCGATGAAGGCACCGCTGCCGCCGAAGCGATGACGCTGCTGCAGCGCGTGAACAAGCACGACTCCAGTATCTTCTTCGTCGCCGACGACGTGCTGCCGCAGACGCTGGAAGTGGTGCGAACGCGCGCGCTGCCGCTGGATATCGAAGTGAAGGTCGGCCCCGCCGCCGACGCCGCTGCTGCAGGCGCCTTCGGCGTGCTGCTGCAGTACCCGGGCGTGAACGGCGACATCAAAGACTACCGCGCCATCGCCGACGCGGTGCACGCCGCCGGGGGCCTGGTGGTGGCTGCCGCCGACCTGCTGGCGCTGACGCTGATCGCCGCGCCGGGCGAATGGGGTGCCGACGTGGCCGTGGGCAACTCGCAGCGCTTCGGCGTGCCGCTGGGCTTTGGCGGCCCGCACGCCGGCTACATGGCGGTGAAGGATGCGTTCAAGCGCTCGATGCCGGGCCGTCTGGTCGGCGTGACCGTCGACGCGCAGGGCAACAAGGCGTATCGCCTGGCGCTGCAGACGCGCGAACAGCATATCCGCCGCGAAAAGGCCACCTCCAACATCTGTACCGCGCAGGTGCTGCTGGCGGTGATGGCGTCGATGTACGCCGTATACCACGGCCCGCAGGGCCTGAAGCGCATCGCGCAGCGCGTGCATCGCCTGGCCGCGACGCTGGCCGCCGGCCTGGAGCAGCTTGGCTTCGTCCGCACCAACGCCACCTTCTTCGACACGCTGACGCTGGAGACCGGCTTCAACACCGAAGCCATCCATGCCGCCGCCACCGCGCGCGGCATCAACCTGCGCCATGCCGGCGCCACGCGCGTCGGCATCTCGCTGGACGAGACCGCCACCCGCGACGACGTGGTTGCGCTGTGGGAAATCTTCACGCAAGGCAAGCCGCTGCCGGCGGGCCTCGATTTCGACAAGCTCGAAGCCGCCATCAATGACGCCTTCCCGGCCGAACTGGCGCGCGCCAGCGAGTACCTGACCCATCCGGTGTTCAATACGCACCACGCCGAGCACGAGATGCTGCGCTACCTGCGCATGCTGGCCGACAAGGACCTGGCGCTGGACCGCACCATGATCCCGCTGGGCTCGTGCACGATGAAGCTGAACGCCACCAGCGAGATGATCCCGGTGACCTGGCCCGAGTTCAGCCAGATCCACCCGTTCGCGCCGCTGGACCAGACCGTGGGCTACCGCGAGATGATCGACCAGCTCGAGGCCATGCTGTGCGCCGCCACCGGCTACGCCGCGGTCAGCCTGCAGCCCAACGCCGGCTCGCAAGGCGAGTACGCGGGCCTGCTGATCATCCATGCGTATCACGCCAGCCGCGGCGAAAGCCATCGCGACATCTGCCTGATCCCGTCGTCGGCGCACGGCACCAACCCGGCGTCGGCGCAGATGGCCGGCATGAAGGTGGTGGTGGTGGCCTGCGACGAGAACGGCAACGTCGACCTGGAAGACCTGGCGAAGAAGGCCGAGCAGCACAGCAAGAACCTGGCTGCGATCATGATCACCTACCCGTCCACGCACGGCGTGTTTGAGCAGGGCGTGCAGCAGATCTGCGAGATCGTGCACAAGCACGGCGGCCAGGTCTATGTCGACGGCGCCAACATGAACGCGATGGTCGGCACCGCCGCGCCGGGCCAGTTTGGCGGCGACGTGTCGCACCTGAACCTGCACAAGACCTTCTGCATCCCGCACGGCGGCGGCGGCCCGGGCGTTGGCCCGGTCGCAGTCGGCGCGCACCTGGCGGATTTCCTGCCCAACCAGGACAGCGTCGGCTACCGCCGCGACGACCGCGGCATCGGCGGCGTGTCGGCGGCACCGTTCGGCTCGGCCAGCATCCTGCCGATCTCGTGGATGTATATCGCGATGATGGGTTCGGCCGGCCTGACCGCCGCCACCGAGAACGCCATCCTGGCGGCCAACTACGTAGCCAAGCGCCTGGCGCCGTACTACCCGGTGCTGTACACCGGCCAGCACGACCTGGTCGCGCACGAGTGCATCCTGGACGTGCGCCCGCTGCAGAAGGAAACCGGCATCAGCAACGAAGACGTGGCCAAGCGCCTGATGGACTACGGCTTCCACGCGCCGACCATGAGCTTCCCGGTGCCGGGCACGCTGATGATCGAGCCGACCGAGTCCGAAGCACTGCATGAGCTGGACCGCTTCATCGACGCGATGATCGCGATCCGCCAGGAAATCGGCCGCGTCGCCGACGGTACTTTCGACCGCGAGGACAACCCGCTCAAGCACGCGCCGCACACCGCCGCGGTGGTGACCGCGAACGAGTGGACCCACAAGTACACGCGCGAGGAAGCCGCCTATCCGGTGGCGTCGCTGCGCACGCAGAAGTACTGGCCGCCGGTCGGCCGTGCCGACAACGTATATGGCGACCGCAACCTGTTCTGCAGCTGCGTGCCGGTCAGCGACTACGTGGTCGACTGACGCACCCCCGGGCCGTGCCATCGCATCTGCGGTAGCTCGGCCGCCGCACTATTCTCAAGATGGCGGGCCCGCCGGCGGCGGTGTCCGTTGCCGTACTTCGACCGCCTGAAAAGAGCCTCTGCAAGGCCACCCCATTGCTGGAGACATTCCGTGGCAGTCAGCGTCTTCGATCTGTTCAAGGTGGGCATCGGCCCGTCGAGCTCGCATACCGTGGGCCCGATGCGCGCGGCCCTGATGTTCGCGCAGGGGCTGGAGCGCGACGGCCTGCTGCCGCAGGTGGCCAGCGTGCGGGTCGAGCTGTACGGCTCGCTCGGCGCCACCGGCAAGGGGCACGGCACCGACAAGGGCGTGATCCTCGGCCTGATGGGCGAGTCTCCCGACACCATCGATCCCGATTCCATCGACACGCGCCTCGCCGCGTTGCGCAAGTCGCGCGAGCTGTCGCTGCTGGGACGCCATATCGTGCCCTTCGTCGAGAAGGAGCACATCGCGTTCTACCGCCGCGAGGCCCTGGCCGAGCATCCCAATGGCATGAAGTTCCATGCCTTCGACAGCAGCGGCGCGAGCCTGCGCGAAGCGCGCTACCTGTCGGTGGGCGGCGGCTTCGTGGTCACGGCCGGTGCGCCCAACACCCAGGTGCTCAACGCCGCGCAGCAGTTGCCGCACCCGTTTCGCAGCGGCAAGGACATGCTGCAGATGGCGCAGGACAGCGGCAAGAGCATTGCGCGGCTGATGCTGGAGAACGAACTGACGTGGCGCAGCGAGCAAGAGGTCATCGACGGCCTGCTGCATATCTGGGACGTGATGCAGGCCTGCGTCGCGCGCGGCTGCCGCACCGATGGCGAACTGCCGGGGCCGTTCAAGGTCAAGCGGCGCGCGCCCGAGTTGTTCCGCAGCCTGACCGAGCGTGCCGAACGCACGCTGTCGGATCCGCTCTCGGTGATGGACTGGGTCAACCTGTACGCCATCGCCGTCAATGAAGAGAACGCGGCGGGCGGCCGCGTGGTGACCGCGCCGACCAATGGCGCGGCCGGCATCATCCCCGCCGTGCTGCATTACTACGACCGCTTCGTGCCGGGCGCGAACCGGCAGGGTGTAGTCGACTTCCTGCTGACAGCGGGCGCGATCGGGCTGCTGTACAAGCTCAACGCGTCGATCTCCGGGGCCGAGGTCGGCTGCCAGGGCGAGGTCGGCGTGGCCTGCTCGATGGCCGCCGGCGCGCTTGCCGCGGTACTCGGCGGCAGCCCGGCGCAGGTGGAGAACGCGGCCGAGATCGGCATGGAGCACAACCTCGGCCTGACCTGCGACCCGGTCGGCGGGCTGGTGCAGATTCCGTGCATCGAGCGCAATGCGATGGCGTCGGTCAAGGCGGTCAACGCGGCGCGCATGGCGCTGCGCGGCGACGGCACGCACTACGTATCGCTCGATTCGGTGATCAAGACCATGCGCGAGACGGGCGCCGACATGAAGACGAAGTACAAGGAAACCGCGCGCGGCGGGCTGGCGGTGAATATCGTCGAGTGCTAAACGCGCGGCGGTTTTCTCCCCTATCACGCGCGCGGGAGAAGGGAGAAATCCGTCGTACATCGTGCATGGTTTGCGGCGTATCATTGCGGCGTTCCCCGACTGCAGAACAAGAGGGCCCGCCATGCAGACCTTCCACCAGCTCTTTGACGATGCCTCGTCAACCTTCACGTACCTGCTGATCGATGCGGAAACGAAGGAGGCGCTGCTGATCGACCCGGTCGACCACCAGCTCGAACGCGACCTGGCTCTGGTCAAGGATACCGGCGCACACCTGGCCTGGATCATCGAGACTCACGCCCACGCCGACCACATCACCTCGGCCGGCCACCTGGCCATGCAGACCGGCGCGCACACCGCGGCGCCGTCGGGCTGCGATATCAAGCCGGCACAGAAGCAACTGATCGACGGCGACACTGTCGCATTCGGCAAGCAGGTGCTGCGCGCGATCCATACGCCCGGCCATACCGCCGGCAGCATGAGCTACCTGTGGGAAGAGTCCACCTCCGAAGGCATCGTGCGCCGCGTCTTCACGGGCGATGCGCTGCTGATCGACGGCTGCGGCCGCACCGATTTCCAGTCGGGCGATGCCGGCACGCTGTACGACAGCCTGACCCGCAAGCTGTTCGCGCTGCCCGACGACACCCGGGTCTATCCCGCGCACGACTACAAGGGCCAGACCTGCTCGACCATCGGCCATGAGCGCGCGCACAACAGCCGCGTATCCGGCCGCACGCGCGAGGAGTTCATCGAGATGATGCGCAACCTGAACCTGCCGCGGCCCAGGCTGATCGATATCGCGGTGCCGGCGAACCAGCGCCTGGGCCTGCGCGACGGCGAGAGCGTGCCGCACGGCGCCTGAAGCATTCCAACCTTGGGAGTCAACCGCATGTCCGTATATACCGCCGAAGTCCTGTGGCAACGCGACGGGCAGGATTTCACCGGCAACCGCTACAGCCGCAGGCACGTGCTGCGCTTCGACGGCGGCGCCGAAGTCCCGGGCTCGTCGTCGCCCCATGTGGTGCCGTTGCCGATGTCGGACGCCAGCGCGGTCGACCCGGAAGAGATGTTCATCGCCTCGCTGTCGAGCTGCCATATGCTGTGGTTCCTGTCGCTGGCGGCGAAGCAGCGCTTTGTCGTCGACCGCTATGTCGATGCCGCCACCGGCGTGATGGAAAAGAACCGCGAAGGCCAGATGGCGATGACAGTGGTGACCCTGCGCCCCCAGGTCACTTTCTCCGGCGAGCGCGAACCCACCCGCGACGAGCTGGAGCGCCTGCACCATGCCGCGCACGATGCCTGCTTTATCGCCAGTTCGGTCCGGACCGAGGTGCGGTGCGAACCGGTGCTCGCCGGCGCCTAGCGCACGCGCCATGCCGGCCACCGCGCTGCCCGCGGCACGATCCGCGCCGGCGCGGCGCCTGCTGCGCTGGCTGCTGGCGGGCGCGGTCCTGCTGGGAGGCATCCTGATGCTGCAGGATCGTTTTCTCTACTTTCCCGACAGGGCCTCGGTCGACGATATGGTTGCTCCGGGACTGCGCGCATGGCCGGGTCCGGATGATTTCCGCGGCCTGCTGGCCGAGCCGCACGGTCCCGTCCGCGCCACCGCCATCGTCTTCCACGGCAATGCCGGGCACGCCGGCCATCGCGGCTACTACGCCAGCGTGCTGACGCGGCTGGGCATTCGCGTGATCCTGGCCGAATACCCCGGCTATGGCCCGCGCGACGGCGCGCTTGGCGAGCGCAGCTTCGTCGACGATGCCGGGCAGGCGATTGCGCTGGCCCGGCGCCAGTTCGACGGCCCGCTGCTACTGGTCGGCGAATCGCTCGGCGCCGGGGTTGCGGCGGCCGCCGCGGCGCGCCAGCGCGAGCACGTCGATGCCGTGCTGCTGATCACGCCATGGGACAAGCTCGCCCACGTCGCCGCACACCACTACTCATGGCTGCCGACCGGATGGCTGCTGCGCGACCGTTACGATAGCGTGAGCCACCTGGCCGCCTTTGGCCGCCCGGTCATGGTGGTCGTAGCCGAACGCGACAGCATCGTGCCGCCGCGGCTCGGCAAGGCGCTCTATGAAGCGCTGGACGAACCCCGCCGCCTGGCCGTGATCGACCACGCCGGGCACAACGACTGGACCGGGTACGTCGACGAGGCATGGTGGCGCAACGCGCTCGCGTTCCTGCTGTCGCCGCCCGCGTCCCGCTGATGCGCGCGTGCGCTGCCGGGCACCTGCGGTGCACGCATCGGCGCCAGCCGGTCCGGCGCGTTGAAACGATGCATTGACTTCGCCACGCCGGCTGCAATACTGGCCTTCAGACACGGCCGCCACCGCACACGGTGGCGCGGCCGGCAACCGCGGGGGATCGATCATGAAGCGAAGGCAAAACTGCACGCTGTACCGCGGCCTGGGCGTACTGGCGGCCGCCCTGGTGCTGGCCCCGGTCCAGGCACTCGCGCAAGGCAAGCCGGTGGCCTACCCGGCCAAGGGCCAGAGCCAGCAGCAGCAGGCCAGCGACGACGGTGCCTGCTACAGCTGGGCCAAGCAGCAGAGCGGTGTCGATCCCGCCCAGGCCGCCGCGGCACCGCCCCCGGCGCAGCCGCAAAGCGGCCAGCGCGTGCGCGGTGCCGCGGGGGGCGCCGCTGCCGGCGCAGTGGTGGGGGCGATGGCGGGCGATGCCGGCAAAGGCGCGGCGGTCGGCGCTGCAACGGGTACGGTGGCAGGCGGCGTGGCGCACCGGCAATCGCGGCGCCAGGCCAACGCCGCCAACCAGCAGGCGCAGGCCAACACCAGCCAGGCGATGGGTTCGTACTACCAGGCCTGGTCCGCGTGCATGCAAGGGCGCGGCTACAGCGTGAAGTAAGTGCCGGTTCAGCGGTTAGGCGACGGGCGGTGTGTTACGCCGCCCAGCGCTCGCAGGCCTTGCGCACGGTCTCGCGCTGGCTGCGCGCGTCGGCATCGGTCTGGCGCAGCCATTCCGCATCGCCGTCGCGGCGCTCGGCCAGCGCGCGGATATTGGCCAGCGCGTCCAGCGAACCCAATGCCTCTGCATGCGGCACCAGTGCATCGCAGATCGAGAGGATGTGGTCGGCGATCGGCATCCGGGTCAGCTCGTTGGGATGCACATATTCGCCATCCAGCCCGAAGCGGCACGCCTGGAAGCGGTTGAAGGTGTACACCAGGTAGTCGTCTTCCTGCGGCATGAACGGGCGCGACAACAACAGGTAGCGCGCCAGCATCTGGATATACGCGGCGATATCGCAGGCGCGCTGCACCGTCAGCGGCGTGTCCATCACGCGGACCTCGATGGTGCCGAATTCCGGCTTGGGCCGGATATCCCAGTAGAAGTCCTTCATGCTCTCGATCACGCCGGTATTGCGCATCTTCTCGAAATACGCGGTGAAGGCGTCCCACGTCAGCAGGAAGGGCGCGCGCCCGCTCATCGGGAACGCCGCGACCGAATTCAGGCGCGCCGAGGCAAAGCCGGTATCGACACCCTGCACATACGGCGACGACGCCGCCAGCGCAACGAAGTGCGGCACGTAGCGGCCGATGGCGTGCAGCAGGAACAGCGACTCGTCCGCGCTCGGGCAGCCGATATGCACGTGCTGGCCGAATACGGTGAACTGCTTGGCCAGGTAGCCATACAGCTCGGAGATGTACTGGTAGCGCGGCGAGTCCGAGATGGTGCGGTCGGCCCATTGCATGAACGGATGCGTGCCGCCGCCGGAAATGCCCAGGTTGAGCGAGCGCGAGGCGGCCACCATCAGGTTGCGCATGGTGGTCAGCTCGTCCAGCGCCTGCTGGTAGCTGTGGCAGATGCCCGTGCTGATCTCGATCATCGACGGGCTGATTTCCGGCTTAATGTCGCCGGCATGCTCGGCGCCCTTGAGTGCGCGCAGCAGGTCGGGCGCGAACGGCGCCAGGTCATAGTCGTGGCGGTTGACCAGCTGCAGCTCCAGCTCCACGCCGAAGGTCAGTGCCTCGGATTGCTTGAACGATTCGAGCGACATCAGCGCCCTCCTCCATTGGCCCGGGATTCGCCGGCGAAGCGCAGCGCCCACGCTGCCAACACCGGGCCGAGCAGTTGTTCGATCGCCAGCGCGCACAGGATGATAGCGGCCAGCGGCTGTCCGGTGCCGGGGTAGATGCGCGCGACGTCGCTCATCAGCAGGTAGGCCAGCCCCGACATCGGCGCCAGCGCCAGCCCCAGTGCCATGCACTGGCGCATGCTCAGGCCCGAGAACGATCCCAGCGACATCACGCCGGCAAACTTGGCGAGGTGGCGCAGCAGCACCAGCACGATGGCATAGACGCCGCCCACGGCCCAGTCATGCGCGGTCAGCGGCAGGCCCAGCGACACCACCATCACGATGATCAGCAGGCTGCCGGCACTGCCGAAGTGCGGCGGCCAGACGTGCGGCTGGCTGTCCTGGTGCTTGAACACCACGCCGGCCAGCAGCAGCGTCAGCGGCATCGACAATTTTAGTACCCGGGTCAGCGCCAGCGTGAACAGCACCAGGCCCACCAGCACCAGGAAGCTGTAGTGATCATCGGCCGACATGCGCTCATAGATCACGTGGCCGACCTTGCCCACCACCCATGCCAGCAGGCACGAGCCCACCAGCAGGTAGAGCGGGTGCAGCAGGGCGGCGCCCAGGTTGCCGTATTCGGAATGCAGCCAGCCGGTGGCCACCTGCACGATCACGGCAGCGTAGATGCTGTTCAGCGCCGCCATTGCCATCAGCCGCTCGGTGACCTGGCCCTCGGCACGCAGTTCGTTCTTGAGCTGCAGCACGATGGTGGGCGAGGTGCTGACGGCAATGCCGCCGGCCAGGATCGCCACGCCGGGCGAGGCGCCGATCCATTGCAGCACCGCCGCGACCAGGCCCCAGGTCAGCACGCTTTCGAAGGCGCTGGTCAGCAGCAGCCAGCGGTTGGCGCGCAGCCAGGTCAGCGACAGCCGGTGCCCGAGTTCGAACAGGGCCAGCGCCAGCGCCATATCGATCAGGATACGGGTCTGGTTGATCATGTTCTCGTCGACGATGCCGCGCCCGAGCATGCCGGCGAACAGCCCGGCGACGGCATAGCCCACGATGCGCGGGCAGCGCAGCCAGCGGCGGCTGACTTCCCCCGCCAGGCCCGCGCCTACCAGCGCGAGCCCGACCCAGAACAAGCCGCCTGGGGCGAGGGGAAGAGTTGGGAATAGTTGGCTCAGTCCGTTCATGGTCGACATGGTAATGTAAGCACATCACAATCCATGTCAGTGATTGTCCGACACCGTACCAAACGCCTTACGAACTTCGGTCAAGTTCGCGCAAAAAACGCCATCTTCTGGATGGCGTTTTTTACATTTTGTGCGGAACTCAGCGCGTCCGCACACCCGTGCGACGCATCAGACGCCCCAGACCTTCCAGCGCGGGCGAGTTGACTTCAGCGCCGTCTCGACCTGCGTGTACAAAGTGCGCGTGGCGCCCTGCGCGGCGCCGCGTGCCCGGGCCTTTTCAAAGTAAGCCAGCGCCGTCTCGCGCTGCTGCAGCCCGAGTGCCGACTCGACCACGCGCAGGCATACCTCGGCATCCCAGTCGTCGCGCACGGCAAAGGCGGCGGCGAAGTCCGCCATGGCCGCTTCATGGCGCCGCGAGGCGTTGTGGACCAGGCCGCGCTGGAGGCGCGGCCCGGCCTGGTCCTCGGGATCGCCCTCGGTCAGCGCGACCGCCTGCTCGAACATCGGCAGCGCGCGCTCCGGTTCGCCCAGCTCGCGCCACAGCAGGCCGAAGCGGTTGTACAGCCAGGCATCCTCGACCAGCAGCGCGCGGCGCTGCTGGCCCTCGATCTCGGCCAGCGCGTCGGCTCGGTCATGCTCGTCCATGCGCGCCATCTGTGCCTGCAGAAGCGCGGCGAAGTGAGCGCGCGCATGCGCCATCGGGTGCGCGGCCTCGCTGCGGGCCTCTACCGGCAGCGCATCCAGGCGCGCGTCCATGTGCGCCATCGCGGCGCGCGCCGCCTCGGCCGGCTCGGCGCCGCCCATGGACTTCCAGGCCGCGATCAGGCGGCTGAAGGCCCAGGTGACATCGGCCGGGTTGCGCTCGAGCGGATAGCGATTGAGCACTTCGCCGGCCAGCTCGACCACCTTGCCGTGCTGGCCCGCGCCGGCATGGCAGTCGAGCAGGTCGATCCAGTGGTCGATGAACTCGCTGGCGGCCATGCCCTGGCGATGCAGCGCGATGCGCTCTTCCAGGTGCGCGGCATCGGCAGGCAGGCTGCGCGCCAGCAGCCGGCACAACAATGAATACACGTGCGGATCGGCATTGCCGCCGTGCCCGGCGGCATCGCCCTGGCCGGTGGCGAAATAGTGGTCGTAGCACCTCACGCCATGGCGGCACGCGGCCACCAGCGCGGGGCGCAGCGCCGCCTCGGCGGCGGGGACTTCATCGATGAACTCGCCCAGCGCCATGGCGGCGCGGTAGTAGGCGGCGCCGTCGTCGGACTTGTCGGTGATGGCGAAGCGCTGCCAGGGCTCGCGTTCGGCATCCTGCGCGCCGGCCTTGGCCAGTTGATGGCGCCAGGCCAGTTCGCGTACCTGGGCCTGCGGGTCGGCCACCTGGCGCAGGTAGACGGCCAGGTCGTCGAGCGCGCCCTGCGTGTCGCCCACGCCCCAGCGCAGCGGCGCGCGCAGCCGGCGCGCCTCGGGGTGGTCGGGATGTTCGGCCAGCACGCGGGCGGCCTGGTCGGCGGCGAGCGCGTCGCCGGCATCGGCGTCGAGCTGCAGCAGGTGCGGGTTGTCCAGCGCCACGCGCCCCAGGCAGACGCGCATCAGCGGCTCCACCGGCACGCCGGCGCCCTCGGCGCGGGCAATGTAGTCCTGCACCAGCGGCGCGATGTCTTCCGCGCCCAGGTCGGGATTGCGGAACATCAGGTCGTGCCAGTAGCGCGCCGCGGCAGCCATGTCGTTCATGCGCAGCGCGGCCAGGCCGGCGTGGAAATGCGCCGGCCATTCGCCCGACAGCAATCCGCTGCGCTGCGCGGCCTCATGCAGCCACGGGCGCGCCTCGGCGTCGCGGCCCAGGCTCATCAGCATGGCGCCGTAGCGGTGCGCGATCACGCCGCGCGAGGCCCAGCGGTGCGGCGGCTGCAGCGGCAGGCTGTCCAGCCGCGCGAGTGCCTCGTCCAGCACGGCAAGCGCCGCGGCGGCATCGCCGTTGTCGAAGTGCAGCCGCGCGCGCAGCGTGACGAAATCGACCACCTCGGGCCGGGCCTGCGCAAGCTGGTCGGCGATCTGCAGGGCGTCGGCAAAGCGGCCCTGGTTGGCAAGCTCGATGGCGTGGTCGTAGCTGACTTCCGGCACGGACACGTACTGCTCCTTCTGCATTTTTGGTAAGCGAGTGCGGGATTATGCGCCATGAGGGCGATCCGCATCCGGACAACCATCGGCACGGCGGCCGCTTTCTTTAAGCCATTGCACATAAACAAAACGCCACCCGAGGGTGGCGTCCTGCCTGGCGGGCACTGATTGCTTACTTGCCGCCGACCGTTTCCAGCACGGTCCACTTGCCGCCCACCACCTTGTAGACGGTGATGCCGCCGTCCTTCAGGTCGCCGCGGCCGTCATAGGCCAGCGTCTTGGTGGTCACGCCCTGCATGCTGGTCGCGGCCAGCACCGGCAGGTAGCGCGCCGGATCGGCCGAACCAGCCTTGACCATCGCGGTCATCATCGCGGTGGCGCCGTCATACGAGTACGGCGAGTAGGTCTGCACCTTGGAGCCGAAGCGCTTCTCGTACTTCTTCTCGTAGGCGGCGCCGCCCGGCATCTGGTCCAGCGGCAGGCCGGCCAGCGACACCACGGTGCCTTCGGCGGCAGGACCGGCCAGCTTCAGGAAGTTGTCGGTCTTGGACATCTCGCCCGACACCAGCGGGGCCTTGATGCCCAGTTCCTTGACCTGCTTGGCCATCGGCGCGGACTGGGTCTCGGCGCCGCCGTAGAAGATGATGTCCGGGTTGCTGCGCTTGATGTTGGTCAGCACGGCCTTGAAGTCCACCGCCTTGTCGTTGGTGAACTCGCGGCGCACGATCTTGCCGCCGGCGGCCTTGGCGGCCTTCTCGAACTCGTCGGCCAGGCCCTGGCCGTAGGCGGTGCGGTCATCGACGATGGCGATGTTCTTCGCACCCAGCTTCTTCACCACGTAGGCGCCGATCACCGAACCCTGCTGGGTGTCGGAAGTCATCATGCGGAAGGTGGTCTTGAATCCCTGCTTGGTGTATTCCGGCGCGGTCGCCATGGCGATCTGCGGAATGCCGGCGCGGTTGTAGACCATCGACGCCGGAATGGTGGTGCCCGAGTTGAAATGGCCGAGCATGCCCTGGATGCCGCCATCGACCAGCTTCTGCGCGACCACCGAGCCGGTCTTGGGGTCGGCCTGGTCGTCTTCGGAGACCAGCACGAACTTGACTTCCTTGCCGCCGATCTTGGGCTTGGTGGCGTTCATGTCCTCGATCGCGAGGACGATGCCGTTCTGCATGTCCTTGCCATACTGGGCCTGGCCGCCGGTCATCGGGCCGGCGTAGCCCAGCTTGATTTCCTGCGCCTGCGCGAAGGCGGCGGAGGCGCCGGTCAGGCCGGCCAGGGTCAGGGCAACGGTCAGTGCCGTCTTGTGGAATGTCGAGCTCATCAGATCTCCTTGGGTCCCAATTGGTGCCACTCTGTGCCGCGTGGTGCCGGTATGGCGCCCTGGGCGGCGTATTTTTCTAGGCGCGGCCTGGCAGTGCCGCGCCCTCCTTGGTATGCGCGCCGGGGCAGGATCGCCGCCACCGGTGCGCGCTTCGACAAGACGCGTCGTCCGAGAATGCCTCAGCCGATCGTCATCAAACTTGCATTGCCGCCCGCGGCAGCGGTGTTGACCGACAGCGAGCGCTCGATCAGCAGGCGATCGAGCGCGACGGTCGGCTCGCCCTGCGCCAGCCCCTGCACGCCGATGATCGGCCCCGGGCGCGCCGCCACCTGCTCGCACACCGTGCGCAGCTGGTCGGAGTCGCCGTGGTGCAGCACCGCATCGATGGCGATGTCCGCGGCAGTCCAGTCAGCCACCATGCGGACGCGCGATTGTACGCCCTTAGGCAGGCGCGCAAACAGCCCCCGCGCAACGGGGGTTTCCGGCCATACGGCGCGCGCGCCGACGGTCAGCACGGCGCCCAGCTGCAGCGCCAGGTCGGCCTCCTGCGCGGCCAGGCACAGCACGTGTTCGCGCGGCAGCAGCGTGTAGGTGTTGCGCTCGCCGGTGGGGCCGGCCAGGGTCACTGCCAGGCCCGACGGCGATGCCTCGGCAAATCGCGCGCAGGCGTCGGCGACCGCGGGCAGCTCGGTGCCGGCCCAGTTGCGGAAGGCTTCGGCGGCGCGCACGGCTTCATCGTCCGGGCCGACCGCCTCGGCGTGGTTGGTCACGTCGGCCGCGCGTACGCTGCGTGCCACCGCGTCCTGCGGACACACGGACAGCAGCCGGTGCAGGTACAGCGGGCCGCCCGCCTTGGGACCGGTGCCCGACAGCGCCTCGCCGCCGAACGGCTGCACGCCGACCACGGCACCGACGATATTGCGGTTCACGTACAGGTTGCCCACATGGGCGCGGCTGACGATAAACGAGATGGTCTCGTCGATGCGGGTATGGATGCCCAGCGTCAGGCCGTAGTTGGTGCCGTTGATCTGGCTGACCATGGTGTCGAGCGCCGCGCGCGGGAAGCGCACCACGTGCAGCACCGGGCCGAACACCTCGCGCTTCAGTTCCTCGATGCTGTCCAGCTCGATCAGCGTCGGCGGCACGAAGGTGCCGTTGCGGCAGCTGGCGCCCTGCGCGGCATTGGGATCGGCCTGGTGGACGCGGCGGCCCTTCGCACGCATGGCGTCGATATGGCGCACGATGTTGGCGCGCGCCTCTTCGTCGATCACCGGGCCGACGTCGGTCGACAGGCGATCCGGGTTGGCCATGGTCAGTTCCTGCATCGCGCCCTTGAGCATTTCCAGCACGCGGTCGGCCACGTCCTCCTGCAGGCACAGCACGCGCAGCGCCGAGCAGCGCTGGCCGGCCGAGTCGAAGGCCGAGTTGACCACGTCTCCGACCACCTGCTCGGCCAGCGCCGAGGAGTCGACGATCATCGCGTTCTGGCCGCCGGTCTCGGCGATCAGCGGGATCGGGCGGCCGGCGGCGTCGAGACGGCCGGCGACATTGCGTTGCAGGATGCGCGCGACCTCGGTCGAGCCGGTGAACATCACGCCCTTGACGCGGGCATCGCCCACCAGCGCGGCGCCGACGGTCTCGCCGCGGCCCGGCAGCAGCTGCACCGCGCCGGCCGGCACGCCGGCTTCGCGCAGCAGCTTCACCGCGGCGGCGGCGATCAGCGGGGTCTGCTCGGCGGGCTTGGCCAGCACCGGGTTGCCTGCGGCCAGCGCCGCGGCGACCTGGCCGGTGAAGATCGCCAGCGGAAAGTTCCACGGGCTGATGCACACCACCGGGCCCAGCGGGCGGTGAGTCTCGTTGTCGAAGCCGCGGCGGATCTCGGCGGCGTAGTAGCGCAGGAAGTCCACCGCCTCGCGCACTTCGGCGATGGCGTTGGAGAAGGTCTTGCCGGCCTCGCGCATGATGATGCCCATCAGCGACTGCATCTGCGCTTCCATCAGGTCGGCGGCGCGCTCCAGCGCGGCGGCGCGCACGTCCGGCGGCGTCGCCTGCCAGATCGGCGCGGCATTGACGGCTGCCTGCAGCGCGGCGTCGACGTCGGCCTGGCTGGCTTCGGTGACCTGGCCGACCACGTCGCGGTGGTCGGCGGGGTTCAGCACGGGCGTGGTGATGGCGTCGGCCGCGCGCGGCACCTCCGCGCCCAGCATCGGCTCGGCAACCTGGCGCTCACTGGTGCCGGCCAGCAGCGCCGACGACAGCGACGCCAGCCGGTGTTCATTGGCCAGGTCGATGCCGGCCGAGTTGGGACGGCTCTTGCCGTACAGCGTGCGCGGCGACGGGATGCGCGGATGCGGCAGGCCCAGCGTGCCTTCGTCACGGTGCATGGCCTCGACCACGGCAACCGGATCGGCCACCAGCTCGTCCAGCGAGATGGTGTCGTCGGCGATGCGGTTTACGAACGAGGTGTTGGCGCCGTTCTCCAGCAGGCGGCGCACCAGGTAGGCCAGCAGCGTCTCATGCGTGCCGACCGGCGCGTAGATCCGGCATGGGCGGTTGAACTTGCCGTCGGCGGTCGGGCCGACCACCTGGTCGTACAGCGGCTCGCCCATGCCGTGCAGGCACTGGAACTCGTACTGGCCGGGGTAGTAGCTGTGGCCGGCGATCTGGTAGATGGCCGACAGCGTGTGCGCGTTGTGCGTCGCGAACTGTGGATAGATCGCGTCCGGCACCGACAGCAGCTTGCGCGCGCAGGCGACATACGACACATCGGTGTAGACCTTGCGCGTGTAGACCGGGTAGCCCTCCAGTCCTTCCACCTGGCCGCGCTTGATCTCGCTGTCCCAGTAGGCGCCCTTGACCAGGCGGATCATCAGGCGGTGGCGGCTGCGGCGGGCCAGGTCGATCAGGTAGTCGATCACGAACGGGCAGCGCTTCTGGTAGCCCTGCACCACGAAGCCGATGCCGTTCCAGCCGGCCAGCTCGGGCTCGAAGCACAGGCGTTCGAGCAGGTCGAGCGAGATCTCCAGCCGGTCGGCTTCCTCGGCATCGATATTGATGCCGATGTCGTACTGGCGGGCCAGCAGCGTCAGCGACTTCAGGCGCTCGTACAGCTCGCCGATCACGCGCTCGTGCTGGGCGCGGCTGTAGCGCGGATGCAGCGCCGACAGCTTGATCGAAATGCCCGGGCCTTCATAGATGCCACGACCGCGCGAAGCCTGGCCGATGGCATGGATGGCCTGCTCGTACGAAGCCAGGTAGCGTGCGGCATCGTCCTCGGTCATGGCCGCTTCCCCGAGCATGTCGTAGGAGTAGCGGAAGCCCTGCGCCTCGTACTTGCGCGCGTTGGCGAGCGCCTCGGAAATGGTCTCGCCGGTGACGAACTGCTCGCCCATCAGGCGCATCGCCATGTCCACGCCCTTGCGGATCAGCGGCTCGCCGCCCTTGCCGATGATGCGCGTGAGCGCCTTGGTCAGGCCCGATTCGGTATGCGTGGCGACCAGCTTGCCGGTCAGCAGCAGGCCCCAGGTGGCGGCGTTGACGAACAGCGACGGGCTCTGGCCCAGGTGCGACTGCCAGTTGGCGCCGCTGATCTTGTCGCGGATCAGCGCATCGCGAGTGGCCTTGTCGGGAATGCGCAGCAGCGCCTCGGCCAGGCACATCAGCGCCACGCCCTCCTGCGACGACAGCGAGAATTCCTGGATCAGGCCCTGCACCAAGCCTTCGCGGCCAGTTCCAACCTTCTGTTCGCGCAGCGCGGTGGCCAGCTTCTTGGCCATCTTGATGGCTGCCTCGGCCTGCTGCTGCGGCAGGCGTGCCTGCTCCAGCAGCACCGGCACGCAGTCGGTCTCGGGACGACGGTAGGCTGAGGTGATGGCGGCACGCAGCACCGACTGGGGCTGGATGCTCTGCGCGAATTCCAGGAACGGCTGCGGCGCGCCGTCGGCGGCGACCAGGTCGGGGGCGTCGGAACCATCGGAGTCGGCCGAGCCGGCGGCGCTGGTCTCGTGCGGCAGGTGCCCGCGCTCGACCTGCTCCAGGTAAGTGAAGATGGCCTGCTTGATCAGCCAGTGCGGCGTGCGGTCGATGGATTGGGCGACACGCTTGAGGCGATCGCGCGAGGCGTCGTCGAGCTTGACGCCGAGAGTGGTGGTGGCCATGCGGGCAGTTCTCCGAAAACTGGGGCGCCGCCGGTACCGCCGCGCCGATGCCGCAGGCATGGACGCACGACCGGCCGCAGCCTGTGAGCTGGCGCGATCTTACTCCCGAAAAACCTCAAGGTGCAACCTTGTGCAACCCTAGCGTTAACCCTGAAAAATGGGTTGCACCTGCGCAGCCCGCCGCTGTCGCTTCATATCCGGAGCGGGTCGATTTCCAGCTGCCAGCGCACCCCCTTCACCTCCGTTCCTACCTCTGCGAAAGTCTGTACCCACTCAGCCATGAACCGTTGCAGTGCCGGCCTTGAGGTCGCCTCGACCAGCATCTGGGCGCGCTCGCGGTTGGCGATGCGCACCATCGACATGGGCACCGGGTCGTGCAGTTGCACCTCGGCCGCCATCCGGCACGAATCGGCGTGCCGCCGCGCTGCCTGCAGGAACTGCAGCGCCCGCTCCAGCTCGCCGTGCTCCGCGGTGACCAGCACCTGGAAGCAGAACGGGGGCAACCCGGCCTGGCGCCGCTCTCGCAACTGGCTGGCCGCGAATCCATCATAGTCATGGCGCGTCAGCGCCTGCAATGCCGGGGTATCCGGGTAGCGGGTCTGGATCAGCACCTCGCCCGGCAGCCCGGCGCGTCCGGCGCGCCCCGCCACCTGCATCAGCGACGCGAACAGGTGCTCGGCGGCGCGGAAATCGTGGCTGAACATGGCGGCGTCCGGGTGCACGATGCCGACCAGCGTCACGCGCTGGAAGTCATGGCCCTTCGCGACCATCTGGGTGCCCACCAGGATGTCGACTTCGCCGGCGTGGACTTCATCGAACATCGCCTGCGCGCTGCCCTTGCGCCGGGTCGAGTCGGCGTCGATGCGGGCGATGCGCGCCTGCGGGAAGCGTGCCGCCAGCGCTTCCTCGATGCGCTGGGTGCCGCGGCCGAGCGGCGCGATATCGACATTGCCGCAATCCGGGCAGTGGTGCGGCACCGGGGCCTCCAGCCCGCAGTGGTGGCAGCGCAGGCGCCGCTCGGGCCGGTGCAGCACCAGGTACGCCGAGCAGCGCGGGCAGCCGGACAACCAGCCGCAGCTGTCGCAGGCAATCACCGGCGCGTAGCCGCGGCGATTCAGGAACAGCAGGCTCTGCTCGCCGCGCGCCAGGCGGGCGTCGATCGCTTCCAGCAGCGGCACCGACAGGCCTTCGAACAGCGCGCGCTGGCGCTGCCGCTCATGGTTCAGGTCGACCAGCCGCACGGTTGGCAACGCGGCATCCGCCTGGGCGCGCTCGCGCAGCACCAGCTTGCGGTAAGTGCCCTGCCCCGCCCGCCACCAGGTTTCCATCGACGGCGTGGCCGAACCCAGCACGACGGCGATGCCGCGCTGCTTGGCCCGCCACACCGCCAGGTCGCGGGCCGAGTAGCGCAGCCCTTCCTGCTGCTTGTAGGACGTATCGTGCTCCTCATCGACCACGATCAGTGCCAGTGCCGGCAGCGACGCCATCACGGCCATGCGCGTGCCCAGCACGATCCGGGCCTCGCCGCGATGCGCGGCCAGCCACTGCAGGCTGCGCTCCTGGTCGGCCAGGCCGCTGTGCAGCACCGCCAGCGGCAGGTGCGGGAAACGCGCGGCGATGCGCGTCTGCAACTGCGGTGTCAGGTTGATCTCTGGAACCAGCATCAGCACCTGGGAGTGCGGGTCGCGCTCCAGCACGGCCTGCATGGCGTGCAGGTAGACCTCGGTCTTGCCGCTGCCGGTAACGCCGTGCAGCAGGAACGGGGAGAAACCCTGCGCTTCGGCGATCGCCTGCACCGCGGCGCGCTGCTCGTCATGCAAGGCAGGGGCCGCGGACGGCGCCTGCATCGGCGCAGTCGGCAGCAGCAGCCGCGCGGTGCGATCGGCTTCGACCCAGCCGGCGGCCTGCCATTCGGCCAGCCGGGCCGGTGCCGCCGCGCACAGCGCGCGCGCATCGGCCAGCGCCATTGGCGTGCCGACGGCCGCGCGTTCGGCGAGCGCCTGCGCCAGCGCCCGCACGCTGCGCGCGCGCGGCGGCACGGCGGCCAGCAAGTTATCCACATGCCCGGGCAGCAGGCGATATTCGTCGGTGCGGGCACGCTGTGCCAGGCCCGGCCAACTGTCGGCTTCACGCAACGCCGGCGGCAGCGCAGGGAGCATGACCTCGCCCAGGCGGCGCTGGTAATATCGCGCCGCAAACGCGGCCAGCGCGATCCAGTCGGTCGGCAACGGCGGCATCCAGTCCAGGCGCTGCGCCACCGGGCGCAGCCGGTCGGGCGGCACATCGGAGGTGGCAGCGCGCTCCACGGCTACGCCAACCAGGCTGCGACGGCCAAATGGCACCACGACGAGGTCGCCGGTCGCGACCTCGGGCGTCGCCAGGTAGTCGAAGCAATCGTCGGCGGGTGTATCCAGCGCTACACGGACGATCGGCAGGGCGATGGCCGGGTCGCCCCGCAATATGGCGTTGGCGCCGCTATCGTCCGCCATCGGACCCGACCTGGTGCACGCCAGTCGCACGATCGCTGTGCTTTGGGCGGCAGCACGGCGGCCGCAGGCGTTTTTGTGTGCGGCGCAACATCAACTTAAAGTAAAACTTCAAATGTGGCCCTAAGTCGATGATAGATGACTGGTTTTCCACTAATTCCATCGCCCCTGTGGATAACTTTGTTGAAAAGTCGCTCGGGAGCGCCCGGAAGGCCCGGAAATCAAGGGATCCACTGGCATCGGCCCACGCTTTGCAAATCTTCCAAAGCCTTAAAAATCAAGACCTTGCAAACATCCCCCGGATAGGTTAAGGCATTACCCTCTCTTGCACTGCGGCAAACCTATCGGTGTGCATAAGTCAAGCCCCGAGAATCAACTCCGAGCACCTTTTTGGCGAATGCTGGCGAAAAAGTTAACTTGACAGGCGTAACGGCGCGGCTCCCGCATCACCGGGTACGCGCCGGCGCGTTTCGCTGCAGCGCGGGGCGCCGCGAGCCCAACGGCCGCGGCGCATATCACGCGGGTCACTACTGCGCGTCGCGCAGCTTGCGGCTGTAGGCATGCACTTCGTCGACCAGCACGGTGACATGCTCGGGCGGCGTGAACTGCGAGATGCCGTGGCCGAGGTTGAACACGTGGCCATCGCTGCCGCCGCCCGCGGCGTAGCTGTCCAGCACGCCACGCACCTGCTCGCGGATCGCCGCTTCGGGCGCGAACAGCACGGTGGGGTCGATATTGCCCTGCAGGGCCACGCGCCCGCCGGTACGGCGGCGCGCCTCGGTCAGGTTGACGGTCCAGTCCAGCCCGATCGCGTCGGCACCGGTATCGGCCAGCGCTTCCAGCCACAGTCCGCCGCCCTTGGTAAAGACGATCGCCGGCACCTGCTCGCCGGCGTGCTCGCGCTTCAGTCCGGCAAGCACGCGGCGCATATAGGCCAGCGAGAACGCCTGGTACATGCCGTCGGCGAGCGCGCCGCCCCAGGTGTCGAAGATCATCACTGCCTGCGCGCCCGCCTCGATCTGGGCGTTCAGGTATGCAGAGACGGCCTGCGCGTTGATTTCGAGGATGCGGTGCATCAGGTCCGGGCGGCCATACATCATTGCCTTGACCGTGCGGAAGTCGTCCGAGCTGCCGCCTTCGACCATGTAGCACGCCAGCGTCCACGGGCTGCCCGAGAAGCCGATCAGCGGCACACGCTGGCGGCCGTCCTGCACCAGCGCGCGGCGGATCTCGCTGACCGCGTCGAACACGTATTGCAACGAGGACATGTCGGGTACGGCCAGCTTCTGCACGTCGGCTTCGGAGCGCAGCGGATGCGCGAAGCGCGGGCCTTCGCCCTGGGCGAACGAGAGGCCGAGGCCCATGGCATCGGGCACGGTCAGGATGTCGGAGAACAGGATGGCCGCGTCCAGCGGATAGCGGTCCAACGGCTGCAGGGTCACCTCGGTGGCGTAGCCCGGGTTCTTGGCCAGCCCGAGGAAGCTGCCGGCGCGCGCGCGCGTGGCGTTGTACTCGGGCAGGTAGCGGCCTGCCTGGCGCATCAGCCACAGCGGCGTGTATTCGGTGGGCTGGCGGCGCAGCGCGCGCAGGAAGGTATCGTTCTGCAGTGCGGTCATGGTCATCCTCGTAAGACCGCCATTCTAAGGGATGGGCGAAGCGTGCCGGCGCTTCAGGGTATGGGCCCGATGCGCTGCGGCCACGCTCAGGCGTCGTCGAGCAGGTCGCGGAAGGCATCGGCGGCACGCCGCATCCATTCGCGCGCACGCTGGGCTTCCGGCTGCAGCCGCGCGAAGCCATGGACCATGCCACTGGCCTCGATGGTGATCACCGCGGCGTCGTGGCGCACCAGGAAGTCGGCGTAGGCCAGACCATCGTCGCGCAACACGTCGTGGGCCGCGACCACGATCACCGTCGCGGGCGGCCGAACCGGCGCTGAGGCCATCAGGTGCACGCGCGGGTCGGCATGCGCCACTCCTTCCGCAAGAGCCCCGGCGCCGATGAACTGGGTCCAGAACCATGCCATTTCGTCGCGCGTCAGGCCGGGACCGTCGGCAAAGGCCCGATAGCTTTCCGTGGCCAGTACCGGCGCCGCGACGGGGTAGATCAGCAGTTGGGCGTCGACCCGCACCGCGTTGCCGCCGTTAAGCTGCTGTGCGGCCTGCGCCGCCAGATGGCCACCCGCGCTGTCGCCGGCCAGCGCCAGGAAGGCTGGTGCCAGGCCCAGCGCCTCGCGCTGGCCCGCCAGCCACGCCACCGCTTCCATGGCGTCTTCGCAAGGCGCGGGGAATGGATGCTCGGGCGCCAGCCGGTAGTCGACGCTGACCACCGCGCAACCGGTATCCGCGGCGAGCAATGCCGCCACGGTATGGTGGGTCTGGAGCGAGCCGATGACCCAGCCGCCCCCATGGAAGTACACGATCAGCCGCGGCCGGGCCTCGCTTTGCGGCTGGAACAGGCGCGCGTCAAGGGTGCGGCCCGCCAGCGGGATCTGCAGGTCCCGCACGGCGATGCCCTCGGGGTCCGGCAGCTGCGAAGCCGCGGCGATCTCGGCAAAGCGGGTACGGCGCGCGGCGGCGTCGGCAGCCACGGGCGCGCCGGCATAGCGCTCGGCCAGGCGGCGATAGTAGGCGGTCAGTTCGGGATCGATGGCCATGGTTGCGAGGGCTTGTAAAAACGAAAACGGGCCAGTGCCGGCGCGGCTGAGCGCGCCTTGGGCAACCTAGCGCGGCGCCGCCAGTGCGCGCGTCAGCTCGATCTTGCTGCAGCAGTCCTGGACCGCCAGCAGTCCCGCGGCGGCGGCGCGGCGCACGGCTTCATCGTTGACGATGCCAAGCTGCAGCCAGACCCCGCGCGCGCCGATGGCGATGGCGTCATCGACCACCGCGGGCGTATCCTCGGCACGGCGGAAGATGTCGACCCACTCGATGCGTGCGCCGCTGGCGGCCATCGCCTCGGCCGCCTGCTGCAGACTGGCGTGACAGGTTTCGCCAAGGATGCGCTCGCCAGCGTGGCGTGGATTCACCGGCACGATACGGAAGCCGTGACCCTGCAGGAATTCCGCCACCTCATTGCTGGGGCGCTCCGGCCGGTCCGACAGGCCGACCACGGCCACGGTCTTCATCGCCAGCATGGCATGTATCGCTGGCTGCATCTCTGGGTGCATTGCGGCTCCGGCTGTGAAACTGTGAATAACTGCGGGATAAATCTTGGGATAACGGCTGAACAACTGCAGGATAACCGGGGATAACTGTCCGGCTTCCGTCGGCCCGAGGCGGGCCAGCGCTGGGGACGTATCAAATCGTAACCGCGAATCGCCACATGGACATGGTGCGAGAGCGAACACGAAAAACAAGCCGGGAATGATACGCTATCGGCACGTTACAACGGCAAACTTGCTCGTAACTTGCACAAAAGTGGCGCGCACGGCGGGCATTGGTGCCAGTGGCTTTCAACTTCTTGCAAAACGATACATTTTGTTACTGCCATGCCGGGGAGTTTCCCCCACAATGCATTGACACACCCGCTGTCCGGGGTGCGGCGCCCCAGCAAAGATTGCTGTGCAGACCTAAAGGGGCGTGGTGAAGAAAGCCTTTTTGTAGCGTTTCTTGCAGCAACCCGATTTTCCGATCCAGCAAAATTGCCGCTGGACCGGAACACCAGGAAGACCGTTTTAGCGCGTGGCCTTTGCAGCCTGTTGCGGATACCAGGTATCCGATGCGCCTTGATTGTCACCTGGACCGAACCCGTTCCTTCGAATTGACCCCTCGAAGGGATTTTCCCGTCCGCGCGGAGCCTCCCCGGCCCGCGCGCTTTTTTTTGTCCAGGCAGGACGAAAGCATATCGCTGTGCCCACAAAAAAGGCAGCCTCGCGGCTGCCTTTTTTTAAATGTCGCATCGAAAAAACAACATCGCGACAGGACTACCGAAGCCGTTACTTCTTACGACGCAGGCGGGCAATGGCAGCCAGCTGCGCAGCCGCCACGGCGAGCTCGCTCTGGGCACGTGCCAGGTCGAGGTCGCTGCTCTGGTTCTGCATCAGCTCTTCGGCCGCGCGCTTGGCTTCCTGGGCCTTGGCTTCGTCCAGGTCGCCACCGCGGATAGCGGTGTCGGCCAGCACGGTGACGTGCTTGGGCTGCACTTCGAGAATGCCGCCGGCAACGAATACGAACTCTTCGCTGCCGTCTTCCTTCTCGATGCGCACCGCACCCGGCTGGATGCGCGTGATCAGCGGCGTGTGGCCCGGCAGGATGCCCAGCTCACCCGACTCGCCCGGCAGCGCCACGAACTTCGCCTGGCCGGAGAAGATCGACGCTTCCGCGCTGACGACGTCTACAAGAATGGTTGCCATATCTGATCCTTTCTCCAATCGCTTCGCTTCTGGCGGCTGCACCGCTTGGCGCGATGCACCGCCGCCCCCGCCAAAGCGGGGGCATCGAAACAAGGCTTACTGGATCTTCTTGGCCTTCTCGAAGGCTTCGTCGATCGAGCCGACCATGTAGAACGCCTGCTCGGGCAGGTGATCGCACTCGCCGTCCACCAGCATCTTGAAACCACGGATGGTTTCCTTCAGCGGCACGTACTTGCCCGGCGAACCCGTGAACACTTCGGCCACGTGGAACGGCTGCGACAGGAAACGCTGGATCTTGCGCGCGCGGTTCACGGCCATCTTGTCTTCCGGCGACAGTTCGTCCATGCCCAGAATCGCGATGATGTCGCGCAGTTCCTTGTAGCGCTGCAGGGTCTGCTGCACTGCGCGCGCAACGGTGTAGTGCTCCTGGCCCACAACCTGCGGGTCCATCTGGCGCGAGGTCGAGTCGAGCGGGTCCACTGCGGGGTAGATACCGAGAGCGGCGATGTCACGCGACAGCACCAGGGTCGAGTCCAGGTGCAGGAAGGTGGTTGCCGGCGACGGGTCGGTCAAGTCATCCGCGGGCACGTACACGGCCTGGATCGAGGTGATCGAGCCGGTCTTGGTCGAGGTGATGCGCTCCTGCAGCTTGCCCATTTCTTCAGCCAGCGTCGGCTGGTAGCCCACGGCGGAAGGCATACGGCCCAGCAGTGCCGACACTTCGGTACCAGCCAGCGTGTAGCGGTAGATGTTGTCGACGAAGAACAGGATATCGCGGCCTTCGTCGCGGAACTTCTCGGCCATGGTCAGGCCGGAAAGCGCCACGCGCAGACGGTTGCCCGGCGGCTCGTTCATCTGGCCGAACACCATGGCCACCTTGTCGAGCACGTTGGATTCCTTCATTTCGTGGTAGAAGTCGTTCCCTTCACGGGTACGCTCGCCCACGCCGGCGAACACCGACAGACCGCTGTGCTGCTTGGCGATGTTGTTGATGAGCTCCATCATGTTGACGGTCTTGCCCACGCCAGCACCACCGAACAGGCCCACCTTGCCGCCCTTTGCGAACGGGCAGATCAGGTCGATCACCTTGATGCCGGTTTCGAGCAGGTCGGTCGAAGGCGACAGTTCGTCGAACTTCGGTGCCTTCTGGTGAATCGCGCGGCGCTCGTCCGAAGCGATCGGGCCAGCTTCGTCAATGGGGCGACCCAGCACGTCCATGATGCGGCCCAGGGTACCCTGACCCACCGGCACCGAGATCGGCGCTTCGGTGTTCTTCACCGGCATGCCGCGGCGCAGGCCGTCCGACGAACCGAGGGCAATGGTACGCACCACGCCATCGCCCAGCTGCTGCTGGACTTCGAACGTCAGGCCCTTTTCGGCGAACGACGTTTCGCCGCTGTCTTCCAGCACCAGCGCGTCGTACACCTTCGGCATCGCGTCGCGCGGGAACTCGATGTCCACCACGGCGCCGATGCACTGCACAATATTTCCGATACTCATTTCGTATCTCCGATAGCTTGAATTCTTGACGCCTCAGACCGCTGCCGCGCCGCTGACGATCTCCGACAGTTCCTTGGTGATCGCTGCCTGCCGGGTCTTGTTGTAGTCCAGCTGCAGTTCGCCGATCACGTTCTTCGCGTTGTCGGATGCTGCCTTCATGGCCACCATGCGCGCCGACTGCTCGGACGCCATGTTCTCGGCCACGGCCTGGTACACCAGCGCCTCGACGTAGCGGACCAACAGCTCTTCCACCACGGTCTGCGCGTCAGGCTCGTAGATGTAGTCCCACGAGTAGGCGCGCTTCTCTTCTTCCGTCTGCGACAGCTTGTCGGCGGCGAGCGGCAGAAGCTGCTCAACCATCGGTTCCTGCTTCATCGTGTTGATGAACTTGGTGTACGCCAGGTACACCGCGTCGACTTCACCGTTGGTGAATGCGTCGAGCTGGACCTTGATCGCGCCGATCAGCTTTTCCAGGTGCGGGGTGTCGCCGAGCTGCACCACATTCGAGGCCACCTTGGCGCCGATGCGGCTCAGGAATTGCATGCCCTTGCTGCCGATGGCAGTGGCTTGCACATCCACGCCTCGACCCTGCAGGCTCTTCAGCTCGTTGGTCACCGCACGCAGCACGTTCGTGTTCAGGCCGCCGCACAGCCCCTTGTCGGTCGTGACCACGATCATGCCGACGCGCTTGACTTCGCGCTCTTGCATGAACGGGTGCTTGAACTCGGGGTTGGCAGAAGCCAGGTGCGCCGCGATGTTGCGCACTTTCTCGGCATAGGGGCGGGCATTGCGCATCCGTTCCTGCGCCTTGCGCATCTTGGATGCGGCGACCATTTCCATCGCCTTGGTGATCTTGCGCGTGTTTTGCACGCTCTTGATCTTGGTTCGAATTTCTTTCGTTCCGGCCATATCTTCCTCTCCGTCCGAGTCCCTGCCGCGCCTGACTACTCAGGCGCGGCAGGGATGTCGTGGAATCACGCGGTGGTTAGAACGCGGCGGACTTCTTGAAATCCTCGACGGCGGCACGCAGGGCGGGTTCATCTTCCTTCGAGAGCTGCTTGGTCTCTTCGATGCGGTTGACGAGGTCAGCGTACTTGGTCTTCAGATGGTCGTGCAGGCCCTTCTCGAACGGCAGGATGTCCTTCACTTCCACATTGTCGAGGAAGCCGTTGTTGGCGGCGAACAGCGAAGCGGCCAGCTGCCACACTTGCTGCGGCTGGTATTGCGCCTGCTTCAGCAGTTCGGTCACGCGGCGGCCGCGCTCGAGCTGCTTGCGGGTCGCATCGTCCAGGTCCGAAGCAAACTGCGCGAACGCAGCCAGTTCACGGTACTGGGCCAGGTCGGTACGGATACCGCCGGACAGACCCTTCACCACCTTGGTCTGTGCTGCACCACCCACGCGCGACACCGAGATACCGGCGTTGATGGCGGGACGGATACCGGCGTTGAACAGGTCGGTTTCCAGGAAGATCTGGCCGTCCGTGATCGAGATCACGTTGGTCGGCACGAACGCGGACACGTCGCCAGCCTGCGTTTCGATGATCGGCAGCGCGGTCAGCGAACCGGTCTTGCCCTTGACGGCGCCGTCGGTGAACTTCTCGACGTAGTCTTCGTTCACGCGGGCAGCACGCTCCAGCAGACGCGAGTGCAGGTAGAACACGTCGCCCGGGTAGGCTTCGCGGCCCGGCGGGCGGCGCAGCAGCAGCGACACCTGGCGGTAGGCCCAGGCTTGCTTGGTCAGGTCGTCATAAACGATCAGCGCGTCTTCACCGCGGTCGCGGAAGTATTCGCCCATCGTGCAGCCGGCGTAGGCAGCCAGGTACTGCATGGCGGCCGAGTCCGAAGCGGCAGCAGCCACGACGACGGTGTATTCCATCGCGCCGTGCTCTTCCAGCTTGCGCACCACGTTGGCAATAGTCGAAGCCTTCTGGCCAATGGCGACGTACACGCAGTACATGCCCTTGCCCTTCTGGTTGATGATCGCGTCCACGGCAACGGCGGTCTTGCCGGTCTGGCGGTCACCAATGATCAGCTCGCGCTGGCCACGGCCGATCGGCACCATCGAGTCGATCGACTTCAGGCCGGTCTGCACCGGCTGGCTCACCGACTGACGCGCGATCACGCCCGGCGCGACCTTTTCGATCACGTCGGTTTGCTTCGCGTTGATCGGGCCCTTGCCGTCGATCGGCTGGCCCAGCGTGTTCACCACGCGGCCCAGCAGTTCCTTGCCAACGGGCACTTCCAGAATGCGGCCGGTGCACTTGACCGTGTCGCCTTCGGAAATGTGTTCGTAGTCGCCCAGCACCACGGCGCCGACCGAGTCGCGCTCGAGGTTCAGCGCGAGGCCGAAGGTGTTGCCGGGGAATTCCAGCATCTCGCCCTGCATCACGCCGGACAGGCCATGCACGCGGCAGATACCGTCGGTCACGGAAATCACCGTGCCGGTGTTGCGCACTTCAGCTTCGGCGCCAAGACCCGAGATGCGGGTCTTGATCAGCTCGCTGATTTCTGAGGGGTTCAGTTGCATCACAATGCTCCTAATTCTTCAATCCGTCGGACTGCCGCTCAGGCGGCGGTCAGCGCGGTTTGCATGGCTGCCAGGCGCGCACGCACGGAGGTGTCGAGCACTTCGTCGCCAACCTTGACGCTGACGCCGCCGATCAGGGACGGGTCCACCGCCACCTGCGCGTACAGCTTGCGGCCGAACTTGCGTTCGAGTGCGGCGACCAGGTCGTTCAGCTGACCATCTTCCAGCGGAAAAGCACTGGTGATCTCGACATCCGACGACCCTTCACGGGCGTTCTTGAGCGCATGGAACTGTTCGGCGATGTCAGGCATCACCGTCAGGCGGCCGTTCTCCACCAGCAGCTTGACGAAGCGGCGTGCCTCGTCGCTGACCGGGGACTTCAGCACCGACAGGAACAGTTCGGCCAGCTTGTCGCCGGGAACGTTCGGATCGTCGGCGACCGCCTTCATGTCGGCATTGGCGGCAACTAGCCCCATTTCCGACACCAGCTCGGACCATGCACCCAGGTTGCCTGCGCTCGATTCACTGGCGACGCGGAACAGCGCCTCAGCGTAGGGACGGGCAATGGTTGCGGTTTCAGCCATGATTAGAGCTCAGCCTTGAGTTGATTGAGCAGGTCGCTGTGGACCTGCGCGTTCACTTCACGCTTGAGGATCTGCTCGGCACCCTTGACGGCCAGCACGGCGACCTGGTCGCGCAGTTCTTCGCGCGCGCGGGTAACCTGCTGTTCGGCGTCGGCCTTGGCCTGGGCAATGATGCGTGCGGCTTCTGCCTGGGCGTTCTGCTTGATCTCTTCGGCCGTCAGCTGGGCGCGCTTCTCGGCGTCAGCGACGCGTTGGGCGCCTTCGGTGCGGGCTTCGGCCATGGCCTGGTCCACACGCTTGTTGGCGAGTTCAAGCTCGGCCTTGCCCTTCTCGGCAGCGGCGAGGCCATCGGCGATCTTCGTTGCGCGTTCGTCGAGCGCCTTCACCAGCGGCGGCCAAATGAATTTGGCAACAACCCACCACAGGATGAAGAACACGACCATCTGCGCAAAAAACGTTGCGTTCAGATTCATGGTGTGTTCCTTTCGGTAATCAAACTACAGATAAATGCACAAAAGGCGGCTGGGCTGGTGGCCCGCGCCGCCCGTCAGCATCATGCAGACCGAAAAGAATTACTTGATGACAGCCAGCAGCGGGTTCGCGAAGGCGAACAGCATTGCAACACCCACGCCGATCAGGAATGCCGCGTCGATCAGGCCGGCCAGCAGGAACATCTTGGTTTGCAGCGGGTTCATCAGCTCGGGCTGACGTGCGCAGGCTTCGATGTACTTGCCACCCATCAGGGCGATACCCAGGCAGGCGCCGATAGCGCCCAGGCCGATGATGATGCCGATACCGATAGCGGTCAGACCCTGGATGTTGGCGAGAAATTCTTGCATGACGACTCCTTTAATTTAGAGAGACTTAGAACCAAAAAATCAAAAAACCAAAAAACCAAAAACTTGAAACCTGCGGCAATCAGCACTGATCAGTGGTGATCGTGAGCCTGGCCGAGATACACCAGCGTCAGCATCATGAAAATGAAGGCCTGCAGCAGCACGATCAGGATGTGGAAGATCGCCCAGACTGCACCCGCCAGCACATGGCCAACGAAGCCCAGCGCGCTCAGGTCGGCGCCGAACGTCCACATCGAACCCAGCAGCGCGATCAGCAGGAACACCAGTTCGCCGGCGTACATGTTGCCGAACAACCGCATGCCGAGCGAAACGGCCTTGGCCAGGAATTCGATGATGTTCAGGACCAGGTTGAACGGGGCCAGGTACCACTTGGCGCCGAACGGGGCCGAGAACAGTTCGTGTATGAAGCCGCCTGCGCCCTTGATCTTGAAGCTGTAGTAGATCATCAGGATCAGCACCGCGAACGACATGCCCAGCGTGCCGTTCAGGTCGGCCGTGGCCACCGCGCGGTGGTGCGGGATATGCAGGTGGAAGATGCCCAGCACGCTGTTCAGGCCGTTGACCCAGTCAACGGGGATCAGGTCGATCGCGTTCATCATGGTGATCCAGCAGAACACCATCAGCGCCAGCGGAGCGATCCACGAACGGTCGCCGTGGATGATGCCCTTGGCCTGGTCGTCGACCATCTCGACGATCATCTCGACGAAGGCCTGGAAGCGGCCCGGCACGCCCGAGGTGACGCGGCGCGCGGCGGCATACAGGAACAGCACGGCGATGGCGCCGCACAGGACCGACCAGAACACCGTGTCATAGTTGATCACGGAGAAATCGACCACCGACGCTTGCTTGCCGCCGACCGAGTTCAAGTTCTGCAAGTGTTCGGCGATATAGCCGGAGGGTGTCAGCACGTGTTCCGCGCTTTGGGTAGCTTCTGCCATTGTCGAATCGAACGGTATATTGCGAAATCTTCGGGCCGCGCGCCGCTACTCCTGTGCGGCACCCGGTACGCGTCTTGCATTGCCTTCGGCGGATTCGCCGGTCACCGCAATGCAAGCGGGTTTCCAACCTTGACCGTGTCCGGTGTCACCGCTGTGAAACCACGGTGAAACCGCCACGGAAACATCTTGATATTCCGTTTCGGTGCCCCACCTCCGGATGAAGCACCTGTCTTGTGCAGCGGCCTAGCGCATCGCGAGGGCCACCACCCAGTAAGTCTTGAGCGCCAGCAGGAACGTGACCAGCATTGGTACCCAACGCAGATCCCGGTACAGCACCACCACCAGCACCAGCATGGCCACGGTGGCGAACACCTTGATCGCCTCACCCAGGACCAGCCCGCCGACCGATGCGCGATCCCGCGCCACCCACAGCCGGAATGCGAAGAATCCGCTCGGCACGAAGCACACCATGCCGCCGAACAACGCTGACCAGCCGTACGGCCCCGCCTCTTTCCCGAACAACGCCCAGCAAAATGCTGACAGCAGGGAAACGATCACCTGCGCCAGGACAACCTTGCCCGGGGTCATGCGCGAAGGACGCAGCGCGCGTTCGCCAAACAGCTTCACCGCATCGGCGTGCGACAGCGGATCGACAGCTTCATCTTCACGTTCTGCGCCTTCTTTCCAGTCGTCCCAGTCATCTTCCTGACGGGAACCGGCGCTGCGCTGCTGACGGTCTCGAACCACTACCTGCCTGCCTCATTCAGGCCGGAACTTATCGGCCCGACCAGAATTCAAACCGCACGATTTTAAGGGGAACTACTGATTCGCGTCAATCTGCTTACAGTTAGCTTGCAGTGCGTTGCGCACAACGGTTGCCATCATGATTGCATGATGGCTTCACAAAAATTGCGCCGCAATGATGTTTGACGTAATTGGATTGCGCAGTGGACCCTGCGCATGATGGTGGATTAGCGGGTACGCCTCACGTATACCGATAATCGCACCGGCCACTGCTGCTTCGATGCAACAGTTACCCTCGCAATGGCCGGTTATCGCCCGCTATTTCAGGCTGCCTGCTGCCCTTCGCGCGATTCGCGCAGCCGCGCGAGCACCCCATCGAGCGCATCGTTGTCGCTGAAGTGGATGGTGAGCTGGCCCTTGCCGCGCGCGCCCACCTTGATCTGCACCGAGAGCCCCAGCGCATCGGACAGCTCTTCTTCCAGCCGCGCCACGTCGCGGATATTGTTCACGCCCTTCTGCTTGAGCGACCTCAGGTCGAACGGCTTGAGCGTGGACGCCACCAGCTTTTCAGTCTCGCGCACCGACAGCCGCTTGTTGACGATCTGGTTCGCCAGCGTGATCTGATTGGCGCCGTCGACAGCAAGCAGCGCGCGCGCGTGACCCATGTCAAGATCGCCCGCCATCAGCATGGTCTGCACCGGCGCCGCCAGGTTCAGCAGGCGCAGCAGGTTGGACACGGCGCTGCGGGAGCGGCCCACCGACTCGGCGGCCTGCTCGTGCGTAAACTTGAATTCGCGGATCAGGCGCATGATGCCCTGCGCTTCTTCCAGCGGGTTCAGGTCTTCACGCTGGATATTCTCGATCAGCGCCATCGCGGCCGCGGCTTCGTCGGCCACGTCCTTGACCAGCACCGGCACCTGGTCCAGGCCCGCGAGCTTCGACGCGCGGTAACGGCGTTCGCCCGCAATGATCTCGTAGCGATCCGGCTCGGCCACGCGCCGCACCAGGATCGGCTGCATCAGGCCCTGCGCGCGGATGCTGGCGGCGAGCTCCTGCAGCGCGCCTTCATCCATGCGTGTACGCGGCTGGTACTTGCCGGGCTGTAACTGGTCCACGTGCAACACGCTGGGCGCGCCCTCCTGCTTCGCTGTCTCGACGATCTCGGCGGGACCGCCCAGCAATGCTTCCAGGCCCCGGCCCAGGCCCTTCTTCTTTGCCGGCGTCTTTGCGGTACTCATGGTCGATGCCTCCTCGAGCTTCAGCCCAGCTGCCTGACGCGCGCGATCATCTCGGCGCCAAAGTCCAGGTACGCCTTGGCGCCCTTGGATGACGGATCGAATGCCACGCCCGGCATGCCATAGGACGGTGCCTCGGCCAGGCGCACGTTGCGCGGGATCAGGGTCTTGAACACCTTGTCACCGAAGTGCGATTCGAGCTGTGCCGACACCTGCTGCTGCAGCGTGACGCGCGGGTCGAACATCACGCGCAGCAGGCCGATCACCTTGAGCTCGCGGTTCAGGTTGGCGTGCACCTGCTTGATGGTGTTGACGAGGTCGGACAGCCCTTCGAGCGCGAAGTATTCGCACTGCATCGGCACGATCACGCCATGCGCCGCGCACAGCCCGTTCAGCGTCAGCAGCGACAGCGACGGCGGGCAGTCAATCAGCACGAAGTCGTACTCGTCGTCGACTGCGTCGATGGCTTGCTTGAGCCGGCGCTCGCGGTGATCGAGCTCGACCAGTTCGACTTCGGCACCGGCCAGCTCGCGGTTGGCCGGCAGCACGTCGTACCTGCCGGTCTCGGATTTCTGGCGCGCTTGCGGGACGCTGGCCAGGCCAACCAGCACCTGGTACACGCTGTGTTCCAGCGCCTGCTTGTCGATGCCCGAACCCATCGAGGCATTGCCCTGCGGATCCAGGTCGACCAGCAGCACGCGCTGGTCCTGCGCGGCCAGGCCGGCGGCGAGGTTCACCGTCGTGGTGGTCTTGCCCACCCCGCCCTTCTGGTTTGCAATCACGAATACCTTGGCCATATGTTCCTGAGGCTCCTGCTTCAATTCATCCGGCCAGCCTCATGGCCGGCAGTTCGCGGCACTGCTTGCAGCGCCGCGGCGTAGGTCATGCGTGCGCGCCTGCGCGCCGCGACAGCACCACCAGGTGGCGCTCGGCATCCAGTCCCGGCACAGTGAGGCGCGGTACTTCGTCGACTTGCCAGTTGGCCATCAGTCCCGCGGCTTCCATCCGGTCGAGCTCCGCCTGTGGATAAACGCCCTTCATGGCGATCAGCTTGCCGTGCGGCGCGAGCAACTGGCCCGACAGGTTCACGAAGTCGGTCAGTTCAGCAAAGGCACGTGACGTGATCACGGCAAAGCCGTCCGCATCGTCCAGTTTTTCCACCGGGCCCCAGTGCGCCGCGGCGTTGACCAAGCCGAGTTGGGCGCGGCATTGCGTCAGGAATGCGGTCTTCTTCTGCACGATGTCGACCATCAGCACCGACACGTCGGGACAAGCAATCGCCAATGGCAGCCCGGGCATGCCGCCGCCCGAGCCGACGTCCAGCACCCTGCCCCGCGCAGGCGTACCTATCTCTGCAGAACGCGCGGCAGCGGCCAGCGCGGGCACTGCCGCGAGCGAATCCAGCATGTGATGCGTAAGCATCTCATCGGGGTGGCGGATCGCGGTCAGGTTATAGACGCCGTTCCATTTGCGCAGCAGCGCGAGGTAGTCGAACAGCTTGTCGATCTGTACCGGTGCCAATACCAGCCCGATCTCGGCGAGACCGGCTTCGAGGCGACGACGCTGCGTGGCGTCGTCTGTCATGGTGTGTCGAGCGCCCGCCACTCAGGCCGCCTCTTCCGAGTTGCCGCCAACGGCAGCCGAGTCGGCGCGCGTTCGGCCGAGCCCCTTCTTCTTCAGGTGTACCAGCAGCAGCGAGATCGCCGCCGGAGTCACGCCCGAGATGCGCGATGCCTGGCCCAGCGTTTCCGGGCGGTGCTGGTTCAGCTTCTGGCTGACCTCGAAGCCCAGCCCGCGTACCTCGGTGTAGTCGAGATTCTCGGGCAGGCGGGTCGATTCATTGGCTTCCAGCTTGTCGACCTCGGCAGCCTGGCGAGCGATATAGCCGTGGTACTTGATACCAATCTCGATCTGCTCACGGATCTGGTCGGCCAGCATGGCATCGGCGTCGAGCGGTGCTTCAGGCGCGTGGCGGCCGCCCTGCAGCGCCATCAGCGACTCATAGCGGACTTCCGGCCGGCGCAGCAAGTCGGCCAGGCTGTACTCGCGTTCGATCGGCTTGCCCAGCAACGGCACGGCGTCTTCCGGCGGCAGCATGGCCGGGTTCACCCATGTGCTTTTCAGCCGCTCTGTTTCACGTGAAACAGTGTCGCGTTTGCGGTTGAAAGCATCCCAGCGTGCATCGTCAACGACACCCAGCTCACGGCCGACTTCCGTCAGCCGCATATCGGCGTTGTCCTCGCGCAGGCTCAGGCGGAATTCGGCACGGCTGGTGAACATGCGATACGGCTCGGTCACACCGCGCGTGATCAGGTCGTCGACCAGCACGCCCAGGTAGGCCTGGTCGCGACGCGGCGTCCAGGCTTCACGCTCGCGCACGTAGCAACCGGCATTGATGCCGGCCAGCAGGCCCTGCGCGGCGGCTTCTTCATAGCCGGTGGTGCCATTGATCTGGCCGGCAAAGAACAGCCCGCGGATCGCCTTGCTCTCCAGGGATGACTTCAGGCCGCGCGGATCAAAGTAGTCGTACTCGATGGCGTAGCCAGGGCGCAGGATATGCGCGTTCTCCAGGCCGCGGATCGAATGCACCAGCTCCAGCTGCACGTCAAACGGCAGGCTGGTCGAGATGCCGTTCGGGTAGAACTCATTGGTGGTCAGCCCTTCCGGTTCCAGGAAGATCTGGTGGCTTTCCTTGCTGGCAAAGCGATGGATCTTGTCCTCGATGCTGGGACAGTAGCGCGGCCCCACCCCTTCGATCACGCCGGTGTACATCGGCGAACGGTCGAGACCGCCACGGATGACGTCGTGCGTGCGGCTGTTGGTATGGGTGATCCAGCAAGGCAGTTGCTGCGGGTGCTGCTCCGGACGGCCCAGGAAGGAGAACACCGGCACCGGATCCAGATCGCCAGGCTGTTCTTCCATCACCGAGAAGTCGATGGTGCGGCCGTCGATGCGCGGCGGCGTGCCGGTCTTCAGGCGGCCCTGCGGCAGCTTCAGTTCCTTCAGGCGCGCCGACAGGGATACTGCAGCCGGATCTCCGGCGCGCCCGCCAGTGTAGTTGTCCAGGCCGACGTGGATCTTGCCGTCCAGGAAAGTGCCGGCGGTCAGCACCACGGCCCGCCCGCGGAAGGCGATGCCGACCTGCGTCATGGCGCCGACGACCCGATCGCCCTCGACCATCAGGTCATCCACTGCCTGCTGGAACAGCATCAGGTTCGGCTGGTTTTCCAGGCGAGTACGAATCGCCTTGCGATACAGCACACGGTCCGCCTGCGCGCGCGTGGCGCGCACCGCCGGTCCCTTGCTGGAATTGAGAATGCGGAACTGGATGCCGGACTCGTCCGTGGCGGCCGCCATGGCGCCGCCCATCGCATCCACTTCCTTGACCAGGTGTCCCTTGCCGATGCCGCCGATGGACGGATTGCAACTCATCTGGCCCAGCGTCTCGATGTTGTGGGTCAGCAGCAGCGTCTGGCAGCCCATGCGCGCGGCCGCGAGTGCTGCTTCAGTTCCGGCGTGACCACCACCGACGACGATGACATCGAATTCTTTTGGGTAAAGCATGGGACACCTCCTCCGGGAGGCTGGCGGGAAAATGCGGGAATGCGAAATTATAGCGGCATTCGTCTGGCCGCTTTTCGACCGGCACCATGTTTCACGTGAAACATGATGTGGACGATACCTGCGCGTGGCCGGCAAGCGACGCCTGGGGTGCCACGATGTTCCACGTGAAACAAAAAGGCCGGGCACAAGGCCCGGCCAATGTTTCACGTGGAACAAGCTGCTCAGAGGCTGGCCCGGATATATGCTGCAACCTGCTCCGCCAGCCTGCCAAGGTCGCGCTGCAAGGTATCGAACCCGGCATTCCGTTTCCGCGTCGCCTCGTCCATATAGAGCGGGCGTCGGATCTCGATCTGCAGGCTGCTACGCCGCTCGGCCGGCCGCCCGATCTGGGCGATCAGCTGCACGCCCTTGTAGGGGTCATTGCGCGCAACCGTGTAGCCCATGTTGCGCAGTTCCCGGTCGACCAGGTCGACCAGCCCCGGCTCGCAGGTGGTTCCGTCCCGGTCTCCCAGCACAAAGTCCGCCAGCGGGTGCGGGCTGTCGATCTTCAGGCGCTCATAGGCATTGTTCGGCATCGAGTGCAGGTTCAGGTGCCAGACCGCGCCAAAGCGCCGGTATGCGCCCTCCACGGCCTCGGCAAGCGCCGCATGGTAGGGGCGGTAATAGCGGTCCAGACGCCCCTGCACTTCCGCCACGGACAGCCGGCGATCGTAGATCGGCGTGCTCGCATCGATCCGGCTCCAGACCAGGCCATAGCCCAGGCTGGTCTTCGGTCCCGGCGCCAGCGCCGTGGGCCACGCCCCGTCCAGCTGGTCCGGGTCGATATCGTCGGCCATCCGGTTCGGGTCGATATAGACCCGCGGGAACGTAGCCGCCAGCAGCGTGCCGCCGACCGCCGGCACCGCTGCCCACAGCGCATCAACGTGCGTGTCTTCACCGCCGCGCAGCCGCGCCGCAGGGATCGCCGCGCCGAAATCCGCCGGGTACACGGTGCCGCTATGCGGCGAGTCGCACACCAGCGGCAGCGCCTTCCCTTCCGGCAGCCGCACGATGACCGGCGGCAGCGCGCCCTGATGATTCGCTTCAGCCATGCCTCAGTCCAGCTTGATCTCGGCGGCCTTGGCCACGCGGGCATAGCGCGCCATGGCTTGCTGGATCTGGGCCTTGAACTGATCCGGCGTGGTCGGCACCAGCGTGCCGCCCGACTCTTCCACCTTGCGCTTGAACTCGGGGTTCTGCATGGCCTTGTGGATAGCCTGGTTCAGCTTGTTGACGATCGCCGGCGGCGTGCCGGCCGGGGCGACGATGCCGAACCAGCCGCCCTCGCCCATGTCCTTGAAGCCCAGCTCGGCATACGTCGGCACGTTCGGCAGCTGTGCCGAACGCGACGCGCCCAGCACCGCCAGCGCGCGCAACTTGCCGGATTTCACGTGGGGCAGCGTCGACGACAGGTTATCGGTGATGGCATTGACCTGCCCTGCTACAGCGTCATTCAGCGCCAGGCCGGCGCCCTTGTACGGCACGTGCAGCAGGTCGATCTTGGCCAGCATCATGAAGTTCTCGATGTTGACGTGGCCGAGCGAGCCCGCACCCGGCGAGGCAAAGCTGTACTTGCCCGGATTGGCCTTGGCCAGCGCGATGAACTCCTGCATGGTCTTGGCCGGCACGCTCGGGTGTACGGCGAACACGCTGGGGATGGCGACCACGTTGGTCACCGGGGCGAAGTCCTTGATCGGGTCGTACTTCAGCCTCGGATACACAGCCGGGTTGGAGCCGTGCGTGCTGACCGTGGCCATGCCGATGGTGTAGCCGTCCGGTGCCGAGCCGGCCACCTGCTCCATGCCGAGCGAACCGCCCGCGCCGCCCTTGTTCTCGACCACGATGGACTGGCCCAGCTCGCGGCCGGCGAACTCGGCCACCAGGCGCGCCGACAGGTCGGTCGAACCGCCCGCGGCAAACGGCACGATCAAGCGGATCGGGCGGGTCGGATAGTTGGCCTGCGCGAAGGCGCTGCTGGTAAACATCAGCGTGGCGGCGGCTGCGGCGCCCGACAGCATCAGTTGGCGGCGCGTCATCGTGGCTCGGTTCATGAGGCTTTCTCCTGTTGTTTTATGCGAAGGAACCGAGCGAGTGTCAGGCGTTTACCGGATGCGCACAAACGACTATATTGCACGTTTGCATTACCAAAGATCATCCTGCCCCACGCCCAGGTAAACACTGTGGCATCGCAGGTTCTGCCCCTCTCCTGCGCTGTACCCTGCGCCATGCGGCTGCGTTCCCCGTCGATGTCCGAGTTGCACGCCTTTGCCGCCGCGGCAAAGCTTGGCAGCTTCACCCGTGCCGCGGACACGCTGTGCGTCACCCAGGGCGCGATCAGCCGGGCAATCGCCCGGCTCGAGGAACACTTCGGCCAGCCGCTGCTCCAGCGCAATGCACATCGGCTGGTGCTGACCGAAGCCGGCCGGCAGCTGCTCGATGCCGTGGCCGAGCCGCTGGCCGCAATCGAAAATGCCAGCGCTGCCCTGCTCGCCGGCGACCGGCGCCACCGCCTGACGCTGTCGGTCGTGCCGACGCTGGCCAGCGTATGGCTGGTGCCGCGCCTGCCGGACTTCCATCGGCGCCATCCGGAAATCCACCTCGACTTCGTTCCCTACCAGCGCGATGAGGATCTCTCGGGCGCCACGCCCGATGCCGCCATCCTGGCGGGTGAAGTGGGCAAGTGGCCGCACCTGCAGGCCGACTACGTGATCGGGCGTGAAATGGTGCCGGTCTGCCATCCGGACCGCGCCCGTGCTCGCCGCGAGGCCGGCCGCTGGCAGACGCCGGCGGAGCTGTTGCAGGAGCCCCTGCTCTATCACACGTCAGCGCCGGCGAACTGGCAAAACTGGCTGCGAGCGGCCGGCGTACCCAACGCTGCGCCGATGTTATCCACAGCGTTCGACCAGGTGTCGATCCTGATCCAGGCTGTTCGCGCCGACATGGGAGTCGCGGTGTTGCAGCGATGCCTGGTGAGAGATGAAATTGCAGCGGGACGTGTTTTTGCGCCGTTTGATTTGCCGATTTCGCTGCAACGGGGCTATTTCTTGTGCGCGCCGCGGGAGCGCCGCGATCATCCGGCGCTAAGCCGCTTTCGCGATTGGTTGCTGGAGACCGCGCAGCAAGAAGCTATCCAAGATACCGAAGAACATTCTCACGAAAAATAGAATACCAAAATAATAGTGTCATTACATTCCCTCAAAGAATAATTTGAGCGCGATCATCGTTGGTATCGATATCCATAGAGGAATCTCGCAGCTTTTCATTCATCGGCCGAATCGAAGCGTACCCAACCCTGCGCCGCTCCTCCCGATACCAAACAACAGGCCTCTAAAACCACTTATCCCCAAAGTTATTCACACGAGAAATGAAAAAGGGCTCGCCTAGGCAAGCCCTCATTCGTCCCGCTATCATCCTCATGGATTAGGCGGCCTTTTTTGCCAATCCAAGGTACGTTTCAATCACCTTCGGGTTCGCCGCCAACTCGTCTGCGGGCCCCTCCATCGACATATCCCCGGTCTCGATCACATAGCCATAGTCAGCCACCTGCAGCGCCGCCCGGGCGTTCTGCTCGATCAGCAGCGTGGCCACGCCGGTCTGGCGCAGGTTGCTGATGATATGGAAGATCTCCTTGACGATCAGCGGTGCCAGGCCAAGGCTGGGCTCGTCCAGCATCAGCAGCTGCGGCTTGGCCATCAACGCGCGGCCCACCGCGAGCATCTGGCGCTCGCCGCCCGACAGCGTGCCGGCATCCTGGCGCGCACGCTCGCGCAGGCGCGGGAACAAGTCGTAGACCACGTCCATCTGGTCCAGGTAGTTCTTCTCGCCGGCACGCTTGCGGCGGAACGCGCCCAGCAACAGGTTGTCTTCGACCGTCATCGACGCAAACAGCTCGCGCTTCTCCGGCACCAGGCACATGCCGCGCGCGACGCGGCCCTCCACGGGGATACCGGCCATGTCGTGACCGAGGTAGCTGACCGATCCGCTCGCCGAGCCGTTGACCGGCAGCGCACCCATGATCGCGTTGAGCATGGTCGACTTGCCGGCGCCATTGGGGCCGATCACCGTCACGATCTTTCCGGCTTCCACCTTCAGGTTGGCGCCGTGCACCGCTTCCACCTTGCCGTAGCGGACGTGGAGGTCCTTCACTTCAAGTATCAGGCTCATGTCGGGTCCTTGCTCCACACCTATTCCACGCCACCCAGGTAGGCTTCCAGTACCGCCGGGTTCTTCTGCACTTCCTCGGGCACGCCCTCGGCGATGCGCGTACCAAACTCCATCACCACCAGCCGGTCGGTCAGGTTCATCACGAAGTCCATGTCGTGCTCGACCAGCAACACGCTCATGCCCTCGCCCTTGAGCTTGCGCAGCAGGTCGGCCAGCGCCTGCTTCTCCTTGTAGCGCAGGCCCGCAGCCGGCTCGTCGAGCAGCAGCAGCGCGGGGTCGCAGCACAGGGCGCGCGCGATCTCCAGGATGCGCTGCTGGCCCAGCGCCAGGCTGCCCGCTTCCATGTACATGCAGTCGGCCAGGCCTACGCGTTCCAGTTGCCGCTTCGCTTCGAACAGCAGCTTGTCTTCCTCGACCTTGTTCATGCGCAGGATCGCTGCCGAGACACCGCCCTGCGCGCGGAAGTCGCCGCGCAGGTGCGCGCCGATGGCGACGTTTTCCAGCACCGTCATGGTCGGCAGCAGGTGCACGTGCTGAAAGGTGCGGCCAATGCCGCGCTTGACGATCTCGCGCGACGGCAGGCCGGAGATCACCTCGCCGCGATAGCGGACCTCGCCACGCGTGACCGGCAGCACGCCCGTCACTAGGTTGAAGGTGGTGGACTTGCCGGCACCGTTCGGGCCGATCAGGCCGATGATTTCGCCCGCACGCACCTGGAAGCTGACATCGTTGACCGCGACCAGCCCGCCGAACTCCTTGCGCGCGGCGCGCACGTCGAGGATCAGCTCGCCCGCCTCGGGCTTGCGCCGCACCGCCAGCGCCTCGGCTTGCGCCGGCGCCAGCACCGCGGGGCCCGACGGAAACAGCCGGCGCAGGAACGGCCAGATGCCATCGCGCGCATACTGCAGCAGGAGCACCAGCAGCACGCCGAAGACGATGATCTCGAAGTTGCCGTTGGCGCCGAGCAGCTTGGGCAGCACGCCCTGCAGCACGTCCTTCAGGATGGTCAGGATGCCCGCACCCAGTACTGCGCCCCACACGTGGCCGACGCCGCCGACCACCGCCATGAACAGGTACTCGATACCGTAGTTCAGGCCGAACGGCGTCGGGTTCACCGCGCGCTGCAGGTGCGCGTAGAGGAAGCCCGACACGCACGCCAGGATCGCCGCCACGACGAAGATCACCACTTTCATCCACGCGGTATTGACGCCCATCGCCTCGGCCATCACCCCGCCGCCCTTGAGCGCGCGGATGGCGCGGCCCGGGCGCGAGTTCAGCAGGTTCTGCATCGCCAGCACGGCCAGCAGCACCACTGCCCAGATCAGGTAGAACATCGAGCGGCCCGACTGCAGCTCGATGCCGAAGAACGACAGCACCGGGATGCCGTTGATGCCGTCGTACTTGCCCAGGAACTCCAGGTTGCCGAACAGGAAGAACAGCGACAGGCCCCACGCGATGGTCGCCAGTGGCAGGTAGTGGCCGGACATGCGCATCGTGATCAGCCCGATCACATAGGCCGAGGCTACCGTGATCACCAGGCCCACCAGCAGCCCGAACCACGGCGACAGCCCGAACTGCGTGGTCAGGTAGGCGGTGCTGTACGCGCCCAGCCCCACGAACGCGGCCTGTCCGAACGATGTCATGCCGCCCACGCCGGTCAGCAGCACCAGCCCGATCGCGACGATGCTGTACAGCCCGATGTAGTTGCCCAGCGTGATCCAGAATTCAGGCGTCGGCAGCACCGGCAGCAGCGCCAGCACGACGATGAAGGCCAGCACCAGAATCCGGTTACGGTTCAACCGCGCACGGCTGCCGGCCTCGGCGCCGGTCACGGCCGCCGCTTGCTTGTCGGTCAGCATGGTCATGGCTTATTCCTCCTCCTCGACATGCTTGCTCGTCAGCGAGCGCCACAGCAGCACCGGAATGATCAGTGTGAAGACGATGACCTCCTTGAACGCGCTGGCCCAGAAGGACGAATAGGATTCGAGCAGGCCCACCAGCAGCGCACCCAGTGCTGCGACCGGATAGCTCACCAGCCCGCCGACGATCGCGCCGACAAAGCCCTTCAGGCCCACCAGGAAGCCCGACTCGTAGTACACCGTGGTCAGCGGCGCGATCAGGACGCCGCACAGCGCGCCCATCGCCGCGGCCAGCGTGAACGACAGCCGCCCCGCCTGCGTGGTGCCGATGCCGACCAGGCGCGCCCCCAGCCGGTTCACCGCGGTCGCGCGCAGCGCCTTGCCCTGCAGCGTGCGCTCGAAGTAGAAGTACAGCGCGCCGATCAGCAGCGCCGACACGCCCACCACCCACAGGCTCTGGCCCGAGACGCTGAGCGCGCCCACTTCGAAACGCGCATCAGAGAACGCCGTGGTACGCGAGCCCTCGGCGCCGAACATCACCAGCCCCAGCCCCACCAGCGCAAAGTGCACGCCGACCGATACGATCAGCAGCACCAGCGTGCTGGCCTCGGCCAGCGGCTGGTAGGCGAGGCGGTACAGCATCGGCCCGAGCGGGATGATGACCAGCAGCGTCAGCGCGATCTGCGCCACCATCGGCAGCGGCTGCGCGCCGTATTGCTGGACCACCCAGTGCACCGCGAGCGGGAACACCAGGTACTTGCCGGCCAGCACCGCCAGCCGCTGGCCCAGCGTGCGCCGCAGCTCGGCGCTGCGCAGCACGGTCACGGTTTCATAGACGAAGGTCAGCGCGCCCATGGCCAGCAGCAGCCAGCTAGTCTGCGGCGCATGCCCGGCCTGCATCGCGGCCAGCGTCAGCGCGCCGTAGGCAACGAACTCCCCTTGCGGGATGAAGATGACGCGCGTCACCGAGAACACCAGCACCAGGGCCAGTGCCAGCAGCGCGTAGATCGCGCCCGAGGTGATGCCGTCCTGCGCCAGGATGGCGGCGATAGATAGGTCCATTGTCTCCCCGTATCGTTGAAATACCTGCCTGCTTCGAAGGGGGCCGACAGGGTGCTGCGCGCGGTGGGATTTACGAAATGGTAAACAGGTTGCCCATTGCGGAAATACTCGGCAACCCTAGGTATGGCGGTGCGGCAGAAAAAAGGGCGCATGGCATAACCCATGCGCCCTGCTTCACTCCCACTCAACTGTCACTCGGGAATTCAGTGCAGCGGCTTATTTCAGCAGCTTCCACTTGCCGTCGACGATCTGCACCATCACGCGTGCGCGCTGGTCGAAGCCGAGGTGGTCGGTGGTGCTCATGTTCATGATGCCGTGCGACACCGGCAGGTTCCTGGTCTGCTCCATGGCGTCGCGCAGCGCCTTGCGGAATTCCTTGGTGCCGGGCTGGCCCTTCTTGAGTGCCTCGGGAATGGCGTGCTGCAGGATCAGGCCCGCATCCCAGGCATGGCCGCCGAAGGTCGAGACCTGGCCGCCGAAGGCTTTCTCGTAGGCGGTCTTGTAGGCCATGGCCGGCTTCTTCACCGGGTTGCTGTCGGGCAACTGTTCAGCCACCAGCAGCGGGCCGGCCGGCAGGAACGTGCCTTCGCAATCCTTGCCGCACACGCGCAGGAAGTCCGCGTTGGCAACGCCGTGAGTCTGATAGACCTTGCCCTTGTAGCCGCGCTCCTTCAGTGTCTTGGCGGGCAGCGCCGCGGGCGTACCCGAGCCTGCGATCAGCACCGCGTCGGCGTTGGCGCTCATCATCTTCAGCACCTGCCCGGTCACCGAAGTGTCGGTGCGGGCAAAGCGCTCGTTGGCGACCACCTTGATCTTGCGCATCTCCGCCACCTTGGCGAATTCCTGCGCCCAGCTGTCGCCATAGGCATCCGCGAAGCCGATGAAAGCCACCGTCTTCACGTTGTTGTTGCCCATGTGCTCGGCAATCGCGGTAGCCATGTGCGAGTCGTTCTGCGGCGTCTTGAAGATCCAGGCGCGCTTGGCATCCATCGGCTCGATGATGCGGGCCGAGGCGGCCATGGTGATCATCGGCGTATCGTTCTCGGCGACCACGTCGACCATGGCCAGCGAGTTCGGCGTCACGGTGGAACCGACCACCACGTCAACCTTGTCTTCGCTGATCAGCTTGCGGGTGTTCTTGACCGCGGTGGTGGTGTCCGAAGCGTCGTCCAGGACGATGTACTCGATCTTCTTGCCCGCGACTTCCTTGGGCATCAGCGTGAAGGTGTTCTTCTCCGGAATACCCAGCGATGCGGCCGGACCCGTCGCCGACACCGTGACCCCGACCTTGACCTGTGCCTGGGCGGCGCCGGCAGCCAGGCAGGCCGCCGCGATTGCCAGCAGGCTGGCGCGCTTGAAATCCATCTTGTCTCCTTCGGTTCCTGAAACGGAAAGGCATCCGTCCGGCGTCCACCGGCGGATGCCCATTTTCTACGGACCCCTCGGGTCTGACGCAGGCACATCGCCGGCACCTGCGCTACTGCCAGGAACGATGACACACCATTCCCCATTTCCCGTCCACGCCGAGAACCCGTTCGCCCTGGCGAACCGGCCCCATTTTCCCCGGAATTCCCCCGGAACTGGCGCTTCTGTCATTCACCGACCGTGCGGTCGGGAATGCGAATCGAGTCTATCACAGCGACTTGACGCGAAAAGCAGGATTAACCCGCATCAAGGTCCGCGCCCGGCTGCTCAGCGCGCAAACGCATCCCATGCCGTCTTCAGAATCAACGCGCTCACCACCACGATAAACACCTTGCGCACGAACGCGCTGCCATGCCGCAGCGCCAGCCGGCTGCCCACCTGGCTGCCGGCAACATTGGCCACCGCCATCACCAGCCCCAGCTGCCACCAGATATGGCCCTTGCTGGCGAGCAGCAGCAACGCCGCCAGGTTGGTGGCGAGGTTGACCAGCTTGGTCGACGCCGCGGCATGCAGGAAGTCATAGCCGAACACGCGCACGAACACGATCATCAGGAAGCTGCCGGTGCCGGGGCCGAACACGCCATCGTAGAAGCCGAGCACTGCGCCGGCGAGCAATGCCGCGAGCCGTTCGCGGCCGCCTTTCAGCGTCGGCGCATGCTCGGTCCCGAGGTCCTTCTTGGCCAGCGTATACACCAGCAGCGTCACCAGGATGAATGGCAGCGCCTTGCGCATCGGCTCGGCCGGGATCATGGTCAGCGCCCACGCGCCGGCCATCGAGAAGACAAAGGCCGCCACCACCGCCGGCGCGGTCGCGCCCCAGTAGATGCGCACGCTGCGGCCGTAGCGCAGCGCGGCATTGGCGGTGCCGGCGATCGAGCCAACCTTGTTGGTACCCAGCAGCGTTGCCGGCGCCATGCCGGGATAGGCGGAGAACAGCGCCGGGATCTGGACCAGGCCGCCGCCGCCGGCGACCGCGTCGATCATGCCGGCGAGAAAGGCGGCAACCGCCAGGAAAGCGAACTCCATCATTGCAGGAACGGGGAAAGGAAAACGGGGAGAGGAAAAAACGGGGCGCCGGAGCGCGTCAGTGCCGGCTCAGCCGAGCACCTTGGCCGCCGGCACAAGATTGCGCATCCACATGCCGCTGGCATGCGGGGCAAAACCGGGCGGCGCGCCGCCCTGCGCGCCGGCCAGTGCCGGGGCGAGCAGCGCATGGCGGATGCCATGGGCGCGCCCCCAGTCGGCCAGCGTGTCGCAGCCGGCGTCCAGGCAGGCGCGGGCCATACCGGCACCAAGGCCGGGGCGTACCCACCATTCCGTGGCCAGGGCGGCCAGGCCAGCCAGTTCCAGGCTTGGCACCAGCGCCACCGGCAGGCAAGCCAGTACATCGTCCGGCGCGCCGCCATAGGCCAGAAGGCAGATCCCGCGCCCGGACTGCGCCAGCAACTCGTCCAGCATCAGCCGCCGAGCCCTGGCCGCCGGCACCGGCAACGGCTGCACGACTGCCAGCCAGGCCTCCAGCATGGCGCCATCGGCACTCTGGCCGGCGCGTACCCACAGCTGCGGCATGGGCCGTTGCGGCGTTGCGTCGGGACGACCCGAGCCGTCCGGAAGCGGCGGATCTTGGGAATCAGGGGGATAGTCGGGCATGGCGGGCAACGGAAAGCGCCCGCATTGTCGCATGCGTCGGGGACCGGGGTGATGCCGATCCGGCATGGGTGCCCCACAATGAGGCGAACACGGCACAGTGAAGGATTGCGTGCTCGCTGCCGTGGGCGAAGCACCAATGAAAAAAGCGTTGCCGAGGATCACCCGGCAACGCCCTTTATTTTATAACGCTGCTACCCGACACCGGGTGCGCGCCTGTCGTCTCCTCGCTTCCGCCTCCATTTAACCTGCGAAAACCGTATATGGAATGTAACGAAGCGGTGCACAGAGGACAAGCTAGAAAAAACCCTAGCCCCAGAATCGGGCATGTCGCCCCACGATCACTCGTGCTTGCGGCCGAACCGGGCCAGCAGCTCGCCCATGATGCCGCGGCGGAAGGTCAGCACGCAGATCACGAAGATCACGCCGGTCACCATCGTCACCGACTCGCCCAGCGTGTTGAACCACTGCAGGCCGGTGGCCGAGGCCAGGAAGCTGCCGATGTCGCCCAGCTTGTTTTCCAGCGCCACGATCACGAAGGCGCCGACGATCGGGCCCGACAAGGTGCCCAGGCCGCCCACCAGCGTCATCAGGATCACCGAGCCCGACATCGACCAGTGCACGTCGGTCAGAGTCTCGAAGCCCAGCACCAGCGCCTTGATCGAGCCGGCCAGCCCCGACAGCGCCGCCGAGAGCACGAAAGCGGTCAGCTTGAAGCGGTCGACATCGTAGCCCAGCGAGATAGCCCGCGGCTCGTTCTCCTTGATCGCCTTCAGGATCTGGCCGAACGGCGAATGCACCGTGCGCACGATCAGCGCGAAGGCCGCGACGATGATCACCAGCGCCACGTAGTACAGCGTCAGGTCATTGGACAGCGGCAGCACGCCGAACAGCTTGCCGCGCGGGATGCCCTGCAGTCCGTCCTCGCCGCCGGTGAATGGCGCCTGCAGGCAGATAAAGAACAGCATCTGCGCCAGCGCCAGCGTGATCATCGAGAAGTAGATGCCCTGGCGCCGGATCGCCAGCGAGCCGACCACGTAGCCGATCAGCGCGCCGGTGGCCGTGCCCAGGATCAGCCCGATCTCGGGCGTCACGCCCCAGGCCTTCATGGCATGGCCGGCCGCGTAGCCGGCACCGCCGAAGAAGGCCGCATGGCCGAACGACAGCAGCCCGGTATAGCCGATCAGCAGATTGAACGCGCAGGCAAACAGCGCAAAGCACAGCACCTTGAGCACAAATACCGGATAGGCACCCGCCAGCGGCGCGGCGATCAGCCCCAGCAGCAGCAATCCGTACAACAGTTTCTTCTGCACGCCCTGTCCCTTTCCTGCCCGGCCCGCGTTGGCAGCCACCGCGGGCTGCGTCGATGATGTGGTTGGTGCGCTCATCACTTCTCCTTCCCGAACAGCCCGGCCGGGCGCAGCAGCAGCACGATCACCATGATGAAGAACACCACGGTCGACGATGCTTCAGGATAGAACACCTTGGTCAGGCCCTCGACCACGCCTAGCCCCAGGCCGGTCAGGATCGACCCCATGATCGAGCCCATGCCGCCAATCACCACCACCGCGAACACGATGATGATCAGGTTCTGGCCCATCAGCGGCGAGATCTGGATCACCGGCGCGGCCAGCACCCCGGCAAACGCCGCCAGCGCCACGCCGAAGCCGTAGGTCAGCGTCACCATCAGCGGCACGTTGACGCCGAAGGCCTCGACCATCTTTGGGTTCTCGGTGCCGGCGCGCAGGTAGGCGCCCAGCTTGGTCTTCTCGATCACGTACCAGGTCGCGAAGCACACCACCAGCGACGCCACCACGACCCAGGCGCGGTAGTTCGGCAGGATCATGAAGCCGAGGTCGGTCGCACCCTGCAGCGCGTCAGGCGTCTGGTACGGCAGGCCCGACACGCCGTAGATCGAGCGGAAGATGCCTTCGATCACCAGCGTGATGCCCAGCGTCAGCAGCAGGCCATAGATGTGGTCGAGCTTGTAGATCCAGCGCAGCATGGTCTTCTCGATCACCACCCCGATGGCGGCAACCACCAGCGGCGACAGCAGCAGCATGATCCAGTAGTTGAGCCCGGCGTACTCCATGCCCATCCAGGCCAGCACCGCACCCAGCATGAAGAGCGCGCCGTGCGCGAAGTTGATGACGTTGAGCAGGCCGAAGATGACCGCCAGGCCCAGGCTCAGCATCGCATAGAAGGCGCCGTTCACCAGCCCCAGCAACAGCTGGGAAAGCATGGCAGGCAGGGGAATTCCGAAGATGTCCATGGGCATCCGTTGCTGGTTGTGTCTCCCCTCTCCCGCTTCGGGTGAGGGGTTGGGGGAGAGGGCCGGCGTGCAAGAGGCTGCCGACTTCAACACCGGCGCGTGCGGGCCTCAGGACCGCTGCCGGAAGTTTGGTTGCGCCACGCTCCTGCTAGCGCCGGCCCTCTTCCCCTGCCCCTCTCCCGCGCGCGGGAGAGGGGAGCAAACCGTCGCAGTGTCGACGGCTCTTACTTCTTCAACATCGCGCACTTCGACTCGGCCACCGTCGTGAATGCCTGGTCGCCCGGGATGGTCGCCACCACCTTCAGGTAATCCCACGGCTTCTTCGACTCGGCCGCGGTCTTCACCTGCATCAGGTACATGTCGTGGATGCCACGGCCGTCCTGGCGGATATAGCCCTTGGTGTAGAAGTCGTTGATCTTCATCTTCTTCAGCTCGGCCATGACCTTGTCCGGATCATCGGTCTTGGCTGCTTCCACCGCCTTCAGGTAGGTGCTGGCGGCCGAATAGTCCGCGGCCTGCAGGCTGCTCGGCATCTTCTTCATCTTGCCGAAGAAGCGGTTGGCGAACTTGCGGGTGTCGTCGTTCATGTCCCAGTACCAGCTGTCGGTCATCAGCAGGCCTTCGGTGTTCTTCAGACCCAGGCTGTGGATGTCATTGATGAACATCAGCAGGCCAGCGATCTTCATCGTCTTGGTGATGCCGAATTCCTTGGCCGCCTTGATCGCATTGATGGTGTCGCCGCCGGCGTTGGCCAGGCCCAGGATCTGCGCCTTCGACGACTGCGCCTGCAGCAGGAACGACGAGAAGTCGGACGCCGACAGCGGATGCCGTACCTGCCCCGCCACCGTGCCGCCGCTGGCCTTCACCACCGCGGCGGTGTCGCTTTCCAGCGAGTGCCCGAAGGCGTAGTCGGCGGTCAGGAAGAACCACGACTTGCCGCCCTGCTTGACCACCGCGCTGCCGGTGCCCTTGGCCAGCGCCACCGTGTCATAGGCATAGTGCACCGTGTACGGCGAGCACTCTTCGTTGGTCAGGCGCGCGGTGCCGGCACCGATGTTGATGTAGACGCGCTTCTTCTCGGAAGCGACCTTGTTCATCGCCAGCGCGGTGCCGGAGTTGGTGCCGCCCAGCAGCATGTCCAGGCCCTGCTGGTCCATCCATTCGCGCGCCTTGGAGGCGGCGATGTCGGCCTTGTTCTGGTGATCGGCGGAAACGATCTCGATGGGCTTGCCCAGCACCTTGCCGCCGCGGTCCTCGATCGCCATCTTGATGGCTTCCAGGCCGCCGGGGCCGTCGATGTCGGCGTACAGGCCCGACATGTCGGTGATATAGCCGATCTTTACGGTGTCGCCGGATACCTGCGCGGCAGCGCCGAACGAAACCGCACCCATGGCAATAGCCGCCATCGCGGCCGCGAGCCGAGTCTTTTTCATCTCTTTGTCTCCTGATTTGCGGCGGCGATGCGCCACCCGTTCCTGCCAAACAGCAATCAACGATCCGGGTATCGGTCAGATCCCGGGATCAGACCCCGAGCAGTTCATGCAGCACCGGCATCTTTGCCTGCAGATCGCCGGCATCGAAGCGCTCGACGATGCTGCCGTGCTCCATCACGTAGAAGCGGTCGGCCAGCGGCGCGGCGAAGCGGAAGTTCTGCTCCACCATCACCACCGTGTACCCCTTCTGCTTGAGCATCCGGATCATGCGCGCCAGCGCCTGCACGATCACCGGTGCCAGCCCTTCCGAGATTTCATCGAGCAGC
>NZ_SMNY01000049.1:0-48197 GCF_004353535.1 Cupriavidus sp. L7L
ATGGAGAGCTTCTGGGGCAGCCTGAAAGCAGAGTTGGTGTACCACCATCGGTATGCCACCCGGATGGAAGCCATGGCCTCTGTCCGTGAGTACATTGAGATTTTTTACAATCGCCAACGGCGCCATTCGAAGTTGGGGTACCGAACGCCAGGCGAAGTCGCTGCAAGCTACCTCAGTCGACTAGCTGCAGCATGAACCAGACGTGTCCGCGCTGGACAGAACACCTCAACGGTCGTGTGGGGAAGCGCGCGGGCACCTCTCAGCATAGCTTTCAGGCACGTAAATTCGACCTGCGATCCATCCCGGTGGGGCCAGCTTCATCGCCACAGCGGGCAGTTTCTAAGAACATGCAACAGCAAGAAGGAGTTCTACATGCAAACTTCAATCGAACGCATTCCCGGCAACGAACGGATGAGCAAGGCCGTGATCGTCAATGGCGCGGGAATCGTCTACTTCAAAGGCGTGACTCCAGCTACCAATTCAGGTCGCACCATCGAAGAGCAGACTACCAGCGTCCTAGAACAGGTCGACAAGCTGTTGGCCGAGGCCGGATCGTCGAAGACGGGGCTGGTCTCGGTGAACATCTGGCTTAACGACATTCGCGACATGGCGGCAATGAACAAGATCTACGACCAGTGGGTGGTGCCTGGACATCAGCCTGTGCGCGCCTGCGTGCAGGCTGCACTTGCACAGCCGCACTATCTCATTGAAGTACAGGTCGTGGCCGTGCGCTCTCCGAACTAATGCCACCCGGCTCGCTATCGTGGCGCCGGCGCTAACGTGTACTGCGCAATTTGATGAAGGAGAATCCAGTGACACAGGTCAATGCAGGAATCGACGCTCTACAGGCGGTGATCCGACGTACGGACCTTGCGACCATGTCGCCGCAACAAGTCAGACTGGCCATTCGGTCGTCGCAGTGGACAGGGACAACGCATGGAGCATCGCGAGGACGATTGCAGGCGAACCTCGTGGTCCTGAGTGCGCGGTATGCCTTTGACTTCCTGCGCTTCTGCTTGCGCAACCCTTCTCCGTGTCCGGTCATTGATGTGACGAATCCGGGAGATCCGGAGCCGAAACTCGCCGCGCCCGGAGCTGATGTCCGGACGGATCTCTCACGGTACAAGGTGTACCGCGACGGCCAACTTGTCGAGGAGCGCAGCGACCTAACGAGCGTCTGGCGGGACGACAGTGTGGCGTTTCTTCTTGGGTGCAGTCTTTCGTTCGACGAAGCCCTGGACAATAGCGGCATCGCGATGCCTCACCTGCACAATGAGGATGGTCGCGTAGCTACCTACCGATCCGGAATTGCATGCCAACCAGCCGGTCCATTTTCCGGCCCGATGGTGGTTACAATGCGGCCGGTTCCTACGCCACTGGTTGCACGTGCCGTCCAAGTGACCAGCCGCTATCCGCTTGCACACGGCGCCCCCGTGCATATCGGAGACCCGTCGCAGATCGGTATCCATGACCTGCAAGCTCCAGAGTTCGTTAAGTTTGGTGGCCTCCCAGAAGGGCATACGCCAGTCTTTTGGGGGTGTGGCGTAACGCCACAGGCCGTCGCTTTGGCCGCTGGTGTACCGGAAATGTTCACGCACGCTGCGGGTCACATGTTCGTTACAGACCTGACACTCGACGGCTGGCAAACAAAGGATTGAACGAGGAGCAAGTAACGGCGCTTGCCGCTTTCGGCGGGAGAAATCGTGGCGTCTAGTCTCCGCGTGTAACGCCTCAAAGATCGAAGTCGGTTTTCGACAGCCGGTGATGCCTGCATAGCGTGCTTGTGGCGCTCGTTCCCGGCGGTGGTCAAGCCGGGGAGGGCGGGGAAATCACCCACCCAGCGGGCGAGCGCTGTTGATCGCGCGCCCCGATATTACTCGGGTCTAATGCCAATGGCCGTGATGGCCTTGCCCATGCGATCGCGGTCGTTCGCCACCAGCGTCTGGAACTCCTGTGGAGTTGTGCTTTTCGGTTGGATGCCGAGTTCCTCGAATCGCTTCCGGACATCTTGCTGCGCCATCACTTCGCGAACCGCTCGGGAAATCTTATCCACGATGGGCGCAGGCGTTCCGGAGCGAATGCAGATTCCCGTCCAGGAGGCGGCTTCGAATGCGATGCCTGCCTCATTGAAAGTCGGGACTTTCGGCAGACTCGGAAGGCGCTCCTTGCTGGCGACCGCGATGGCCTTGAGGCGGTCTCCGGCAAGGAAGCCCGCGACGGTCGATTGCTGGTCGAAGGCGACGTTAATCGTGCCTGCGACCAGGTCACTCATCGCCTGACCGCTCCCTTTGTAGGGGACGTGGTTCATGTTGATGCCAACCTTCGACGAGAACATCTCGGCAGCGAGGTGGCCTGCCGATCCCACACCCGCCGAGCCGTACATGATCTTGCCAGGCTCCTTCTTAGCCAAGGCGACGAACTCGGCGGGCGTGTTCGCCGGCACGCTGGGGTGAGCGAGCAGCACGTACGGGACGCTAGCAATTTGAGTCACTGGAAGGATGTCCTTCGCAGCGTCGAACTTCAGTTGCTTGAACAGATACTTGTGCGTCGTCAGAACACCATTCGTGCAAGCGAACAGCGTGTAGCCATCTGCCGGGGCTCGAAGCATCGCCTCGGTAGCAATAATCCCGCTCGCACCCGGCCGGTTGTCGACCACGATTGTTTGTCCCAGAGCGGCTTTGAGTTTCGGCGCCAAGAAGCGCGCAATGATGTCCGTCGAGCCACCCGGTCCGAATCCTACGATCAAGGTGATCGGCTGTTGGTGTGGAAACTCGGTAGCAAGAGCGCAAACAGGAATCACAAGTTGGAGCGCGGCCGCGGCGAGAAGGGCGGATTTAACCATGAAGCTATCCTCGAAATCAAAGTTAGGCGTTTAGTAAAACCATAATGCCATTACGGTATGCATAATTGGTGCCAAGCGTTGCGGTGATCCATTCCGCCCATAGGCGGCCTTCGCTTGCCATGATGGTCGGTAACTCGCTCGGAATTGGTGCGGGGTCGCGGGTGAGCGCACCGAAGCTGCACTCCCGACCATGTCGGTGCATTACTCTCAAACAAGCTTGGACATGGGCACGATTTCGCCTCCATTTGTTTCCAATGCATTGCGGATGGCGCGTGCCAGTTCCACCGCGCCAGGGGTCTCGCTGTGCACCATGACGACCTGCGCTTGCATGCGCAGCGTTTCACCATCAATGGTCGTAACCGTGCCCGAGTCCAATAGCTGTAGCACACGCTTTGCGGCGACATCATGATCATGGATGATGGAACCTGGCGTTCCGCGGGGGACGAGCAACCCGTTGCTGTCATATGCCCGGTCGGCAAAGAACTTCCGAACCGTACGTAGCCCGTGTTTTATGGCAGCCGCTTCCGTGGCCGTGTTCGGTGTGACGGGAAAAATGATGTCCCGATTGAATGCTGCCACCGCGCCGACCAAGACATCGGCTAGTTCCCGGTCTTTGTACAGGATGTTGCCCAGAGCCCCGTGAAAGCTCAGATGTGATACCCGTGCCCCCTGCTCGCGCGCAATCGCGTCCAGTGCGCCAAGCTGGTATAGCGTTTCCGATTTAAGCGACTTCGCATCGGTCGGCAAACGACGCCGACCGAAATGCCGTTTGTCGTCAAAGCCCGGATGGGCACCAATGTCTACCCCGTTCTTGATGGCCGTTGCAACCGTGTGAGCCATGACATCCGGATCGCCAGCGTGGAAGCCACAAGCAATGTTGGCCGACGAGACGAGCGTGAGGAGAGTGTCGTCGTCACCCATGCGATAGGGACCGAAGGCTTCGCCCATGTCTGAGTTGATATCGATCTTCATGCTGATACCTCTGGTAAGAGTTCAATCAGTGGCTCGCCGAACCCAACGAGCGTTCCCGGGGCAACTAGACATCGCTGAATCGTGCCATTGGAGGGTGCGCGCACCACGCTGTATCGAATTCCGACCTGCAGGATGGCAACGGGATCGCCGATCTTTACGACTTGCCCAGCACGCGCAAGCGGTGCGCTCCGTCCTGGATGCTCGAGTCGCAGGATGCCAACGGTGTCGGCGCTGCAGACCTCGATAGATGCTGGTGCAATGGAAGACGATGGCTCGGGATCAGGCACCGCAGTGGTCTGCTGGACCCGTACGTGCGATCGCATGGACAGATTAGCGGTCTTGAGCTCGATTCCTATCCCCCGGCTCTCGGCGTACGCGGCGAGTTCCACGACACCGACCGCAGACAACTTGTCCAACTCCAGCTCGTCGAGGTCAACGCCATGGCATGGCAAGCGCAGTAGCACGTCGCACCTCCTTGATGTATTCGTCAATCGCTCTCGATGCGCTCAAAGCTTCTTCGACATCAACCTGGACGAAGGAGATGTGCTCTCCGATCCTGGCTTGTGCAAGCCGCCATAGATCGGCACTAATCACAGTCGCAATCTTTGGGTAGCCGCCAGAGACATTGGCGTCCGCCAACTGCACGACAGGCTGTCCACTAGGCGGAACCTGTACAACGCCCGGAATGATGCCGTGGGATCGCATCTCTAGTGGCTGCGTCAGTTCAAGCTTCTGCCCCTGGAGTCGATAGCCGGTCCGGTTGCTTTGTGGCGTGATCTGCCAGGGTGTGGTCCAAAGCTGTTTGCAGGATGCCTCGGTAAATTTCTCGTATTCACCCGCAGGAATGGCGCGAACCGTGACAGATCCCGATGCGCTGCCTGGAGCCAGACGATGCTCTGGAGGGATGATCCCAAAGTTGCCGCGCCGTAGCGGGCAATCATTGACGGTCAGCACATCACCTCTACGCAATTGCCGGCCTTCATAGCCCCCGATCGCGCCGCGCATCTGCGTACTGCGCGAGCCGAGTACCGGTGGAACGTCTATGCCTCCGGCGATACAAAGATAGGCCCGCGCGCCGTGGACTGGGCGCTTCAGCATCAGTTCTTGGCCTTCTTTGGCAGTCGTCGCCCACCAAGGCAAGAGTTGTGTTCCGTCCAAGCTGGCGTCAAAGTCCGCGCCAGCGACTGCAAAACTAGTCTCGCGCAGGAACCGGATCTTGAACGGTGTCAGGGTGATCTCGAGACCCGCTGCATTGGGATCGTTCCCAAGCATTTCGTTGCCAAGGGTAAGGGCCAGCCGGTCCATCGCACCAGCGGTACCGACGCCATAACGTCGCTGCCCATACCGGCCGAGGTCCTGGACGGTGGTCAAGGCTGCGGTGGAAAGCACTTCGATCATTCGTCGATCCTCTCGATGCGAAAGCGCACCGTATCACCGGGTGCGATCAGCGCAGGAGGCGAAGCATCCGCATCGAACACGCTCCGGGTTGCCCGCCCAATGATGTGCCAGCCCGTCGGTCCTGCGGCGGATGTCACACCGGTCTGGTTCCCTCCAATCATCACGCTGCCCGCCGGGGCACTGAGAATCGGGACGGCACGCCGCGCCATAAAGAGGGACGCGGGCAGGCCACCGAGGTAAGCAAAGCCTGGGGAACTGCCGAGCGCATAGGCGACAAAGTTGGTTTCGGCATGTCGAACCGCAGTTTCCCGGGGCGACAGTCCAGCGTGGCTGGCAAGCGCGGCAAGATCCGGCCCCATTTCGCCGCCGTAGACCACGGGGATTTCAACGACCTTGCCTGCGCGCGTCCTCGGCTTCGCGCGCGACCATTCGAAGAGTAGGCGCGCCTGCAACCTCGTACTTTCCAGCCGGAACGGGTCGTAGATCACCAGCAAGTTCGTCATGCCAGCGACGATCTCGAGCACGCCTTTCCAGCGCTGAACCTCGTCGGCTAAGCCCCAGACGAGTCGCTGCGTATTGAGCTCAAGTTCTCCTTCAGCCTCAAGCAGCAGCGCACCTTCGCCAACCCTGCTCACCTTCGCCGGCGCGGAGCCGGTCGCGTCTGCAAAGGGCGGGGGGTGTTCATGAGAAGGGAGTTCGTTGTCGGTCATGTGGATCCTCCGTGGCAAGCGCGAGATGGCCCGCTCACGAAATCATAATGGCATTATGAAATCAAAATCCAATCTTTTGCGACCGGGGCTAACCCTCGCTTTAGGTCGGTGCGATGTGCACAGAAGAAGTGCGCCGATCGCTGAAAACGTGCATGTCCCCCGGCATCAATGTGTCCTTTGCGACACTTTAACTCCGCGAAAACCCCTAGGGTGTTGCCAGTCAGGATGTGGCACGATTGCTGCAAAGAAAAATCATAATGGCATTATGAAAACGTTCCATAGGAGTAGTGAAATGGCTTTGCACCCCCAACTCTCTCGGCGCCTTCGCCTGTTCCTTCTAGGTATAGGCGTCGCATTGACCGGTACGGCTCACGCTGACCGGTTGGCCGACATCAAGGCAAGAGGGACCCTGATTTGCGGCACGTTGTCTACTAGTCAGCCCCTCGGCTATCAGGATCCCAAGACCCGCCAGATCGTGGGCTTTGATGTCGAAACCTGTGCAGCGGTGGCCAAGCACTTGGGTGTGAAACTCGAGCACCGACCCTTGAGCGTGGAATCGCGTATTCCAGAACTGGCCCTGGGTCGCGTCGACATCGTGGCCGCCGCGCTGGGCTACACCAAGGAGCGCGCCCGCCAGATCGCGTTCTCAGACATTCACTACCAAGTCCCCATCAAGCTGGTAGTCCCGGTCGACTCTTCCATCAAGGATGTCAGCCAGGCGAAGGACATCAAGATCAGCACCGTCAAGGGCTCGACGCCAGAGCTCTACGCCAGGCGCCTGCTGCAATCCGCAGAAATCGTGACCTTCCAGGACTCGCCGACCGCGTTCCTCGCCCTGCAACAGGGCAAGGCGCAGGCTTTCGCGATCGCCCAAATGTCCGGCGCCCGCTACGTGAACGAGTCCAGCGGCAAGATGAGATTCGTCGACGGGCAATTGCATTGGGAACCGACCGCGTTGGGCGTGAAGAAGGGTGAGCCTGCTTTACTCGCTGCGGTCAACACGGCGCTCGCGAAAATGGAAAAGGAAGGCGAGCTTGATGCCATGTGGAACAAGTGGGCTGGTCCCCAGACCCCCTTCAACATCAAGCGGGAAAAGAAGCTGACGCCGCTCTCAGCGGTTGAGTAACCCATATGCGGGGTTGGCCGAACGCCAGCCCCGCCAGCCTTCCGAGTTAGTCATGGAACCACTAGATTTTTCCTTCCTCCATGAGGGGCCTTATGTACGATGGCTGCTCATGGGCGGCCTGCGGACCATAGGCCTGTTTCTGTCCTCATGGATTTGCGGATTCGCTCTTGCACTCATCATCGTTGCATTGCGGTCTTCGACCATCAAGGTCGTGGAAAAGCTTTGCGAGGCGTTCGTAGGCTATCACCGCAACGTGCCCGGTCTCGTCCAGATCTTCTTCTGGTACTTCGGCATCTCGCAAATCTTGCCAAACTCCTGGCAGGTCGCAATCAACGCCAGCAATGGCGAACTGATCTTCGCGCTCATCGCGCTGTCGCTCAATACTGCGGCCTACATGTCGGAGGACCTGCGCAGCGGCATCCGATCGCTACCACCGACCCAGCTTGAGGCAGCGCGCGCGTTGGGGCTGAGTTACGTGCAGGCTGTGCGTCGCGTGATCCTGCCGCAAGCGGTGCGGGTGTCCGTGCCGCCCCTAGTCAATCAGTCGTTGAGCCTATTCAAATCGACCAGCCTCGCAATGGTCATTGGTGTGGCGGAAGCAACGTACGTCACCAAGCAGATCGAGAACGAAACGTTTCACACGTTCGAGGCTTTCGCGATCGCGTCCATCTTCTACCTGTGCGTTTCGTTCCTGATCATGGGACTCGGCAGCTTCGCCCATCAACGGCTTGACATGACAGCGAAGGGGGCACGATGAACGAAATTCTCCATATTTTGCAGGAGTACGGGCTGATATTCCTGCTCGGGCAATTTCCGGAGGGTCCCCTCGGCGGCCTAGCTCTGACGTTGTGCATGGCAGTAGCAGGTCTCGTACTGGCGTTCCCATTGTCCGTGCTGATCGGTGTCGCCCGCACAAGCCCAATCAAGGCGTTTGCCTTGCCGGCGGTTGCATTCACAACGGTGGTGCGGGGGCTCCCGGTCCTAATGCTGATCTTCTGGGCCTATTTCATCGTCCCGGTGCTTGTGGGCCGCAGCGTATCCGGGGTGACGACAGTCATCTGTGCGTTGATCGTGTATGAGGCAGCGTTCCTTGGTGAGGTCATTCGCGCGGGCATCCTTGCGGTTCCCCGCGGACACGTGGAGGCAGCGCGATCACTCGGTATGTCCTATTGCCGAACTCTGTGGCGGGTGGTCCTGCCGCAGGCGCTAAGAAGCATGACCCCTAGCATCCTGAATCAGTTCATCAACCTGATCAAGAACACCTCGCTGGGCTACATCATCAGCGTCAACGAACTGACGTATGCCGCGTACCAGGTCAATGGGCAGCTATTGAACAAGCCGTTCCAGGTCTACCTGATCCTCGCCGCGTTCTATTTCATCGTTTGCTATTCACTTAACCTTGGCGTGAAGCGTCTGGAAACTGGTCGACGTTCCCCCCGCAAGTTCAGCGCCGTACCTATAGGAGCAACCGTCCAATGATCCGCTTCAACAATGTCAACAAGTGGTACGGGGACTACCACGCGCTTAACAACGTCAACGAAAACATCGACAAGGGCGAGGTTGTGGTCGTCTGCGGTCCCTCCGGCTCTGGAAAGTCGACACTGATTCGCACCATCAATCGACTCGAACCGATTCAGAAAGGCGAGATCTTCGTGAACGGTGCCGATGTCCATCGCAAGGACGTCAACATCAATCTCCTGCGCAGCGAGATTGGATTCGTGTTCCAGCAGTTCAACCTGTTTCCGCATATGACCGTGCTGCGAAACATCATGCTGTCGCCGATGGATGTGCTGAAGGTTTCCCAAGCCGAAGCTCGCGATCGCGCTATGGCGTTACTGGACAAGGTGGGCCTCGCACATAAGGCCGATGCCTATCCTCCGCAGCTCTCTGGCGGGCAACAGCAGCGCGTCGCTATCGCCCGGGCTCTGGCCATGCGTCCTCCGGTCATGCTCTTCGACGAGCCAACGAGCGCCCTGGACCCAGAAATGGTGGGAGAGGTACTGCAGGTCATGAAGCAGCTTGCCTTGGAGGGCATGACGATGGTGTGTGTGACTCACGAGATGGGGTTCGCGCGCGAGGTGGCAGACCGGGTCATCTTTATGGATCAGGGCCAGATCCTCGAATGCAACAAGCCTGAGCAGTTCTTCGCTGCACCGGAACATCCTCGCGCGAAGAAGTTTGTCGCCGATATTCGCCACGTATAAAACCCGGCCGATCGCGATCTGTCCAGCAGGGTTGCGACGCAATCGGCCCACACTCAATCTAGTTGAAGTTGACAATCATGCTCCAGTTTGCAGAACGACTTAACCGAATCAAACCGTCGCCTAGTTCGATGGCCGGCCAGCGCGTCCGGGAACTCTGTGCCCAAGGTCGCAACGTCATTGGTTTGACGGCAGGTGAACCGGATTTCGAAACCCCCGAGCACATTCGCGAGGCCGCGATACAAGCGATGGCGGAAGGGAAGACGCGTTACACCGACGTGGGCGGGACCGTAGCGCTGCGCGAAGCGGTGGCTCGAAAGTTCCTGCGTGAGAACGGCCTTGAATACGCACGCGATGCGATCATCGTAAGCAACGGCGCTAAGCAGGTCATTTTCAATGCCGTTCTATGTACGGTCCAGAAGGGAGACGAAGTCATCGTGCCCGCACCCTACTGGGTCTCCTATCCGGATATCGTGCTTCTGGCGGGTGGTCAGCCGGTCTTCGTAGATTGTCCGGCCGAAAATGGCTTCAAACTTAGGCCCGACGACCTTGAGCGAGCGATTTCGCCGCGCACGCGTTGGCTGATTCTGAATTCGCCCAACAACCCGAGTGGAGCGTCTTACAGCCGCGAAGAACTGGTCGCACTAGGCGAAGTGCTTCAACGTCATCCCCATGTATGGGTGATGACTGACGATATCTATGAGCACTTGACCTATGGGGACGGCACCTTCACGACATTCGCCCAGGCGGTCCCGGCGATGCAGGATCGCACCCTGACTATCAATGGCGTGTCAAAAGCGTACGCCATGACGGGCTGGCGCATTGGCTTCGCTGGCGGACCGGCTCCCTTGATCAAGGCGATGGTCAAGCTTCAGTCCCAGAGCACCTCGGGTGCTAACTCCATTGCTCAAGCCGCAGCGATCGCTGCGTTGGACGGCCCTCAAGACTTTGTCCATGCAAACCGCAGTATCTTTCAGAAACGTCGCGACGCTGTCGTGTCTGCGCTAAGCGGTGTCGATGGCATCGACTGTTTTGCGCCTGATGGTGCCTTTTATGTGTTCGCGTCCTGCGCTGGTCTATTCGGCTCCAAGCGGCCCGATGGACAGGTCATCAACAACAGCGATGACTGGGTGGACTGGGTGTTGAACGCGCAAGATCTGGCGGTCCTGCAAGGTTCAGCTTACGGCGTCGATACGCATTTCCGTCTCTCCTTTGCTACTGACATGGACACCCTGATGGAAGGCTGCCGCCGACTTGGCTCAGCCGCAGAAGCCCTGGTGCGCTAGCCAAACTGGTACGGGACGAGCATCTCGCTCGTCCTGTACTCCACCAACTTGCTCGCCGTGACGGCGAAGCCGCCACGGGGTCAAACTTACAATTCCCTCGTTTATGAACCATCCTGAAATTATTCGCCAAATTGACCGCGTCTCCCCGGACGTTGTAGGCCAGGCCAAGGCCTTCCAAGCTGCGATCCTCGCCGATGTAGCTGGACGGCGTGGTGCCATGCACGGACGCATCGCACCAGTCCACCATTCAATGAGCCTCGCGGGGCCCGCCTTCACGGTCGAAGTGCGCCCTGGCGATAACCTGATGATTCATGCCGCCATTGCGCTGGCGCGTCCCGGAGACATCCTGGTGATTGACGGCAAAGGTGACCTGACCGCAGCGCTGATGGGTACGCTCATGCTGAGCGCGTGCAAGAAGTTGAACCTCGGTGGCGTGGTCGTGGATGGTGCAATCCGGGATCGTGCGGAGCTTCTGAATCTCGGTTTCCCGGTGTTCAGCGCGGGTTTCAATCCGGCCGGGCCAACGAAATATGTCCCCGGCCGAATCAATCACCCCATTGCTGCGGGCGGCGTTGCTGTACGGCCAGGCGATCTGGTTGTCGGGGACGCAGATGGGGTCGTGGTGATCGAGCGCGAGAAGGCCGCCGATATGCTGCAACTCGCCGAGCGCAAGGTGGCAGACGAGGCTGCACGTCTGGAGGCCATCTCACGCGGTGACACAACTGCAAAATGGCTGGCTGCGTCCCTTCGCGCTGCGGGGGTGCTGGCGGAAGGAGAGGCGCTGTAAGCGATCCCACCACCCGCGGAGCGCCTTTCTTCACGTGAATGGGCCGGTGCGCCTGAACTTATTCTGCTAGGGAAGTCCTACATGACCATGTTTTCGGCATGCTCTTCATGACGAACTACTGACACCCAGCTGGATGTCGGAGGTGCCATCCGTTATGAGCGCTGGAATCGTCTGGGGAAAGACATGACGGTCCCGAGCAAGTGAAGATCCGCGCTGCTGCAGATGCCACGCACAGTAGGTTTAACTTTCTTCATGGGGCGTCTCCATTGGGCGAACAGCGATGTTCGCCATTTTTTTTCGAGACGGATGCAAGACGATCTTGTCGCGTGCCGAGTAATAGGCATGCGATTTTGTTATGCCTAGGGAAGGAATTGGAAGTATTCGTTTCGATCGCTTTACGGGAAGATTCTGACAAGCCAGCGCGATCCAATCCCGTTAGACATCCAGTCTTTCCAACTGGTCATTGCGCCGCCAGCCATCCCAAGGTATGTGCTGGGCCTATCTATTTTCCGGAGTGTGATGTTATGAAAGTTCTTGTCGCAGTCAAGCGGGTGGTGGATTACAACGTCAAGGTCCGCGTCAAGGCGGACGGCAGCGGCGTCGATCTGGCCAACGTCAAGATGAGCATGAACCCGTTCGACGAAATCGCCGTCGAAGAGGCCGTGCGCCTGAAGGAAGCCGGCGTTGCTACCGAAGTGATCGCCGTCTCGTGCGGCGTCACGCAGTGCCAGGAAACCCTGCGCACCGCGATGGCCATCGGTGCCGACCGCGGCATCCTGGTGGAGTCGAACGAAGACCTGCAACCGCTGGCCGTGGCCAAGCTGCTGAAGGCGCTGATCGACAAGGAGCAGCCGCAACTGGTGATCCTGGGCAAGCAGGCCATCGACGATGACTCGAACCAGACCGGCCAGATGGTGGCCGCGCTGGCCGGCCTGCCGCAAGCCACGTTCGCCTCGAAGGTGGTGGTGGCCGATGGCAAGGCCTCGGTGACCCGTGAAGTCGACGGCGGCCTGGAAACCCTGTCGCTGAAGCTGCCGGCCGTGGTGACGACCGACCTGCGCCTGAACGAGCCGCGCTACGTCACGCTGCCAAACATCATGAAGGCGAAGAAGAAGCCGCTGGACACCGTCAAGCCGGAAGACCTCGGCGTGGACGTGAAGCCGCGCCTGTCGACCCTGAAGGTGGTCGAGCCTGCCAAGCGCAGCGCCGGTGTGATGCTGCCGGACGTCGCGACGCTGGTGCAGAAACTGAAGAACGAAGCCAAGGTTATCTGAGCGCGGGGGAGATAGAACATGACTGCACTCGTCATTGCTGAACACGACAATCAATCGATCAAGGGCGCCACGCTGAACACCGTGACCGCCGCAGCCCAGTGCGGCGGCGACGTGCACGTGCTGGTGGCAGGCGCCAATGCCGCTGCTGCCGCTCAAGTTGCCGTCGGAATCGCCGGCGTGACCAAGGTCCTGCTGGCTGACGCAACGTACCTTGGCGACGGCCTGGCCGAGAACGTGGCCGAGCAGGCGCTGGCGCTGATGGCCAATGCGGCCAACGACTACTCGCACATCCTGGCTCCGGCCACCCCGTACGGCAAGAACATCCTGCCGCGCGTGGCCGCCAAGCTGAACGTGGCCCAGATCTCGGAAATCTCCAAGGTCGTCGCCCCGGACACGTTTGAGCGCCCGATCTATGCCGGCAACGCCATCGCCACGGTCAAGTCGGAAGACAAGATCAAGGTTATCACGGTGCGCTGCACCGCTTTTGACGCCGCTGCCGGCGAAGGCGGTTCGGCCGTCGTGCAAATTCTACCGCCCGTGGGAGACGTCGGCGTTTCGCAGTTCGTTTCGCGCGAAGTGGCCAAGAGCGACCGTCCGGAACTGACCGCCGCCAAGATCATCGTCTCGGGTGGCCGTGGCGTGGGCTCGGGCGAGAACTACACCAAGGTGCTGACGCCGCTGGCCGACAAGCTGGGCGCCGCCCTGGGTGCCTCGCGCGCCGCCGTGGACGCGGGCTTCGTGCCGAACGACTACCAGGTCGGCCAGACCGGCAAGATCGTCGCGCCGCAGCTGTACATCGCCGTCGGTATCTCCGGCGCGATCCAGCACCTGGCCGGTATGAAGGACTCCAAGGTCATCGTCGCGATCAACAAGGATGCCGAAGCCCCGATCTTCGCCGTGGCCGACTACGGCCTGGTGGGCGATCTGAACACCGTCGTGCCCGAACTCGTTACAGCACTATCGAATGGAGGCAACCAATGAGCACCCAAGTTCGTACGGAGCGTGTCGGCAACGTCCTGGCAATCTTCATCGACAATCCCCCAGTCAACGCCGGCTCCCTGAGAGTACGTCAGGGAATCCTTGAAGCAATTGAGACGCTTTCATCGGTTCCGTCCCTCGAAGCCGGGGTATTAATTGGCGCCGGCAACACGTTTATCGCGGGCTCGGACCTTCGGGAGTTTGGCAAGCCGCTGGAGCGGCCGGAACTACCTGCGGTAATCGCCGCTATTGAGACCTGCGAGAAGCCAGTCGTCGCTGCGTTGCATGGAGCCGCGCTTGGCGGTGGCTTTGAACTCGCACTGGGTTGTGACGCCAGAGTCGGCAGCCGAAATCTGGTCGTGGGACTTCCCGAAGTCACCCTGGGGATGATTCCCGGCGCTGGCGGCACGCAACGCCTGCCGCGGCTGATTGGAATTCCGGCTGCTATCGATTGGGTCTGCAGTGGAAAGCGCGTGGCTGCAGAGGGCGCGCTGAAGGTCGGCGTGCTGGACGAGATTGCGAATGGCGACCTTCTGGAATGCGCTGTCCAATACGCTCGCAAAATGGGAGGAAAGCGCAGGCTGCGTGACATTTCTGTACCGCCGGCAGATTCGGCCGCTGTTGCAATCGCCGAGGCAGCCGCTCTGCGCCAAGGCAAGGGCCGCCCTCAAGTCGCTGCAGCAATCGAGGCGGTCAAATCGAGTGTAAGGCTGCCAGTCGATGAAGCTTTGAAGGCGGAACGCGCTGTCTTCACCGACTTGCGCATGTCGAACGACGCCTTCGCGCTTCGTCATCTTTTCTTTTCTGAACGTGAAGCGTTGAAGCATCCGGAGCTTCGCGATGTCGAACCGGCTGACATCGGCTTGGTGGCGGTGATTGGTGCCGGAACGATGGGCTCGGGGATTGCGATTGCCGCCCTCGACGGAGGGTATCGCGTGGTCTTGGTGGAGCGGGATGCCGAAGCGCTTCGTCGCGGTACTGAGCGAATCAAGAACCACTACGACACCCAGGTCGAGAAGGGCAAGTTGGCACAACCTGAAGCAGCTAAGAGAACGGGTGCACTTGCGGCGAGCCTCGAATGGACCGCTCTGTCCCAAGCAGACCTGGTCATCGAAGCGGTGTTCGAAGACCTTGCCGTAAAGCGGGAAGTGTTTGCACAGGTAGACCGCTTTGCGAAGCAAGGAGCGATCCTGGCATCGAACACTTCTTATCTGGACCTGGATGCCATTGCCGACTCCACGTCACGACCCGACGACGTAATTGGACTGCACTTCTTTAGTCCCGCCAACGTCATGAAGCTGGTGGAAGTCGTGCGCGGCAAGCGCAGTTCGAAGCAGGCAATTGCGACGGGCGTTACGGTAGCAAAGCGGCTGCGCAAGATGCCCGTCTTGACTGGTAACGCCTTCGGCTTCATCGGCAACCGCATCTATGCCGCGTACCGCTATCAGTGTGAGCTGATGCTGGAAGACGGAGCCTATCCGCACCAAATTGATGCCGCACTCCAAAAGTTCGGATTCGCGATGGGGCCGTTCGCGGTGGCGGACATGTCAGGACTGGATATCGCATGGCGCATGCGACAGTCCCGGGCCCATTTGCGTGACCCGGAGGCGCGCTATGTATCGATTCCCGACCGACTCTGTGAAATGGGGCGGTTCGGGCGTAAGTCTGGAGCAGGGTATTACGCCTACGAGGCTGACGGCCGCAAGGTGATAGACCCAGTCGTGCACCAACTCATTGGTGACGCCCGGACCGAGAAGGGTCTGAGCGTTCAGGCCGTAAGTGATGAGGACATCGTTGAGCGAGTCTTGCTAAGCATGGTCAACGAGGCTGCGCACTTGCTTGCCGAGGGCGTGACGGACCGACCCAGCGACATTGACGTCGCTCTTGCAAATGGCTACGGATTCCCCCGATGGCAGGGCGGCCCAGTATTCTGGGCTCGCGGCGCGGGCCTTGCTGCACTCAACGAGAAGATGTCGCGGCTGAAGCTTCTGGTGGGTCCTGGTTTCAAAGCTGCGGACTTAAGCCCCCTGTTCACTGAGTGACCCACGCATTCGTCCCGGCCAATGACCGGGATGCCCGTCACGTAACGCCGTGGCTGTAGCGCATAGCACCATGCGAGTGCCGCTCGCCTTCGACGTCAGTTTGAAATCGACAGATGGCACAGCGGCAGTCATACCGGAGTCAACAGTACTCTGCTCTTCTCAAGCAAGTTCGAGTTGTCACGATGCGGGCCCACCACGAGGCGAGGAACGCAACACGTTGTGGTAACCAATACCATCGAGTCCTGCGAAGGCTTTACGAGATGTGGGCAGAGGACGCCGAGCCGTCGTGGAGAGTCGTGGTACTTGCTTCTGCCATCGAGGCAGGGGTCATTCTGGGAAAGCACTTCGCTGAGATGGAACAGCCAACTGAACTCGAGGGACCTTGGAAGGTGCTGCACTTGGCGGTCTGTCGGAGGGCAAGCCGCTTCCCAGTCGCCCGCCAATCTGCGGTCAGGGCCTTACAGCCCGTGGCTGCGTCGACACAGGCAAGCGAGGAGTACGGCAATCAACGAAACAAGTCACCCTGATAGGGGCGTCTGGCTCGCACTTTGTATGAGCAGAGTTCAGCCGGCAACCTGTCGATTCATCTCTTGAAACGCGATTACTCATGGACGCAAACATGACCGAAGCTTTTATCTGTGATGCCATCCGTACCCCTATCGGTCGCTACGGCGGCAGCCTGTCAGCGGTACGCGCGGACGACCTTGGAGCGGTACCGCTCAAGGCACTGATGGCGCGTAACCCGAATTTGGACTGGTCCGCCATCGACGATGTCATTTATGGAAATGCCAACCAAGCCGGTGAAGACAACCGGAACGTCGCACGCATGTCGCTGCTGCTGGCCGGTCTGCCACAGAGCGTGCCGGGCTCGACCGTGAACCGCCTGTGCGGCTCCGGCATGGACGCGACCGGCACGGCGGCTAGGGCCATCAGGTCGGGAGAAACTTCCCTGATGATTGCCGGCGGCGTGGAGAGCATGAGCCGTGCTCCGTTCGTCCTGGGGAAAGCCACCAGTGCCTTCTCGCGTGACGCCCAAGTTTTCGACACTACCATCGGCTGGCGCTTCGTCAACCCTGCCATGCGAGCCGCCTATGGTGTGGACTCGATGCCAGAGACGGCAGAGAACGTCGCCACGGATTTCAAAATCAACCGTGAAGACCAAGACCTGATGGCCCTGCGCAGTCAAGAGAGGGCTTCGCGTGCGCAAGCCGATGGCACGCTGGCGCAGGAAATCACCGCAGTCACCATTCCGCAAAAGAAAGGCGAGCCCATCGTGGTCGAGCGCGACGAGCACCCGCGCGCTACCAGCCTCGAAACGCTGGCGAAGCTGCGTGGCGTAGTCCGGCCGGACGGTACGGTGACCGCTGGCAACGCCTCGGGCGTGAACGACGGCGCCTGCGCGCTGCTGCTCGCCAATGAAGATGCGATCAAGGCGCACGGTCTGGCTCCTCGCGCGCGCATCGTCGGCATGGCAACCGCCGGCGTGGCGCCACGTGTAATGGGCATCGGCCCAGCGCCTGCTACGCAGAAACTGATGAAGCAGCTCGGTATGACGCTCGACCAAATGGACGTCATTGAACTGAACGAAGCTTTTGCGGCGCAAGGTCTGGCGGTGCTGCGTGAGTTGGGCATCGCCGATGACGACAAGCGCGTCAATCCTAACGGCGGGGCCATCGCACTGGGCCACCCGCTCGGCATGAGCGGCGCTCGTCTAGTGACCACGGCAATGTACCAGCTGCACCGGACCGGGGGCCGCTACGCACTATGCACTATGTGCATTGGCGTTGGTCAGGGCATCGCGATGGTTATGGAGCGCGTATAAGGAAGCTTGACGGAGGGGCGCCGTGCACGTGCACGGTTGCGCCTTTGGGGCAAGCTGTTTGGGGCGGTCTGCCTCCTTTTTTTCCCACTTGCGCATAAGGAATAGTGCTGCCTTAACACGCTGATTTCGGCAGCTTTTCGCAGGTAGCCAACCGTTCTTATGGAGTTTCGAGCATGAATTTGCTGAGACATTTTTTTTGGCTGAGTATGGCCATCGTCTTGCCGTGGTCGATTGTGGGACATAGTGCCGAGTCGTATCCAACAAAGCCTGTGCGTCTGCTAGTAGGCTTCGCACCTGGCGGCTCGACCGATATTGTGGCGAGACTCATCGCGCCGAAGCTATCCCAATCGCTGGGCCAGCAGGTAATTGTGGATAACCGTCCAGGTGCCGGAGGCGCAATCGCCGCCGACGTCATGCTGAAATCCCCCCCTGACGGTCACACTTTGCTGGTTTGCACTACTGGACTGCAATCGATTCAGCCATTCCTCCAGCGTATGGCTTTCGAACCAGCAGACATTGTGCCCGTCACCCTGATTGGCAATACGCCATACATTGCGCTGGTCAATGCATCATTGCCGATCCATAACGTCAAGGAACTCATCGCTTACGCTAAGGCGAACCCTGGCAAGTTGAACTTCGCCTCTTCTGGTAACGGCACAGCGGGCCATCTGGCGGGGGAAATGTTCAAACTCCGTACCGGTGTGGACATTGTTCACGTTCCCTATAAAGGTACCGGGCAAGCTATGGCGGACCTTCTCGGCGGCCAAGTGTCGCTAATCTTCGACCAGCCTGTAAGCTCGATGCAACATGTCAAATCGGGAAAGCTCCGGATTCTCGGTGTCGCTGCGTCACGAAGGTTGGAAGCTCTCCCGAATGTGCCGACATTTGCTGAGCAAGGTATCAGTTCTTTCGAGCCGGTGGCGTGGGTGGGACTATGTGCAAGTAAGGGCACGCCTCCTAGCGTACTAGCTAGACTTGCCCGCGATACAACCGAAGCACTAAAGCAGCCTGCCGTGGCCAAGAGATTGAGCGACGACGGCATCGAGGTCATAGGAGGGTCACCTGAAAAATTCAGGGAGTTTCTGGTTCTCGACCGAAAGAAGTGGGGCGGTGTGATTAAGGACGCCAAAGTCACCGCTAACTGAGTGGCAGGCGCTCGTCGTAACGACGGACCTTGCCGAATTCGGAATGTAGCTATCCGCACCTCGGCTTGAGATGGGGGGAGTCTCGACGAGGGCGGCGAATAGCGGCATGCCCGAGCGCATCTGGAATCAGACTGTGGAGGCATGCCGTTGGTATGCGCCACCAGTGACGGAGATACGCTGCTCGCAGCAACGCTAGCGGATTGTGGTTTGTCACAACTGCCGCTTGACCAGCCACGATTCCCGACCTTGCCTCCTACCAGGCGTTGTGCGAGGAAGCTGAACACGACTACGAAGGCTTCTGGGTGCGGCGCCGGTCGATGGCGGCGGTCGACCTGCGCGCATGCCGCGACGAACCATTTGTCGCGCTGAACGAGGGCTTCGTCACCTCTCATGGCTTTGCCGAGGCGTTCCGGAGCCGATTCACGCCAAATGTCGTGATGAAGGTCGGGGGATTTTTTCCCTGATGAACCTGGTGGGCATCGGCTACATGCTACCGCCGGGGCAGGTAAGAGGGGTTTAATCGCGCAATGTGGCATTTGTGGCGCTGGCAGCGGCGAGCCCTATAGCGATGCGGGAAGAGTACCAATAGGTTCCGCACCGCCGCGCTGACCGTGCGAGCGTGACCAAGCTTGTGGCAAAGAACCCGCGGATAGGTTGCGCCGTAGTCCCCCGCGATCGATCATCTCTGGTCGTGTTACGAGTTCAGGCAGGAAGCATCTTCGTCCTCCCCAGATGAGGACCTGCTGGGCGGCCCGCAACCGATAGAAATCGGCCGACAGCACTAGCGCATTCATCCGATCGCCCTCGCGCAGCAGCCAGTCCATCTAATTCTGGGTTTCCGATCCAGAATAATCGCACGTAATCCAGCCAATTCCGGCTCCCAGCAGCCCACCACCACGGCTATAGACGGCGTTCCTTTTAACGGCCGTGATTGAAGGTCTTTGACTGTTAAGGAACTTTGGCTGGGTCGCGATGAAATGCTGTCACCAAAAATGACACCAAACTGCTGACATGCTAGCCAAGGGGTGGGGTTTAGCTTAGCAAGGCCGTCCGCTGGCCGACCATATTGCTGCAGGTATTGGCTGAGTTGTCACGACTCTCGTGTCGCCACTGAGTATTCATGTGGGATACCCGACCATGTGTCATCAACTTTGCGTCCTGAATGTCATCAGTTTTGTGTCGGCCGCCGGTTGACGCTTCATGCAGAAAAAAACGCTCCCCTGCCGCGAAATTTGACATTCTTGGCACCTGTGGCCTGGTGTTGCGCTGGGCTTTTCCCGTTTTGTTGCATTTCAGCGGGAAGGCGGCAGAGTTTTCCACAGGGCGCGCACTTTCTTGACCTAGCACGTGTTGCGTGCCCGTGGCACCCGTCTTTGTTGCGTTGAGTCTTGTGTGGAGGCGCAACGGAAGGACACGCCAGGCTGGGAGTCTGACGACTGAGGTGTTGCGCGTTGCGCACTAGAGCGTGGGGCTACGATCGCGTCTTTGGTTTGACCCCCAGTTCCCATAGCAGGTCGATGTTGCGGAGGTATATGGAGACGTTCTCGGCCGAACTGTGAATGATCGAGTGCTCGCGTCCATCGGCGGCGTCAACTTTTGCCGTCCACGGATCTTCCAGGCTCTGGCAAGCATCCTCGATATCGTCGCGATACTGCTGTAGCGCCTTCGGGGTCCAAGTCCGCATTGCATCTGGAGCCAACAACACAGAAAGCGTACCCTTGCGCTCCCCGATATACCGCACAGGGGAGAGCAGGCCGCCGACGTAAAACGTCATAAGCGCGTCGATCACGCGATCGTCATGGTCCTCGTCCCAGATGACCGCGAGGTCAAGGAATGCACAGCGGTCGAGCCGGTTCAGAAGCTCGTCAGTAAGCGCTCAATTGACGACGTCTGGTATTGAAGGCTGAACGTTGGCAGGCTTGCGTCCGCAAAGACTTTGCGGACGCAAACATGATCCAAGACGAGATTGACCTATTTCCGCTGCAGGCGGTGCGAGTCCGCTCCAATGGGAAGCGCGACTACGAGCCAGCGGCCAAGCGGCGTCTGATTGAGTTCTGCCTTCAATCGGGAGCATCGGTTTCGGGCACGGCTCTCAAGGCTGGCATCAACGCTAATCAGTTGCGCAAATGGATTCGGGAGTACCGAGATTCAGCGCAGGCGCGAGGTGCATTGCCGGCATTCGTGCCGGTTGTCCAGGAGGTTCTGGATTCGCGGCCGATCGAGACACCTGCAAAGGTCGTGGTGCCTCGCCGCGAAGCGGCCTCAGCGACTGCCGATTCGCCACCGCAGCGAGCGCTACCGCTGGCACTCTTGAGCGCGAAGCTACCCAACGGGGTATCACTCGAGCTCGAATGCGACGAGCGACACGTGGCGCTCGTAAGGGCAATGATCGAAGCCCTGAATGGAGGCCATTGATGTTCCGCCTCGACGCTGGGCTGCGGGTGTACCTGCATCGCGACGCTGTGGACTTCCGTAAGAACATCAACGGTCTGGCACTGCTGGTCGAGCAGGCGCTCGGGCTGGATCCGTTTGCATCTGCTGTATTTGTGTTCCGCAACCAGCGGGCCGATCGCATCAAGATTCTCGGCTGGGATCGCAACGGCTTCTGGTTACTGTTGAAGCGATTGGAGGCGGACCGGTTTGCTTGGCCACGCGAGGCGTCGGTGGCCACGCTGACGGTCGAACAGTTGCACTGGCTGCTCGAGGGAATCGACATCGAGGCGATGCGCCGGCACCCGCACCGAGAATACCATCGCGCTGCGTGAACGCTGCTTGGCGGCAGCGGTCTAACCCGCCATGCCATCCACGCCCGTCACCGTTACCGCCGCCGAGCTGCAACTGTTGCGAGACGCCGAACTCGAGCTCAAGGCAATACTCGCGGAACGCGAGGCAATCAAGGGCGAGCTGCGTGTGATGACGGTCCAGCGAGACCTGCTCTTGGAACAGCTCAAGGCGTTCCAGCGTAAGCTGTTCGCCGCCAAGAGCGAGGCGCGAGGCTCGGAGCAGAAGGACTTGTTCCTCAATGAGGCCGAAGCCATGGCGGCAGCGGCCGCGCAGCCGGCGCAGGAAGAAGAAGGTACGCCCGAGACCGAAGTGGCCGGGCACACACGCAAGAAGCGTGGCCGTAAGCCGCTCGACCCGGCGCTGCCCCGTGTCGAGGTTCGTCACGAACTACCCGAATCGGAACGCGTCTGCCCCCTCGATGGCCAGACTCTGGTCGAGATTGCCGTTGAGGTCAGCGAACAGCTCGACATCGTGCCGCAACAGGTCCGCGTGATCCAGCACCAGCGGGTCAAGTACGCCTGCCCATGCTGCGACGGCGGCATCAAGACGACGCCGGCACCGGCACGCATTATTCCCAAGGGACTCCTTACCGAATCGGCGCTGGCCTGGTGCATCACCTCGAAGTATCAGGATGGCCTGCCGCTGTACCGCCAGGCAGCGCTGCTGCATCGCTTCGGCGGGGACCTCTCTCGCGGCACCCTGGCCGCAAGCATAGTGCGAGTAGGCCAAGCCGTGCAGCCAATCATCAACCTGCTGCGTGACCATCTGCTGGAAGCAGACGTCGTGTACGGTGATGAGACAACGGTACAGGTGCTCAAGGAGCCCGGCAGGCCTGCCCAGAGAAAGAGCTTCCTATGGGCGCAGATGAATGGCACGGGCCCGCCGGTACGGTTGTTTGCCTATAGCCCCACACGCGAGACAAAGCAGGCTACGGCTCTCTATGCCGGCATCAAGCCTGGGGCGGTGTTGATGACCGACGGCTATGCACCATACGACGACGTCGCAAACACCTATCAGTTGGTGCACCTCGGATGCTGGGCGCACGCGCGGCGCTACCTGGTCGAGGCGGAGCAAGCCTTGCCCAAGGACAAGCGCGCCGACCACACGGTCACCGGATTCCTGCAGCGCATCGGCAAGCTGTTTGCCATCGAACGCCACACGCTCGAGATGAGGCCGGAACAACGGCAGCAAGTTCGCGCCGAACAAAGCCAGCCGCTGCTGGCCGAGATCGAAACGATGCTGCTGCAACACCTGCATACCGTACTGCCGCAAAGCCTGTTCGGCAAGGCGCTGCACTACCTGCATGGGCAGTGGCCAAAGCTCGTGCGCTACATCGAGAACGGAACTTGGCCGATCTCGAACAATCCCTGTCATGCCGCTAGCGGCATGACAGGGATTATGCCGACTCCCCGATTATGCCGCGTCATGAATCCACGCACACGACGGTTGGGCGGATCTCTGTTCCCGATCGCTCCGATTGTCGGCATTATCAAAGAGCCTCCAGGAAGGCGAGCAACGGATCTGGAGGCTTGTAGCGTGTCGGCGCGACACCGCTCGCCGTGGCGTGCGCGAGCGCGCGTTCCTTGAGTTGCATGTCGGCGTGCAAATAGATCTGAGTCGTCTCGGAGGACTCGTGACCGAGCCAGAGCGCGATCACGGTCAGGTCGACGCCGTGATGCATCAGGCTCATCGCGGCCGTGTGCCGAAGCGTATGAGGCGTTATTGATTTCTTCTTCAGCGAGGGGCACGAGAGGCGCGCGATCTCAGCGTTGCGCGAAACGAGTCGCTGAAGAGCATCGGCACTGAGATGACCACCGCGCGAACTGGGGAAGACCGGATCACCTGGTTCGCCTGGTTGATACAGCAGCCACTGTTTCAGGACGGCAACTACATCCGGTCGCAGCGGAGTGCATCTCATCTTTCTGCCTTTGCCAAGGCAACGAACGTGGGCGCCTGTGCCGAGCGTCACATCCTGACGCCGGAGTGCGGTCAATTCGCTATTGCGCAGACCCGTTTGAACCGCTACAAGAAGCAGCGTTCGGTCGCGGTTGCCGATCCAGTTTCGTACGTCAGGCGCCCCTACCAGAGCGGCGGCCTCGCTCTCGGTCAGAAACTCAACTGGGCCGTGCTCGCAGCGTTTGGATGGGATTGCAAGAATGCGCTGACACTGCAGAAACAACGCAGGCTCGCTGACTGCGACGAACCGGAAGAAGGCATGCACGGCGGCAAGCCGCGTGTTGCGTGTGCGCACAGAATTGCCTCTGCCGTGTTCGAGGTGCTGCAGGAATTCCTCGATCAACGACACGTCGAAGTCCTCGATTCGGAGCTTTGACGGCGCGCGCCCGATATGCTTAGTGGCGAACGCCAGCAGCAGCCGGAACGTGTCACGGTAACTTGCCACCGTATGCGAACTCAGACCTTGCTGCTCGAGCAGGCGCTGGGTGAAGAAGCGCTGAACCAGGGCTGGGAGGCTGGCGGCGCTCACGGCCGTTCTCCCGGACAGTCCTTGTCGAGATAGGCTGCCGCGAGTTCAAGCAACTCAGGAACCGCTTCGATGTACCAGTACGTAAGACCGATGTTGACATGCCCGAGGTAGGCGGCAAGTTTCGGCAGTTCTCGACTTACGTCCAGACCGGCGCGATACCATTCGACCAGCCTTCCCGTCGCGAAGCTATGCCGGAAGTCCTGGAGGCGCGGGCCGTAACCATCGCGCCCATCCTCTGTCGCCGATCGCAGACCGACAGCGCGCGACATTCTGACGAACATGCTTCGTGCAGTTCCGGCCTTCAATCGCTTGCCGCGCTCACTAACCAGGAACGCCTCGCTCAATCGTGAAGGACAGAGTTGATCGCGTTTCTTGGCATAGTGTTCGAGTGCCACCCGGGTCGACTCTGCTACAGGAACAAAGCGCGATTTGCCGAACTTCGATTCCCGGATGGAGAGTATCCCGCTGACGAGGTCAACGTCGGACCGGTCGAGCCGAAGCGCTTCGCCTGGCCTGAGGCCCGTCGCTACAAGAAGCCCGATGAGCGTCGAATAGGTCAGTGCTCGCATGCCGGTTCGGGATCGCAGTTGAGCGGCGCGGGTCATAAGCAGATCAATTTCCTGCTCCGTGTAAATATGCGGGGCATTGCGCCGTCTGCGGGCACTCAGGAGTCCTCCTGGAGGAATCTGGTTTCGACCGTCAATGACGTTCATCCATCTGGCGAATCCTCTCACTTGAGAGAGGCGCCGCCCCCAGGTGGCGCGTTCGACGAGTGCGGGCGTCATCGCCCAGCGCAGAGCCAGATCGGTAGTAATGAACTCTGCGTCTTCATGTTCCAGAAGATCAACGAAATGACCGAGTGCCAATGCAGGTTCATAGAATGATGCCCCGAGAGCGCGGCGGACCGCCACGTACCGAGCGAGGGAGTCACGGATCGAAGTCATATTGCACCTCCCGCCGTGGGCCACGAGCGCGCGACCCCGCGCAGGTCCTCAAACGCGACCTTTGCATAGATCGCGGTACTGTCCGGTGAGCGATGCCGCAAGACCTCGGCTATTTCTGCGATCGAGGCCCCGTGGCGAATCATCGTCGTCGCCAGACCGTGACGGAACAGATGTGCGGAACCACGGCACGCGGGGCGGAAACCTGCACGTGCGAAGGCCTGACAAACAATCTTGCCAATCGCCGCCGGTCCCGCCAGACCAACCCGAGGTGCCAATCTACGAAGGAATACGTGCCGCGATGCACTTGCTCCGCGACCATCGCGGAGATATGTAGCGATTGCTGCTCCGACCTCCGATGGCAGGGGGACGTGCTCCACCATCTGCCCCTTGCCATGAACGACGAGTTCCCCCGAACGCCAGTGAATGTCGTCGAGCTGCATGGCAACTATTTCTCCGGCACGTAGACCGAGCCGCGCCAACAACAGCAGGATTGCGTAGTCACGGCGCCCAGTCGGAGTCGACCGGTCTGCGGACGCAATGAGAGCTTCTTGCTGCTCAGGCGTGAGGAACGTCGGTACAGTTGACTGTCGCCACTTACGAACTGACGGCACTGACTCATACAGGTCTCGGGCCGTATCGCCGCGCAGAAAGAGGAAATGGCAGAACGAGCGAAGCGCAACTGCCATCAGCCGCGTGTACTCCGCCGATCGACCTTCGCTGTAGGCAAGGAAATGATCTCGGATCGTTACGGCGCAAAATGCATCTGCCAATATCGTTCCGTCGTTGGCCGAGTGGCTGTCGAGAAAGTCGCGAATGAAGGGGCCGTAGACGAGCAGCGAGTTCTTCGCGAGTCCACGATCCTGCCTCAGATGGTCCAGGTATCGGCGATAAATGCGCGCAATCTCGGACTGGCCGCCCAACGTCGGCGAACACACAATGGCTTCCGCGCGCAGATAGGCAAGAAACTGCCGTAAGGTGGGACGCGCACGCTGGACGCGGTCTCTTGAAGCGTCGATCATGCGATTCATAAAACGAGCCGTGACAGACTCATCGAGATCGATCAGGTCAATGTTCCTGTTCTTCATCCACCCGGAGAACGCGCACAGGACTCTTCGTTTCTTGCGAAGCGATACCTCGGAATAGTGTGCCGTCCGTAGACGATCAAGAAATGCATCGATGTGATGGGCCGGCAGCCCGCCGGATTCGCTGACTGTGCGTGTTGCATTCATCTGATCTCTCCTGGCCAGCGCATTAGCCAGCCTGAGACATCATATGTTTATGCCGACACAGCGATCATGAAAGGCCATACCCACCGTTACGCGCGTGCACGACGCGGCATAATCGGGGAGCCGGCATAATCCCTGCGAGAACGCGATTAGGCCATTCGTGATCGGACGGAGAAACTTCCTCTTCTGCGACACCGTGGCCGGTGCCAACGCCAGCGCAAGTCTTTACTCACTGGTGGAAACCTGCAAGGCCAACGACGTCGATCCGTATCAGTATCTCGTTGCCTTGTTCAAGGCGTTGCCACACGCACAGACCGCCGACGACTACGAGGCTCTGCTGCCCTGGACGCTCAAGTCCTCAGACGCCTAGCGGATACCGCCGGCGGCCGCAAGGGACGCCCTCAAAAGACCGCTTACGCTCGTCATGCCAGACCGGCGCCCGGAGGATGGAGTAATGTGTTCCACGGCCGAGGTTGCCCACGGGGCGAGTTTCGTCATGCAGGGTCTGGAAGAAGGGGCAATAGGAGGGGTGGCCGGGATTCGAAAAAAATCCGCCACATCTTCGCTAAGCCGCTGATTTGAATACGAAATCGATCGATGGGTCGAGTGGCGGCACGCGTCGCTGCAGGTCGAGCAGGTAATCGCCGAACCGGTTGATGTGCTCGCGCCGGTAAGGCGACAACGCCTTGAGGACGTCGGCATTCACCGGATGCCCGCGCTCCTGCAAATCCTTGAGCTTGCGCGACATCCACTGAACGTTGTGGAGGATGACCATGTTGGCGACCAGCTGGTTGTACTTGATCACCTTGCGCTGTTCGTGCCGCAGATTTTCGGCAATGACGCCGTCGCCGCCAAACATCAGCCACTGCGCGAAGTCATTGAACTGCTCGCTCTTGTTGGTCGCGGCATGAATAGTGCGCCGGAGCTCCGGGTCGCTCAGATACTTCAGCAGGAACAGCGTGCGGATAACGCGGCCCAGTTCCCGGAACGCGAAGTAAAGCTTATTCTTCGTGCTCTCCGAACCCAGCCGGCGGAGGATGGTCGACGGCGTCATCTTACCTGCCTTGATCGAGACGGCCACCCGCATCATGTCAGGATAGTGTCGTTGGATCAGATCCCAGTCGATGGACCGGCGGCACAGGCGCTCGATATGGTCGTATCGTCGGCGTCGATCCGCCTTGTATAGCACCAGATCCTTGATATTGCGCATGCGCGGCATCAGATTGATGCCCAGCAGGTAGGACAGGCCAAACACCGGGCCACTCTGCGCTTGGGTGTCACCGTGAATGGTATTCGGCTGAATCTCAGAGCCATTTCTGATGAGGCCGTCCAGGATGTACACTGCCTCATGCACGCCGCACGGAATGAAGTTGCTGAAGAGCGCGATGTACATGTCGGAGACATGGTAGTAGCCAATTCCGCCGTACCCGCCATAACGGATGTGGTACTCCGACAGCAGATTCTGCTCATATAGAGTCCACTTCGTGCCATCCGCGGACGCGCGTTTGCCACTGCCCCAGTACTTCGGTAGCGCGAATTGATTGTATGCGTTGATGACCTTCACAATGGCCTTGTCGAGCCGCTCTTCCGTGACGTGATGCAGGTTCAGCCAGGCAATTTGCTTGCGGCTCAACCCCTTGACGGACCGAGCCGTCTGGCTCGGTCCCAGATTGCAGCCGTAGCAGAACAGCGTGCAGATAACGCGCTTGCGAGGGTCATCGATCTTGGCATCGAAGCCGGACAATGGACCGAACAGTCTGTGCAGATTGAGCCATTGCTCCGTTTCGGTCAGCACGTCAAGGATGCTGATCTGCGGCATCGATGCGGTGATAGCCTGGTCGATCAGCATCATGTTGGGCGGGTCAGGTGCCTTGCTGGGCCGGTGGATAATCAGCCCCTGTTCTCCGAATTCGATGCCGTCGTTCTCGGGGAAGTTGGCATCCACCTCGTCGAGTGCCGTGCTCAGTCTGTCCGATAGTGTTCTGACGAAGTTCTCGCCATCCGTTGGCAGGCCAACGATTTCACAGTAATGCGGTAACTCCCGTTCGAACACCTCCTCGGATACCTGATGGAGGCGGAAGTCGTCAAAACGGTCACTGCCCTCCACGTAAAGATCGCCTGAGCTCAGCTCACGCATGACCTGATCGAACACGCACAACTCAAAGTACCTACGATGGAGCAGACGACTACTCCGGCCATCCGGAAAGATGGCCTTCTCCCACTTGGCCGGGAGCCAGTCGAGCGGAAGGTTCAGTAGATCGTCGTCCGTAAGGTGCAAATGTTCGCGGTGCGAGGTCCGAAAGCCCTGTATCCAGGCCAATGCCACCAAGACTGTCTTGTCCTGCGAACTGGATTTGAGCGGCAAGACCTCAAGGCACTGAAAGAGCAGGGAGCGCTGCTGGCGGTAAGGCGCGAGCATGAATGGGAGATCGAAGTTGCCAGCGTACGCGATATGCTCATTGCAGCGGGCAAGCGCACCTGCTGCATCGTTACCGAGGACCTCACGCACCTTATCCAGCCGGAAGATATCGGCAATGCCGTCATCCTCCAGAACTTGCAGCACATCACGGAACTGGCTGACCAGGTCTTCCAAGGAGTCCGCATGCGCAAGTTGATATTGTTGCAGTCGGGTCTTGGCGAGGCCCCCGAGCTTGCGCATGACCTTGATGAAAATTTCGGCCACATCGTCGAGCGCCTTCTGCAACTGCGCGTGAATGAAGAGCACTGCTAAAGTTAATCGTTTGGGTCGCTTGAGCGACTTGAGCTCAGCAATGTCAAGCGCCCGGGCCTCCGTCACCAGTTGCGTGCGTTTGGACACGGAAAGCAATGCTGGTGCCTGTGGGAGACCGTCGGCCAGGCTTCGCAGGGTCTGGATGTGTTTGAGGAAGCTTGCGATTTCGCGTGCGGCGGGGCGCTTGGGCTCGCGCTTGAGCTGGTTCCAACCGGATTGCTCGCCCTGACCGTTAAACAACGCCTCAATCCGAGCGATCTGCGAGTCGTCGAGCGCGTCAGCGATGGCACGATAGATGGCTTCGTTGCACCGGCTGCGGGCCTGGGTGGCCATTCGGTGAAGACTGGCTAATGGCGGCAGTTCGCACCGTAGCCGGATCAGCTCTTCGATCAGCACGTTGATAATGTCGGGCAATTCGACCTTGGTGTGCGCCGCCTCGGTTGCGAGCGCCTCCAGCCATTTCAGCGTGTTGGCTTCGACCGGTCGAATGTGGAGATACCCGCGTAGCAACTTCTGATGGCGGGACCGGGTGCCAGAGGCATCGTAGCGCTTGACTGTTGCGCGAGGTAGGGCAGAGGCCCGCAGTGCTGCGCGCACGTGATCAATCACGACAGGAGGCACCTCAGCCAGCATGGGGAAGTAGCCAAGGCGCTGCAGCAATTTGAGCTGCACGAGAATCAGGACCGTCGTTGAGGTGCGACGGGACTGGCTGCGCGCGAAGCGGATCTCGGTCGGTGTCGGTGTGAACGCAGCTTCCAGTTCGGCGGCGGTAAGCTCAGCCGGCAGCGCCGGATAGGCGGTATCGTGGATCGAGGGCATTCTTAGTGCCGCACGACATCCAGATTGATGTGCCCCATGTACCAGATCTCGTCATCATTGCGGATTGTTCTGTCGTCAGTTGAAGCTGCCAAGGTCCACCCCCTGTTTTCCAAATCCGCTACCTCCCTTGGGTCCGGTATCGGAGCCCCTCGACAGCGTGCGTGCCAGGATGTGGAATTTGCCCGCCTTTGATGACAGATCGACGCGCCAAGCGCTCCCGACCTCAGCCCATTTTTGCCGACATGTGCTGTTTTGCGCACTCATTCGCAATTTGAGCCCCCTCTGGTCGGGGCCGCAGCTCGGGACGTTATCCGGGGCGCTGGAAGGCTAGATTCCCTAGAAAATCAATGAGTTGCCGGAGATGTGGCGGATTTTTTGCGAATCCCGGCCGGCCCTCTGGAAGGATCTGCGCTTCTACAAGGCGGAGAAGGGCATCCGCTTCCAGCACATCGACCGTCTGTTCAGCGATGTCATCGATTGGAATCTGATCCGCAACCATTGGAAAGACTTGATGCAGATGGCGATCTCAAGCCAGACCGGCCGCGTCGTGTCGCCATCTGCTGCGCAAGCTGAGCCACGAGGGCCGGCACAACCGGCTGTTTGCGGCGGCCCGTGAACTCGGTCGCGTGCTGCGCACGGCCTACCTGCTGCGCTGGATCTCGCAGGAGAACATGCGGCAGGAAGTGACGGCGACCACCAACAAGATCGAGTCGTATCACGCCTTCACTTCATTACCGAAAACGATCTGAATGAGCAGCAAAAGCGCGTGCGCTATATCGATTTGGTGGCCTCGGCCGTGATTCTGCGCCTGCCCGCTGTGGACGGCGATGGCCGCTCGGTCGGCTATGTCTGCGAGGGCAGATCGTCGCTCTGCTGCACATTCCGGCGGGAGGTCAGGCATGAAACGCGAAGGAATGAAACAGAGAGGCGCCAGCGCGCGGCTTGGCGCATTCGCCCAGTGCGCCGCGGTTGTCGCCCCCGGCGGCGCTTGAGCTGGCATGCGCCAAGCCGTGGCGATTAGAATCTGTGACGCATGCCCACCGCCACACCGACCATGTTGTCCTTCCCGCTGCCGAGGAAGTAGCCGTTGGCGAAGCTGATGGCCGAGGTGTCGAAGTTGATGCCGGCGTTCTTCGCGTAGGCGGTGGTTAGGTAGACGTCGGTGCGCTTGGACAGGTTGTAGTCCGCGACAAACGAGATCTGCCAGGGGTTCTTGATGTTGTTGGTGGCGCCGTTGGCGGCCAGGTTCAGGTTCTTGACGTCGTCGTAGTAGTAGGCGAGCGTCAGGCCCAGCGTCGGGGTGACCTGGTAGTTGCCGCCGACCCAGTAGTAGTTGTCCTTCAGGATGTTGTTGCCGTTGGGAGCCGAGTTCATGCCCCAGCGGTAGCCAGCCATCACCTTGGCCGGGCCGAAGGCATAGCTCGCGGCGACCGCGGCCTTCTTGAACTCGCCGGTGGCGCCGGCGGTGTTCAGGGTCGGGTTGTACTGGTCATAAGCGGCCGAAATGCCGAACGGACCGGCCGCCCAGCCCACGCCCGCACCGTAGCCGGTGTCGCGGCGGAACTCGCCCGGGACTTCGCCGCCGCCGGCGACGCCGTTGCCGAACGACCAGTGGGCGATGGCAGTCACCGGGCCAAACTTGCCGGTGTACTTGGCCGTGTTGTCCGAACGGAAGTTCAGGCCCAGCTGCGCCACCACCGGCTCGTACTGGGTCGAGTAGCCGAGCGGCGAGAAGTTCGCGAGCACGTCGAACATCGAGGTGTACTGGCGGCCAAACGTGACTCGCCCCGCTTGTGCGCTCTCCAGGCCGGCATACGCCTGGCGACCGAAGAGGCGGCCGCCTTGCTGCATGCCGCCATTGTCAAGGCCGAAACCGCTCTCGAGCACGAACAGCGCCTTCAGGCCGCTGCCCAGGTCTTCTATACCGCGCAGGCCCCAACGGGAGCCGGACAGACCACCAGACGACATGCGGAAGAGATTCTCGTCCGGTCCAGTTCTGAAGCCATTGGATGACGACGGCGTGACGCTCGACATATTGCTCACGTATTCAATGTTGGCGTCCGCAACGCCATACAGGGTCACGCTCGATTGCGCGTGCGCCACCTCAGCAAATGCGCCAAGCGCTGCCAGCGCCAAAAGCGATTTCTTCATGCTCATTGATCTCCACTGTAAGAATTATTGTTTGACGCCCTGACAATTGATTTTGGGAGCCACCATCCCCAGGTTTTCGCCGATGTTTCGTGGCGCGGACCGGCGATGGTAGCGACGCCCTTGCAGCCTTGGTTTGGACGCCAAAAGGTTGACTTAGCGCAGAAATGTTTTTTTGATTCGGACCGGATCGAGACGGCGTACGGAGCAGTTCTTTGTTTGGCTTCCTCTAGTTTTGGCGTAGGTGAAGACTGGCAAGACCTCGATAGACAGGGTTGCCGTTCCAATCCGGTTCTGCATTCGCAAGTTCGATTCGGGGCAGTCTAGTCAGTAGCGCTCGAAAGACGATCTCAGCTTCCATCATCGTAAGTGCCGCCCCGATGCACACATGCGGCCCATGGCCGAATGAGAGGTGAGATCCTTCGCGTCGGGTAACATCCAATGCGTCCGGGTCGCGATATCGCGAGGGATCGCGGTTGGCGGCGCCGATCAGCGGCACCACCAAGTCTCCGCGCCGCAGTCGCAGCCCGTGCAGTATGGTATCGGTGGTGACCCGTCGGCCTGTGTACTGAACCGGGCTCTCGTAGCGCAGCAGTTCGCGCAGGGCGTTGGACATCAGCTCCGGCGCTTGTCGCAGGAGCTGCCACTGCGCCGGATGGCTGAGCAAGGCGTGCAAGCCGTTGCCGAGCAGATTGCGTGTGGTCTCGTGTCCGGCGAACAAGAGCATGGCGCATTGCGCCAGCAATTCAGCCCCACCCTTTATCCGACCTTCAGTCTCGGCCTGCATGAGCAGGCTGATCAGGTGGCCCTGTTCGCCGGGCCGGATCGTCAGCCCTTTTGCCTCCTGCGTCCGGCGGTGTGCGAGCATGGCTTCGAAGGTGGCGCTCATCTTGAGCAAGCTGGCTTGCGCGCGCCGCTTCAGTGCAAGGTCGGGGTCGGGCGCGCCAATGAAAGTGGCCAGGTCCTCGGACCAAGCTAGAAAGTCCGGCTGATCGGCGGCGTCCATGCCGAGCAGGCTCGCAATCACCATGGCCGGCAGCGGTCTGGCCATCGCTTCCATAAAGTCGAACTTCTGCACCCCTTCGAGCCTGTCCATCAGACCAGAGGTCATCCGCTCGATGGTGCTGGCGAATGCACGCAGTGCCGCCGGGCGGAAGCCCGCATTGAGCACCTGCCGCAGCCGCGTGTGGTCGGGCGCGTCCACGAACAGCATGGCTCGGCTGAACAGGCGCTGGAAGGGGCACAGCGCCTGGCGTTCGTCCCCGCTGCCGCGCATCACCCAGCCGCCGGTGCGCCGCGCCGAGTAGAGCGGGTCGCGCAGCACGGCCTCAACGTCCTCATGCCGGGTCAACAGCCACGCACCGCCGAAAAACTCGTCGCTCCAATGGATGGGGCCGGCCGCGCGCAGCGCGTGATAGGCGGGATAGGGATCGCGCAGGAATTCGGCGTCGACCAAGGGGCGGCCAGGCGCGCGCCCCCCTTGTGCCGCTTCCGACCACACGTCGGCGCGTGCGGAAAGGGCGGCGGCCGTCACCCCGCGTAACCTTCAGTACGGATCCCGAGCCGGCCCAGCAGGGCGCGGTCGCGGTCGGCCTGTGGGTTGCCGGTGGTCAGCAGCTTGTCGCCGTAGAAAATGGAATTGGCGCCGGCCATGAAGCACAGCGCCTGCAAGGCTTCGTCCATGGCCTCGCGGCCGGCGGACAGGCGCACCATCGCCCCGGGCATGGTGATGCGGGCCACCGCAATGGTACGGACAAACTCGAACGGGTCCAGCGCCTCGACGCCCGACAGCGGCGTGCCTTCGACCTGCACCAGGTTGTTGATGGGCACCGACTCCGGGTACGGGTCCATATTGGCCAGCTGGGCGATCAGGCCAGCGCGCGCCTCGCGCGATTCGCCCATGCCGACGATGCCGCCGCAGCAGACGTTGATGCCGGCGTCGCGCACGTGGCCGATGGTGTCGAGCCGGTCCTGGTAGGTGCGCGTGGTGATGATCTTGCCGTAGAACTCGGGCGAGGTATCGAGGTTGTGGTTGTAGTAGTCCAGCCCGGCGTCCTTGAGCTGCTGCGCCTGCTCGGCCTTGAGCATGCCGAGCGTGACGCAGGTCTCCAGGCCCATCGCCTTGACCTCGCGCACCATGTCCATCACCGGCTCGAGGTGGCGGTCCTTGGGCGAGCGCCAGGCCGCGCCCATGCAGAAGCGCGTGGCGCCGCTGGCCTTGGCCGCGCGCGCGGCCTGCAGCACTTCGTCGAGCACCATCAGCTTCTCGGCCTTGACCCCGGCATCGTGGTGGGCGCTCTGCGGGCAGTAGCCGCAATCCTCTTCGCAGCCGCCGGTCTTGATTGAGAGCAGGGTGGAAAGCTGCACCGTGTTGGCGTCGAAATGCTCGCGGTGCACCTGCTGGGCGCGGAACAGCAGATCGTTGAAGGGCAGCGCGAAAAGCTCGGCCACCTCGGCCACGCTCCAACGCGACGGCCTAGCGGCTTGTTCTTGCGCGGCGGCGCGGCGCGCGGACTGGCGCAGAGCGTCGGCATCGATCGTGGCGATGGTGCCGTCATTGTCGCTGCCGTTGGGGGTGGAGGTGTTGGCGATCATGGTCATGTCTGGATCCTGTTCAGGCGGCTTGGCCTTGGGCCTCGACCTGTTGATGTTCGGGGGTGGCCGCCAGCAGCGGCGAGATATTAAGCGCTCCGGCGGCTTCGGCCGACGCCTGCAGCCAGGGCAGCTCGCCCAGGCATGGCGCGCCTAACGATTCGCGCAGGGTGGCGATGTTCTCGCCGGCCAGGGCCATGTCGGGATCGATGCGGTTGGCGATCCAGCCGGCCAGCCGCAGTCCGCGCGCGCGCACGGCGGCGGCGGTCAGCGCCGCGTGGTTGAGGCAGCCCAGCCGGATGCCGACGACCAGCACCACCGGCAGGTCGAGCATGACGGCCAGGTCGGCCGTGTCCCAGCAGGCCGGGCCGGTGGCCAGCGGCACTTGGAAGCCGCCCACGCCTTCCACCACCACCGCCCCGGCTTGCGCGCGCAGGGCGGCGAAGGCGGCGCGGATGGGCTCAGGCGTGATTCGCGCGCCCTCGGCCGCGGCGGCCAAATGAGGCGAGCAGGGCGTGCGCAGCAGGAAGGGGCAAGTCAGATCGGGCGGCACGTCCACGCTGCCGGCGGCACGCAGGGCGGCCACGTCATCGTTGTGCCAATGGCCGTTGCGCCATTCGCTGCCGCTCGCCACCGGCTTCATGCCGACGCTAGCGCAGCCGGCGGCGCGCAGCGCGTGTAGCAGCGCGGCGCAGGCGTGAGTCTTGCCCACGCCTGTGTCGGTGCCGGTAACGAAGCAGGCGATGTCATGGAAAGGGGCCGTCGGTCTCATGCTGCCTCCCACTGCGCTGCTAGGGCGCCCAGGCTGTCCAGCAGGCGCGCTATGTCGGCGGCGCCATGCGCGGCCGACAGCGTGATGCGCAGGCGCGCCGTGCCTTCCGGCACGGTCGGCGGCCGGATCGCGGCGACGCGGATGCCGTCGCCGTCCAGCGCTTCGGACAGCGCCAGCGCCGCCGCGTTGCCGCCCACGATCAGCGGCTGGATGGGCGTCGCGCTGTCGGCCAGCTGCCAGCCGGCTTGCGGATGGCCGGCCTGCAGGGTCTGCAGGCCGGCGCGCAGTTGGGCGATCGATTGCGCCAGCTGCGCGCGCCGCTGGTGGCCCTCCTCGCCCGTGATCAGTGCCAAGCTGGTCAGCAGCGCCTGGGCGGCGGCCGGCGGCGCGGCCGTGGTGTAGATGTAGGGCCGGGCCACGTTGACCAGGTGCTCGACGATAGTGGTGTGTGCGGCCACGAAGGCGCCCGCCACGCCGGCGGCCTTGCCCAGCGTGCCGATGTAGATGAAGCGCTCGGAGGCCAGCCTAAGATGCTCCAGCACGCCGTGGCCGCGCTCCCCCAGCACGCCGAAGCCGTGGGCGTCGTCCACCACGATCCAGGCGTCGTGGTGTTCGGCCAGCGCCAGCAGCTCAGCCAGCGGGGCGATGTCGCCGTCCATGCTGAACACGCCGTCAGTCACGATCAGCTTGAGCAGGCTGTCACTGGCGGCAAGCTGCCTGGCCAGCGCGGCGGTGTTGCGGTGCGGGTAGCGCCGCACGTCGGCGCGCGCCAGGAGCGCACCGTCGATCAGCGAGGCGTGGTTGAGCTTGTCGCAGAAGAGGGTGGTGTCGGCCGTGCCCAGGGCGCTCAGTACCGCCAGATTGGCCATATAGCCGGTGCAGAAATAGAGCGCCCGGGCCTCGGGGATGCAGGGCGCCAGCCAGCGCGCCAGCTCGGCCTCGAGCTGGTTGTGGGCCAGCGAGTGGCCGTTGACCAGATGCGAGGCGCCGCTGCCGGCGCCGTAGCGGCGGGCGCCCTCAGCGAAGGCGTCGACCACCGCGGGGTGGTTGGCCAGGCCGAGGTAGTCGTTGCTGCAGAAGCTCAGCAGCGAGCGCGCTCCGCCTTGGCCGTCGCTGACCGCCTGGTGTGGCGCGCAGGCGGTGTGGGCGGTGCGGCGGCGGCGCGTCAGCCCACGCGCGGTGCGTTCGGCGGCGGCCTGTTCCAGGCGCTCAAGCAGCATGGCGCACCTCCCCAGCATCGAGCTGCGCCGCGTCATCGATAGCGGGCGAGGAATCCCCCAGCGTCGCGTCGAGCGCCGCCTGCAGGCGGCGCGCCAGCCATTGCGCCAGGCCCGCGTCGAAAGCATAGGGCGGCAGCACATAGAGGGTATTGCCGATGGGGCGCGCCAGCACGCCCTGAGCCAGCGCCGCCTGGTGGAAGCGCGCGGCGAAGCCGGCGCCGGCCAGCTCGGGCCGCACGTCGGCAGCCCAGATCAGGCCGCGCTGGCGCGCGTGCACCAGGCGCGCATCGGTGCCGAGGGCGGCCATGGCCTCGGCCAGCCATTGGGCGCGCAGGCGGTTCTGCTCGATTACGCGATCCTGCTCGAACAGGTCCAGCGTGGCCAGCGCGGCGCGGCAGACCAGCGGATTGCCGGTGTAGGAGTGCGAATGCAGGAAGCTGCGGCCGACATCGTCCGCGACGAAGGCGTCGTGGATGGCAGTGCGCGACAGCACCAGCGACAGCGGCAGGTAGCCGCCGCTGATGCCCTTGGACAGGCACAGGAAGTCCGGCCAGAGGCCGCCCGCTAGCGGCTCGCCGGCGACGCGGCTTTGCTCCCAGGCGAAGAAGGTGCCGGTGCGCCCGCAGCCCACCGCGATCTCGTCGGCGATCAGGTGCACGCGGTAGCGGTCGCACAAGGCGCGCACGCCGTCCAGGTAGCCGGGGTCGTGCATCGCCATGCCGGCGGCGCACTGCACCAGCGGCTCGATGATGATGGCGGCGATCTGGCCGGCACGCTCGCGCAGCAGCGCCTCCAGCTCGTCCAGCGCGCGCTGCGCCACCTCGGCGGCGGACTCGTCGCGGCCGGCCTGGCGCGCGTCGGGCGACATCACCACATGGGAATGCATCAGCAGCGAATCGTAGGCGTCGCGGAAGACGGCCACGTCGGTGACCGCCAGCGCGCCGATGGTCTCGCCGTGGTAACCGTGGCGCACGCAGACGAACTCGCGCTTGGCCGGAAGGCCGGTGTTGCGCCAGAAGTGGAAGCTCATCTTGAGCGCGATCTCCACCGCCGAGGCGCCGTCCGAGGCATAGAAGGCGTGGCCGAGCGCGCCGCCGGTCATGGCCGACAGGCGCTCGGCCAGCTCCACCGCAGGCGCGTGGGTGCAGCCGGCCAGCATCACATGTTCGAGCGTGTCGAGCTGGGCCTTGAGCGCGGCGTTGATGAAAGGGTGGGCGTGGCCGAACAGATTGACCCACCAGGAGCTGGTGGCGTCGAAGTAGCGCTGGCCATCTGCGTCGATCAGCCAAGGCCCTTCGCCACGTGCGATCGCCAGAGGCTCGTCAGTCCCGCTAGGCTTAAGCGGCGTGCACGGGTGCCATACAGCTTGGAGGCTGCGATGGCCCAATGTGGAAAAGTGCAAGCGTGTACTGTGCCCCGAGACGTCGCTGTGTGAGCTGGAAATGGAAAAATTGTCCACGGAAACTCTCCTGTAAAAGACGCGCACTGTCTGCACAGCGACGATGAGTCTCACTGCGTGCTAGCCTTAGAGCGGTGTTGGCGGCTCATGCTCATGCTGCAGCGAGAAAGGGTATGTATCGGAGCAACGGTTCTATGGCGCACGAGAGCGACGTGAATCGACCCGCGATCGATTCAATCTGCTGCTCCTCTGTGTAACGAGCCCCATAGAAGGGAGCGATAGGGTTCTATGCTGATCGCATATCAACGCATGGTGCGCGCCTTGGTGCCTAAGGTGAGAAGGGTTCGCTGATACGCGTCCTCCGCCCAACCACAAAGCAAGGGACGTGTTGCCGCTGGCTCAATGATGTCGACGATGCCGAATCTTTCCGCAGTCCGGAAGGGTGAGCTGACCTTGTGATACTCGGCTTCCAGTTGTTCGCGCAGTGCTTGCGGATCTTCGGCCGCTTCGATTTCCTTGCGATACGCTGCGGCGACGCCGCCCTCAATCGGAATCGAGCCCCAGCGCGCGGACGGCCACGCGAAGCGGTGTCCGAGTGCCGTCCCGCTAGCGCCGAACTTCGGGCTCAGCATTGCGCCGGCCAACCCAAAACAGCGCCGGATTACGATTGCGCACCATGGAATGGACGATTGTTCGATGGCAGCGCCTGCTCTGAGGGTGGCATACATCGTGCCATCCCGTTCAGCCTCAAGGCCGGTCATCGTGCCTGGTTGGTCCACGAGGTTTACCATGGGCAGATGAAATGTGTCGCAAAGATCGACAAATCGTTCCATCTTGATGGAGGCTGCACGCGTTAGTGCACCGCCCATGACCATGGGATTGTTGATCATTACGCCCACCGCGTAGCCATCAAGCCTGGCCAGGCAGGTGATCAACGAACCTCCGAAATGCGGCGACATTTCGAACACCGATCCCTGATCGAAGATGGATTGCAGGATTTTGCGAGGCGCAAAAATACGGCGTCGGTCGTTGGGTATCGCGTCGTTCAACCAATCGTCGGTGCGTTTGGCTGAGTCACCGACCACTATCCTAGCCGGCGCCTCCCAAACATTCCGTGGCAGATAGGAGAGAAAGCGCCGCGCCAACGCAAATGCCTCTTCCTCGGTGTCAGCGGCGTTGTGTACCACCCCGCTGATCTTGTGCACGTCGTAACCGCCTAGAGACTCCTTGTCGATGTCGTAGCCCAGCGCCTGCTTGACGACTGGTGGGCCACCCGCGAAGACTTGGCTCTTGCCCTTGATCATGATCGAGAAATGCGCCGTCGCTGCGCGAATTGCGCCTAATCCTGCGCAAGCGCCCATGGCGATTCCAACCACCGGTACACAGCCGAGCAAAGCCGCACCAGGCAAAAGGGCATAGCCGGGGATCTTGGTGTAACCCATTTGCTTCAACAGCTTGACGCTGCCGCCTGCGGTATCGACCATCCGTACAAGCGGTAGCTTATACTCGTATGCATAGCGGTCAGCATAGATCCATTTCTCGGCAACGGCCGCCTCGGATGAGCCGCCACGAATCGAGAAATCATCAGAAACAACGACCGTCTTGCGGTTGTTGACCCGCGCAAGACCCATGACTTGGGTTGAAGGCGTCAGCGTTTCCAGGTCTCCGTCCGCCTTATAGCGGCCCTTACCGGCCAAGGCACCGAACTCTTCAAAAGAGTCGGGGTCAACCAAAGCATCGATGCGTTCGCGAGCATTGAGCTTACCGGTGGCGCGCAGCCTGGCCAAGGCGTCCTCGCCGCCCATTGCCTGCGCGAAGCGGCGGCGCTGCTCAAGCTCTTGCAATGCGCCTGCCCATTCCTTACTGGCCTGCATGTTAGGTCTCCCTGAGTGTTTCAGACGGTGGATGCGGTCGCCGTTCGTACCGCGCCGGATTCGAGTAGCACACGGATCTCGCTATCGCTCAAACGAAGCTCTTGCCGGAGAATGCCTTCGGTATCGGCCCCAATTTCTCGACCACAGTGATTGATGCGCCCCGGGGTGGCCGATAGCTTTGGCACGACTCCGATCTGACTCAATGTGCCAAGCGTAGGATGCGGTACGGCTTCGATCATGTTCCTTGCGCGATAGTGTGGTTCCGCGAAGATGTCCTGGATGGTTAGGACACGCGACACTGGCACGCCAGCTGTTCGCAAGAGAGCTTCAGTGTCGGCGCCGTTCGACTGGGAAGTCCAGGCACCCACGATCGCATCGAGCGCCCGCATATTGGCTGGCTCGCCGCGAGAACGAATTGTCGAAAAACGGGCGTCAGACAGCAGCTCGGGTTGTTTCATTGCCTCGACCAGCCGAAAGAAAGTCGCGTTGCTGTTGGCGGCGATCAGCACATAGCCACCGTCGCGGGTCGGGTATAAGCTATTGGGCGCCATCGATGGGAGGTTCGGTCCTTGCCGCATAGGTACGGTCCCCAGCTGTTCATACGCCGGGACAATGGCCTCCATTTGCGAAAACGCCGTCTCGTAGAGCGCCGCATCCACGACTTGCCCCTCGCCTGTTCGATCCCGGTGCCGCAGCGCAGCCATGAGACCGAATGCGGCATAGACGGAGGTCAGATAGTCGGTCGTCGCGAGTGCCACGCGCGAAGGGGGGCGATCAGGATCGCCCGTCATGTGGCGTACCCCGCCGTAAGCTTCACAGATCGCCCCGTAGCCTGGCAGCCGAGAGTTAGGGCCATCCTGCCCATAGCCGCTGATGCGCACATAGATGAGGCCGGGCTTGCGCTTTGACATCTGCTCATATCCTAGACCCATGCGCTCCAGCACACCGGGCCGATTGTTCTCGAGAACGACATCCGCCTTCTCAATCAGGGCTTCTCCGATCTCTCGGCCCTTTGGCGTCTTCAGGTCGATAGCGATGGAGCGCTTGCCGCGCAATATCGACGCACCATACAGTGACACCTCACCAACATGGCTGCCCATTTGCCTGACCGGATCACCATCAGGTGGTTCGACCTTGATCACATCGGCACCAAAGTCCGCCAGGAGTCTGCCGCAAGCAGGGCCGGCGATTGTGGTGCAGATCTCAATGACGCGAAGGCCAGCCAGAGGGCGGTTATCTTGTTCCACGTGATGTTGGTTCATTTTGTCAGTTCCAGTTCACGCACGAGAACGGCTGATGCCTTCAACTGCTCGGCGACATATGCCCGGGCCTGTGCATGGTCCATAAATCTGGGGGTGACTTCGTATTGCTCCAGCGCGCCCGCCCATTCGCGCGAAGTTGAAAGCATCCGGAATGTTTTGTCCCAGAAGCGAATCTGTTCCGGACTCAGGTTCTTGGGAAACAGGACTCCCTGGATTGAGGTGAACACGCTGTTAACACCTTGCTCCTTCCAGGTTGGGACGTGGGCCAGCGTACCCTTGAGGCGGGTGCTCGACGACACTGCAATCACGCGCAGCGTCTTGTTTCTGACCCCGCTGAGCAGATTGGCAGCACTTGCAGACGCGACGTCCACGTGGCCGCCCAGCAAGGCAGCGACGGATTCGGCGGAGGAGCGGAACGGTGCAACTGTCAACTTGCTCGTATCGACACTGGCAGCCTTAAGCGGCTTGAGAATGCCGATATGGATATGGTTGTTGAGCCCAGGGGCCACGGCAATCTTGAGGGAAGACGGCGCGCGACGAAGTTGCGCCACCAAATCGGCGGCAGTTTGAATCGGTGAGTCGGCGCGGACGGCCACGCCGATCGCCTCCTCGAAGAAGATTGGACCGATGGTGAAATCGTTCAGGAGATCGTGCTTGAACTCTCCCTGGACCTGCGCCAGCATTTGGCCCGTCGATAGCATAGTGAATACCGTGGCATCTCCCGGTCTCTGCAACAGCGGCGCTGCTGCGATCATGCCCTGGCCGCCGGGCTTGTTGCTGATGATCAAGACTTGATCTCCCCACACACCACGCGAATCGAGCGCCTGCTTCATGATCCGACCGTAGTTGTCCACCGCTCCCCCGGCTCCGGCGGGAATGATGTACTCCACGCGGTTGGTGGGCTTCCACTCCTCAGCAGTTGCACTCGTGGCTGCTATCAGGATTCCAAGCAAGCTCACCAGATGTCTGCGTAGCTTCCGCATTGTCCATGTCTCCATTGATCTTGATGAGGGGAGGTCGACCGAATTGACCAAACCACGACGACCGCTGTAAGCAGCGCGGAGATCCTGCCACCGCCTCCCCTTCTTCTCATTACGTAAGCAAAAACGGTGGTCACACCCGGACGATCGCGATCACCTGCCCATCCTCGACGGCATCCCCCTCCTGCACGCGGAGTTCAATAAGTGTGCCGGCCTTGTCGCTCATGACGGGAATCTCCATTTTCATGGACTCCACGATCAGAATCGGCTCCTCCGCAGCGATCGGGGTGCCTTCCGGAACGAGCGTCTTCCAAACTTTTCCCGTCACCTCGCATTGAATTTCGATATGCGCCATATGATGTTCTCCTTGATATCTATTGGCAGCCACAAGGCTGCAATGAAGGTTCTCTAGCTATGCCTTTTGTGAGGCGGTTGCCAGAATCTCTGTGGCCAGCCCCGTATGCACGTCACCGCGGCGGAATGCTTCGTTTTGCAGCACGCGCCGAACGAAAGGAAGATTGTGCTTAACACCTTCGATCACGGTGCCGTCAATGGCCTCGATCAGGCGATCGATTGCTGCCTGTCTATGGGCAGCGTGAACGATGATCTTTGCGATCAAAGGATCGTAATAAGGCGTCACCGTTGCACCTTCTTCAAAACCAGTCTCGATGCGAATACCCGTGCCGGATGGAAAGCGAAGAGTCTTCAGGATCCCCGGCGACGGCAGAAATCGCACCGGATCCTCGGCATAGATGCGTGCCTCAATGGCATGCCCGTCTACAGCGATTTCCTCTGGAAGGACAGTATTAAGCCGCTCGCCGCTGGCGAGCCTGATTTGTGCTTTCACCAAATCAATGCCAGTGATTTCCTCGGTCACCGCATGCTCGACCTGTAGCCGCGTGTTGGTCTCCAGGAACTGGAAGCCGGCACCGTCACCGTGCAGGGTTTCCACTGTGCCGATGACGTCGTAGCTCAGCTTGCGTAAGACTTCGACGATTTCATCGGCTGCGGTATTGACAAGGCCACGCGGCAGCAGAGGAGCTGGAGATTCTTCGATGACCTTTTGATGTCGGCGCTGGATCGAACAATCTCGCTCGAAGAGGTGGCGGACATTGCCATGGCGATCTGCGAGCACTTGGAACTCGATATGCCGCGGCTTGTGCATCAGCCGCTCGAGATAAACTTCTGCGGATCCGAAGCTACGCAACGATAGGGAAGCCGCGCGTTCGATCGCCGAGCGCAGTTCATCGGGGTCGCGTGCGGCCAGCATGCCGATCCCGCCGCCGCCGGCTGCTGGCTTGACGAGGACGGGATAGCCAATCTCGTGCGCCGCCTTCAGCGCTGCAGCCTCGTCGCCATCCAGCAGTCCCGAACTGGGTGCCATGCGCAAGCCGTGGCGGGCCATCAGTTCCCGAGCGCGGGTCTTGTGTCCCATCGCGTCGATCCACTCGGGACTTGGCCCGATGAAACGCGCTCCGCTGGCGTTCACTTTGCGGGCGAACTCGGCATTCTCGGCAAGAAAGCCGTAGCCTGGATGCAAACCGTCTGCGCCGCAGGCACGCATGGCTCGAAGGATCGCATCCTGGTTCAAATAGCTTTGCCTTGCTTCCGCCGCCCCAATGCAGAACGTCTCGTCGGCTTGTGCCAGGTAGGGTAGGCGGGCGTCCGCTTCGGAATAGACCGCGACGGAGCGAATACCCTGTTCTCGTAGGGCGCGTAATACCCGGGCCGCGACCGCGCCACGGTTGGCCACGATGACCTTGTTAAACATGCTGTTTCCCCTGGAAAGAGGTGTGAGATACCCTGCACGACGCCTGTACGGCGTCGCGCATCGATTCTTGCGCCAGCAAAGGGCTTTCTAGTAGCTAGTTGGCCAAGTGCGCATCAAGTGCTCGCCGACGCCCCCGCTCAAGCGCATCTGGTGAATCTCGAGAGTGCGTATCAGGTAGGCTCGGGTGTCGGCAGGATGAATAACCGCATGCGCAGCGTTCACGGCTGCCGCATCGTAGGCGGTAGTCCCCTTGGTCATTTCGCCTAGCAAGGTTCCAAAGCGAGCCGGATCGTCATGCTCTTTAACGCCATGGACGATGGACACGGCGGATCTGGGGTCCATGAAATTGACTTCTGCGCTAAACCAGCAGGCAACTTCATCGGCGTTGCCCCCGCCGCCCATGTTGAGGACAGCTTGGCCGTAGGATTTGCGCATGACTACCGAAATCTTCGGCACAGTAACAAGCGATAGCGCGTTCATCCAGTTCATCACGCGCCCGATGGCACCTTTGCGCTCGCCTTCCACTCCGATCAGGAAGCCAGGCTGATCCACCATGAAGACCAATGGGATATTGAACGAGTCGCAAAGCACCATGAAGCTCACAACCTTTGCGCAGGAATCAGGATCGATGGCGCCGCCCTTAGCGATCGGATTACTAGCGACAACTCCCACGGTTTTTCCGTCGAGGCGCGCCAGTGCGGTGACGATGGACTTGCCAAAGCGGGCCTTCAACTCAAACACGGAGTCCTTGTCATAGATCAGCGCCAAGATCTTGCGAACATCATAGACACGACTGCGCGACTCCGGCAGGATGTCTAGTATCTTGCCGATTTCCGCCCCCGAGCCTGCCGGAACCGCATACACAGGTGGCGCTTCGTTGTGATGGCTAGGCAGATAGGAAAGGAACTTCTTTACAGCGTCCAGCGCTTCTTCATCGCTATCCACCGCTAGGTCGACCATGCCGGTTGTTTCGGTATGTAACCGCCATCCGCCCAGCGACTCCGGATCGACTTCTTCAGAGATCGCCATCGAGGTCAGCTTGACGCTGGAAACTGCGGTAATAGCGCCTTTGCGCATCACCACAAAATCCGCAAGGGCGGCATACCAAGAAGACGAGCCGTAGCAGTGCCCCAACACCGCCGATACCCATGGCGTTTCGCGGGTACGGCGGTACTGCGTCGGCCGGTCGCCACTGCCCACGCCCGCTGCGCCCATGACATCCGGCATGCGGGCGCCCGTGGATTCTCCAAGGAACACCATGGGCAAGCCGCGGCGGGTTGCCACATGTTTCATGTGGCCGACCTTGCTCGTATTCACGGAGCTGCTTGAGGCGCCCATCACCGTGAAGTCGTTGGAGACGACGGCGACTTCCCTTCCTCCGATCCGGCCATATCCGGTGATCTTGCCGTCAGCCGGTGTGCGATCGCGGACCTCAGGCCGGATGGAGGTGGCAAACCGACCCGCCTCCAGGAACGTGCCGGCGTCGACAAGTCGGTCGATACGCTCCCTTGCATTCAAAACGCCTTGGACCTTGCGCGCCTCTAGCTTTTCCGGCCCGCCCATGGACATCGCTTCGCGAGTGCGTTGCTCAAACTCTTCAATGTGTCTTTCGAACATCCTGCTTCCCCTATTTATTGGCGGTGCTTTGCAGCAGGGCCGGAATGGTCCTGGCGACCGTTTGCCATGTGGCGTTCTCTGCCCTCATCTGCGCGCTCAATTCTCCGGGCTGGCTCGCGATGGCCACAGCGCCGACGGCATTGACCTTCTGCACGAAATCGGACTCGACGACAATGCTCTGCGTGGCAGCCGCCAAGCGATTCAGGATTGGCTTGGGCGTGCCAGCGGGCGCAAGCAGGCCATACCAGATGGTGATGTCGTAATCCACGCCGTTTTCGACAAATGTCGGCGTAGCGGGCAACGCTTCCAGCCGCTTGTTTGAAGTGATGCCTAGCGCCTTGAGTTTGCCGGCCTGCAGGTGCGGCAACAGCACTGGTACAAGAGCGTAGACAGAATCGACTTGGCCTGCGATCGCATCCGTGGCGGCTTGCGCGCCGCCCTTGTACGGGATATGCAACAGGCGGATTCCTGCGCGGTTCTTCAGCAGTTCAACGTAGAGGTTCAACTGGGCGCTTGATATCGAGTACTTTCCGGGCGCAGAGCGGGCCGCAGCCAAGAACTCTTTGATATTGGAGAAGGGCGCTTTGGGGTTCGCCGCGACCACGAATGGCACTCTGGCGATCAAGCTGATTGGAGCGAAGGCGGCCAATGGGTCAAACGAGGGCATCGGCCCGAAGATTGCATTGATGGTGGGGCCGCCCCCACCGAAAAGGATCGTGTAACCGTCAGGCTTTGCTCTGGCGACGGCCTCGCTGCCGATATTGGTGGCAGCGCCAGGGCGATTGTCTACGACCACGGCCTGACCGAGTTCCTTGGACAGCTTTTCTGCGTAAAGGCGGGCGATCAGGTCGGTACTACCCCCCGGCGGGTATGGGACCACTAAACGCACTGGGTGATCAGGATAGTCGTGCGCAGATGCCGACCCCGACCACAAGGTGGCAACTGCTAGCAGCGCAATGCCGTATGCACGGACTGTCGCCATGTCTGTCTCCTCTGGTTTTGTGTTTTTCACTTGCCTGCATCGTTTGCGCGGCCAGTTGTCGTTGAAGTAATCCTAGAACTTTTCCGCAAAGTAGTCAACCACGTTGACCATATGCATCATACGTAACGTCTGTGTGCGTGAGATTGGAAATGCGCATCAACATCGGATACATTCCAAGCATGATCAGCACTAAAAAAATTGATGAACTGCGCCACGCAAGACGTTTCGGCATCGGCCGCCTGTTGCTACTTGCGCGTAGAGATTTCGTCAGTCGGCTTGCGGCCAGAATGGAGGGAAGCGGGGAAGGCATGCAATCGTCGCTGCCAGGCAGCAACCTCCTTCCATTCATTGATCTCGAAGGTACCCGCAGCTCTGAGCTTGCGCGCCGTGTGGGCATCAGCAAGCAAGCGGTGGCCAAGGCGATCAAGGAACTGGAAGATGCCGGGCTAGTCATCAGGTTGGAAGACGAAGTTGACGGCCGCGCGTTTCTGGTTTCATTCTCCGAGGCAGGTTTGGAATATTTGCTCAGGATCCACGAAGCAATTGACGCAGTCGAGCAGGAATACGAGGAGCTTATTGGCGCAGGCGAGATGAAGCGACTACGACAAGCGCTCAGCACGATTGCCTATGAGGGAGACTAGTTTGACGACGTGCCGAAGGTGCCGTTTAGGATTGGCTGGCGAAGGAGCGAGCACTCGCCAGAACCAAGCCGGGGCACGCCTTCCATCGGCGACGCGGGGGCGAACATATGAGAGCGCGCCAAAACGGGGTAATCGTCCTTGTGCGACGTGAAAGTCGCGTAGTTCGTTGTTTTGCCGTCGAAGTCTGACGGGAGGAAACCGGGCGTTCCGTCGCCCGTAGTCTATCGGTGCATGCGTGGCTGGCAACGGCTGGGTATGAAGCCACCGAGACAATGTAGCCCGGCAATAGCCAAACGGAGATCGCGAGATCGACGTTCCTCTGCGAGTGTCGACGCGGAGGGGGCGCTAGGCTGGATGGCAAGGTTAAGGGATCTGAATCGCCGATAAACATCGTCATCACCAAGGGGCCAAAGACACTGACAGGCCTCACCCAAACGGGAATGTGGCAGGTCTGCTCGTTAAGTACTCGGGCAGCACGGACACACAATGCCACCGGTGGAAAGGCGGAACCTAAACCATCCGTGCGAACGACGCGGAACACGGTAAACCCGTATCGCTGCCCGGCCACATGGGCAGGTCGACCGCAAGGAAGACTGTTGGCGGTGCGGGCAAAGGATGGCGGAGAAAGCGAACGTCGGCCTGTAACGGGTCGGATAGGAGTTGCGTCGCAAGGCAACATTACTCTACGCGAAAGCGGGCAGACTTCCGCATGGTCATTCATGGCGAGAGAATCTTGAGAAACTGTTGCACGAGGAAAAGCAGATGACGGCGAACGACACGAAGGTGCCGGGCGTTGGTGCGTCCTCGCCTGCTGCTCTAATGTGGGATCAGGCAAACTGGCCCCGCATCGAAGCGGAAGTGAAGCGGCTTCAGATGCGTATCGCCAAGGCAGTTCGGGAAGGTCGATGGGGCAAGGCGAAAGTCTTGCAACGTCTGCTGACCCGCTCGCATAGCGGCAAGATGTTGGCCGTCAAGCGAGTGATGGAGAATCGAGGCAAGAGAACGCCGGGAGTGGACGGGAAGATTTGGACATCTCCGGCGGCCAGGTGGAAAGGGATGTTGTCGCTGCGGCATCGCGGTTATCGAGCGATGCCGTTGCGGCGCATCTATATACCCAAGAGCAATGGGAAAAGGCGTCCGTTGGGGATTCCTTGCATGCGGGACCGGGCGATGCAGGCTTTGTGGAAGCTCGCGCTGGAACCTGTTGCGGAAACTCTGGCGGACCTGAACTCCTATGGCTTCCGGCCTGAACGTTCGACCGCTGACGCCATCGAACAGTGTTTCAGTGCTCTGTCACGCCGCTGTTCGGCAGAGTGGATTCTAGAGGGCGACATCCGAAGCTGCTTCGACAGTTTCAGTCATCCCTG